>NZ_JAEULU010000200.1 GCF_016792925.1 Gemmobacter sp.
GGGCGGGGAAACGCGGTGCGTTTCCTGATCCGCCCGGAACCCACAATTTCCCGACAGTTGCCACGCCCCCCACGGCCGAGGCCATCGCCGGGGTCACGCGGCACCGTTTCCGCGTTTGGGCCGTTGGCCCAAAGCGAACGGCCAGCACCCGCCCGGCGGGCGTGGGCCTCTCCGTCACCGGTTGTGGCGGTCTTGCGGCCCCCCTCCCGCAGGGCCGGGGAAACGCGCTGCGTTTCCTCATCCGCCCCCCGGCATGTCGCCCCTACCGCCACACCACCGGCAAGAGCGAGGCGACCAGCAGACCCGCCATGGTACAGTTGAACCCGCGCAGCCGGGCCGGGCTGGTCAGCACCCGGCGCAGGCCCTGCCCTGCCGCCGCCCACAGGCTCACCGTCGGCAGGTTCACCAACCCAAACACGCCCGCCACCAGCGCCAGCGCCGCAAGGCTTTGATCCGGCGCATAAAGCGCGATCGCGCCCAAGGCCATGGCCCAAGCCTTCGGGTTCACCCATTGAAAGGCCGCCGCCGCCACAAAGCTCATCGGCCGGTCGCCCGCGCGGCCCTCGCCGGGGCCACCGGCCCGCGCGATCTTCCAAGCCAGCCACAACATGTAGACTACCGAAAGCGTTCGCAACACCAGATCGGCCAGCGGCCAGGCAAAGATCACCCCCGCCACGCCCAATCCCACCAGCAGACACATCACCGAAAACCCGACGCTGATCCCCAGCATATGCGGCACCGTCCGCCGCAGCCCGAAATTGGCGCCCGAAGTCATCAGCATCAGATTGTTCGGCCCCGGCGTGGCCGAGGTCACAAAGGCAAAGCCCGTCAGGGCCAGAAGGGTCTCATATGTCATCATGGCGCAATCCTGCCCCATCCCGCACCGCAGCGGGTTGCAATCATTGCAACATTGGCTCACATTTCACAACAAATGACGAAGATCGACGCCACAGACCAACGGATATTGCGCATCCTCGCCCGCGAGGGGCGGCTGCCCAACCTTGACCTCGCCGCCCGCATCGGCCTCTCGCCCTCGGCCTGCCTGCGCCGCGTGCAGGACCTCGAACGCAAGGGCATCATCACCGGCTACCGCGCCAGCATCGACCCCGCGAAAACCGGCATCACCTTCACCGCCTATATCACCGTGGGCCTGAACCAGCACACCAAGGCCGCGCAAGAGGCGTTTGAACGCGCCATGGCCCGCGCCCCAGAGGTGCGCGAATGCCACAACATCACCGGCGCCGTCGAATATCTGCTCCGGGTCGAGGCCGCCGATCTGGTCGCCTACAAGCATTTCCATACCGAAATCCTCGGCGCCCTGCCGCAGGTGGAGCGGCTGACCACCCATGTCGTCATGGGCAGCCCCAAGGATGACCGCGCGTAACACGGCCCCGCCTTGGGGGGTGCAAATCCTGCGATTCCGCGCTATCCAAGCGCCATATCCGTGCCAAGCCATACCCGTGCAAAGCCAGTTCCGTGCAAAGGATACCGCCCGTGACCCTGTTCATGCCCACTGCCGATGTGACCGCCCGGCGCGACATCCTCGCGCTGGACAGCGGCGATGATGCCTTCATCACCCGCCGCATCAGCCTCACCTCGCTTTCGGGCAGCGCCCTGACCGGGGCGGGCAGCGACCACCTGCTGCGCATCCATGGGCTCTTGTCGGGCACCACCTATGGCATCGACCTGGGCACCCGCAGCGCCACCGACAACCGGATCGAGATCGCGGCCACCGGCGATGTGCTGGCCGCCTTCATGGCGCTCATGCTGCGCGGCAGCAGCACGCTGCTGAATGCCGGGCAGATCACCGGCTCGGCCTATGGCATCGGGCTGCAAACCGGCACGGGCAGCGGCGCCTGGGTGCAGAATACCGGCTCCATCGCCGGGGGCGAGATCGCCGTGCTGCGCGGCGGCGCCGCCGACCGCGCCCCGATCACCCTGATCAACGAGGGCCATATCTGGGGCGGCATCGCCTATGACGGGCTGGACAGCTCGACCGGGCAGGACAATGTTCTCAACCGCTCCATCCTCACCGGCGATGTGCTGCTGGGCGGCGGCGATGACCGCTTTGAAAACATCGGCGGCTGGTTCGAGGGCATTGCCCGCGGCGAGGCCGGGAATGACATCTTCCTGCCCGGCGATCAGGCCGAGCGTCTGGATGGCGGCAAGGGCTTTGACACGCTGGATTTCACCAGCGCCGCCACAGGCATCACGCTGGCGCTGGATGGCAGCCTCACCGCCACCGGGCGCGCGGCGGGCGACAGCCTCACCGGCTTCGAGGCCATCCTCGGCTCGGCCCAGGGCGATCACCTGCGCGGCAACCGCGCCGCCAATCTGCTGGCCGGGCAAGGCGGCGATGACCGGCTGGAGGGCGGCAAGGGCCGCGACACGCTGCAAGGCGGCGACGGCGCCGATACGCTGAGCGGCGGCGCCGGGGCCGACCGCTTCCTGCTGAACAGCCAGAGCGAAGCCGGCGACCGGATCACCGATTTCAGCGGCGCCGACCGCATCGGCCTCGCCGCGAGCCTGCTGCCCGGCCAGGGCAGCGGCGCGCTCGATCCCGCCGCCTTCCGTATCGGCCCCGCCGCGCTGGACGCCGATGACCGGCTGATCTTCCGCCCAAGCGACGCAACCCTCTGGCTCGACCGCGACGGCGCGGGCGGCGCCGCCCCCATCCTGCTGCTGGACCTGCAAGATGGCGCCCAACTTGGCGCCCATCAGATTTTCCTGTTCTGACCCGGCCCCGCAGGCGCGGCCTTCCCCGCGCCCCGCCTGCGACAGCATGGAGCTGCTTTTCTCCCCCACCCCCATTGCCTCGGGCGGCCCCGTCGCCTTAGGCTCTGCCCGAAAATGGAGGAGAGACCATGACCGAGACCCCGATGGGCTTTGACACGCTGGCCATCCACGCCGGTGCCCGCCCCGATCCCGCCACCGGCGCGCGGCAAGTGCCGATCTACCAGACCACGGCCTATGTCTTCCGCGATGCCGATCACGCGGCCAAGCTCTTCAACCTGCAAGAGGTCGGCTATATCTATTCCCGTCTGACCAACCCCACCGTCGCCGCCCTTGGGGAACGTGTCGCGGCGCTGGAGGGCGGCGCCGGTGCCGTCTGCTGCTCCTCGGGCCATGCGGCGCAGATCATGGCGCTGTTCCCGCTGATGGCACCCGGCTGCAATGTCGTGGCCTCCACCCGGCTTTATGGCGGCACCATCCAGCAGTTTTCCAACACGATCCGCAAATTCGGCTGGTCGGCCAAATTCGTCGATTTCGACGATCCCGCCGCGATCGAGGCTGCGGTCGATGACAACACCCGCGCGCTGTTTTGCGAAACCATCGCCAATCCGGGCGGCGTGATCACCGATCTGGATGCGGTGGCCTCGGTCGCGGGCAGGGTGGGCCTGCCACTGATCGTCGACAACACCACCGCCACCCCTTATCTGTGCAAACCGATCCAGCACGGCGCCACGCTGGTCGTCCATTCCGCCACCAAATACCTCACCGGCAATGGCACGGTGACGGGGGGCATCGTGGTCGATTCCGGCAAGTTCGACTGGTCGGCCTCGGGCAAGTTCCCCTCGCTCGCCGCCCCCGAACCCGCCTATCACGGGCTGAACTTCCACGCGGCGCTTGGCGCCATGGCCTTCACCTTCCACTCCATCGCCGTGGGCCTGCGCGATCTGGGCATGACCATGAACCCGCAAGGCGCGCATTACACCCTGATGGGCATCGAGACGCTGGGCCTGCGCATGCAGCGCCATGTCGAGAATGCGCAAAAGGTGGCCGAATGGCTGGAGCCCGACCCGCGCATCGCAGGCGTCACCTATGCCGGGCTGGCGTCCTCGCCCTGGCACGCCCGCGTGGCGCAGATCACCCCCAAAGGCGCAGGCGCGCTGTTCACCGTGGCGGTGAAGGGCGGCTATGAGGCCTGCGTAAAGCTGGTGGACAGCCTCAAGCTGTTCAGCCATGTCGCCAATCTGGGCGATACCCGCTCGCTCATCATCCACCCGGCCTCCACCACCCACCGCCAGCTGGACGAGGCCGCGCAAATCCGCGCCGGTGCCGCCCCCGATGTGGTGCGCCTGTCGATCGGCATCGAAGACGCCGCCGACATCATCGCCGATCTGGATCAGGCGCTGGCGAAAGCCGTCTGACGGCCCGCCTGCCCCAGCGTTCGGAATTGGATATTTGAGCCAAGATGAAGCGCAACCGTGCCGCTTCATCTTGGTAAAAATATCCAAATTCCAACGGATCAGACGGCGCAGGCGTCGGAGACAAAGCGCGCCAAGGCTTCCTCGGCGCTGTCGGGCAGGCTCGGGTCCACCGCCGCCTCCAGCAGGCGCGGGATCATCCGGTTGGCGCGTTCCGAGGTCCAGAGCGCGCCATCCGCCTGCCAGCCCTCATAGGCGCGCAGGTCCGACAGCATGCCGCGCGAGGCAGGCAGCGCCGGGGCCTCCATCGCCAGCGCTGCCGCATCGGTGGCGATCAGCGCCGGGTCGGCCTGTTGCGCCATCTGCTGCAAGACCTCCACATCCATCACCAGCTTTTCGCGGCTGGCGGTCAGCCCGCCCTCCAGCCAGCCCGCCGCGTGATAGACCATGGCGGCGCCCGACTGCTGCGCCGAGGCCAGCGATTGTGTCATCTCCCACATCGCCTGCCCGTCGGGAATGGCCGCCGTGCAGCCGCCCGAGGCGCGGAAGGGCAGCCCGAAATGCCGCGCCATCTGCCCCATCATCTGCATGGCCCGCGCCGGTTCCGGCCCGGCATAGACCGGCGCGCCGCTGCGCGCGTCCGCCACCGGCAGCAGCGCCCCCAGCAGCACCGGCGCCCCCGGCGCGAGCCATTGCAGCGCCGCCAGCGCCGCCAGCCCCTCGGCCAGCGCCAGCGCCACCGCCCCTGCCAGCCGCTTGGGCGCCAGCCCCGGCTGCGTGCCCGGCGCGCCGATCACCGCAAAGGGGGTGACGCAGACCGCCTGCCCGTTCTGCGCGAAGCGCAGCGCCGCCTCCAGCACCGCGCCATCCTGCCTCAGCGGCGTGACCGGGTTCATATTGGTGAACATGCGCGGGCTGGCGGCGAATTCACTGGGCGAAAGGCCGGAGGCCAGCCGCACCAGCTCCATCGCCTCCTCGGCCTGGCCCACATCCAGCGCATAGGCATGCACCACCTTGTCGGTCAGCCGCAGCATCTCGGCCATGCAGCGCAGATGGCGTTCGGGCGGCGCAATATCGGCAGGCTCCACCGGATAGCCGCCGATGAAATGCAGCGCGTTGAACAGCTGCGACAGCCGGATCATCTCCTGAAAGGCCGCGAAATCGGCCAGCCGCCGCCCGCGCTCGATGTCCCAGACATGGGTGGCCGAGGAAATCGGCCCGAAATGCAGCGCGCCGCCCTCTGCCGCCACGGACAGCGCCCGGGCCGGGTTGCGCGGCGTGAGGGTGAAGCTGCGCGGCGCCCGCGCCAGCATGGCGGTCACGAATTCCGGCGCCATCCGCACCTGGGTGCCGCTGACCTTGCAGCCTGCCGCCTTCAGCGCCCGCGCGATGTCGGGGCTGCCCATCTCCACGCCGGGGTTCGCCAGCAGGCCCAGCGCCGCCTGCGCCACCGCCGCCACGCCCTCGGGCGGCAGCGGCGACAGCACCGGGTCCAGCGCCCCGCGCGGCCCCCAATCCGGCTGCACCATGGGCAAGAGCGTGCGGGGCTTGCGCTCGGGCCTGGCTGTCGCTTGCGTCATCTTGGTGTCTCCCGGCCTCGGATCAAGCGGCTTTGGATCAACAGGCGGCGGCCGCTCTTGCCAATCCCCGCCGTGCCAAGGCAGAATGCCGGAAAGCCGATTGTATTGCATACAAGTTTTGCGACAAAACGTGTCGCAAACAGGCGATCATCCCGCCGCCCGCGCCGCCAGCCAGCCCGGCAAAGCGCCAATATCGGCCAGCACCACATCGGCATGCGGCGCCAGAACGTCTTGCCCGGCGATCCCGGTCAGCACGGCCACCCGCGCCATGCCTGCCGCCTTGGCTGCCTCCAGATCATGCAGACTGTCGCCCACCATGGCGCAATCGCCGGGGCTGACCCCCACCGCCTGCGCAAAGGCCAGCAATTGCCCCGGCGCCGGTTTGCCGCCATGGCCCGAGTCATACCCGGCCACGAAATCGAACAGGTCGCGCAACCCATGCGCCGCCAGATGCGCCTCTGCCGGGGCCTCGGCATCATTGGTGGCCAGACCGATCGCCAGACCCTGCGCCCGCAAGGCCTCCAGCAGCGGGCGCAGCGGCACGGCCGGCACCATCTGCGCCGCCGCCGCCGCCGCATTGATCCGCCCCAACAGATCCTCCGCCGGGCGCGCGGGCAGCGCCGCCTGCAAGGCCTCGGCCACCTCGGCCGCCGTGCCCGCGATCACCGGGCTGTCCGGGTGGAAATCGCGCGCCACCGTGTCAAATCCCACTGCCGCGCCCAGACGCGCCCGCTCGGCCTCGTCACCGGCCAGATCGGCCAGCAACCGCGCCGCCCAGTCGCCCCAGCTTTGCCGGAAGTCGAACAGCGTGCCATCCTTGTCGAAAATCACCGCGCGGATCATGCCAATCTCCCTGAATTGCGCAGAAACCTTAACGCTCCGATCCGCCGCCGCAAGGCCCGCGACCGGCTCAGGTCCAATGCGGCACGTCACCGCCCGGCAGCGACGCCCGCGCCTGCAACACCGCCTCCGGCGCCAGGCCCGACGCCTCGGCAAAGCCCAGAACCAGCGAATCTTCGGTCAGCAAAAAGTCCAGCACCGCGCCCAGAAACCCCGCATCCTGGGCCAGTTCGGCCATCTGCGCGGGGTCGGTTCCGGTCGCCGCCAGAAAGCGCCCCAGCAGCTCGCTGTCCTGCACCAGCCATGTCAACGATTGCAGACCGATGGTTTCGGCATATTCTCGCCTGTTCATGCTTTGCGCCCCGTTTTTTGATCGAATCCTTGCCAGAAAGGCGGTTTCGCTTAAGAATTGGAAAGATTTTTTTAACCACTTGCACTAAAACTGTATCGTAGCCAGTAGCAAGTAGCGCCACGGATGTAGTCACATGGCAGGCAGAATTCTTATTGTCGACGACGTTGCGACCAATCGCATCGTCTTCAAGGTCAAACTTGCCGCCGCCTGCTACCAGCCGGTGATGGCCTCCGATGGCATGGGCTGCCTGCGCATGGCGCGCGAGGTGCAGCCTGATCTCATTTTGCTCGATGCCACCCTGCCCGACATGCCGGGGATCGAGGTCTTGCGCCAGTTGCGCGCCGAACCCGAAACCCGCAACATCCCCGTCGTTCTGGTCTCGGCCTCCACCGATCCGGCGCTGTGCCTTGCCGCGCTGGAGGCCGGGGCGGATGACTGCCTGATCAAGCCCATCGAGGATGCGGTGCTGATGGCCCGCCTGCGCAACCTGCTGCGCCTGCACGAGGCCCTGGCCGAGCTGGGCCAGCGCGACGAGACCCTGCAAACCCTGGGCCTGGCCGAGGCGCAGACCGGGTTCGAGGCGCAGGGCAGCACCGTCATCGTGTCGGACCGGCCCGAACTGGCGCTGCGCTGGCGGCGCGAGACCCTGACCCTGCAAGCCGGGGGCGCCCGCATCATCACCCGGGCCGAGGCCCTGTCCGAGGCGCTGGCCATGCCCGGCGATACGCCCGATGTCTTTGTGATCGACGCCGATCTGGGCGGGCCGGGCGGCGGCTTGCGGCTCATGTCGGAATTGCGCTCGCGCTCGGCCACCCGTCATGCCGGGGTGGTGCTGCTGCATGTCACCCCCCGCCCCGAAGACATGGCGATGGCCTATGACATGGGGGCCAATCTGGCCTTGCCCGCGCAGATCAGCGGGCGCGAGCTGACGTTGCGCCTGCGCGGCGTGCTGCGGCGCAAGCAATTGGGCGACCGGCTCCGCGCCTCGGTGCAGGACGGGCTGCGCATGGCGGTGATCGACCCGCTGACCGGCCTTTACAACCGCCGCTACGCCCTGCCGCGCCTCGCTGCCATCTCTGAACGCGCTGAGTCGCTGGAGGGCTGTTTCGCCGTCATGGTGATCGACATTGACCGTTTCAAATCGGTGAATGACCGTTTCGGCCATGCCGGGGGCGATGCCGTGCTGGTCGAGGTGGCGCAGCGTCTGGCCGAAAACCTGCGCGCCTCCGATCTGGTCGCCCGCATCGGCGGCGAGGAGTTTCTGGTGGCCCTGCCCGACATCGGCCTGACCGAGGCGCGCAGCACCGCCGAGCGTCTCTGTGCGCTGGTGCAGGAACGCCCGATCCATCTGCCTGATGGGCAAAGCCTGTCGGTCACCGTCTCCATCGGTCTGGCCGTGTCCGATTTCGGCACCGACCGTCCCGAGGAGGTCACCCAGATTTTCGACCGCGCCGACCGCGCCCTGATGATCGCAAAGGCGGGCGGGCGCAATCAGGTGATCCTGGGGGCCTCCGCCGCCTGAACCGGGCGGGCGCCATGCGCAAAAGGGCGGCCAAGGCGGGCCGCCCTTTGCGCATCTGCCAGAACCGGGGCACAACCGTATAGGCCGTTACAGTTTGGCGGGTTTTGCGCCGCAAAGCGTATAGGGCATTACCCTTTTGCGCCTTGGCAGCGGGGCAAGTGTATCGCCCGTTACCGTTGCGCCGCCTGCCCGGTCAGTCTTGCCGCGCGCCATCCCGCCCAGCTTCCGGGCCGCCTTTGTGCGCGTGCCGGATCACGCTGCGCTCCAGCCGGTCGGCAAAGGCGCGGCGTTGCTCGGGGGTCATCCCCACCAGCCGGTCGCGCAGAAGCGCTTGACCCAGCTGCATTTTTTCTTCCAGACGCGCGGTTTGCTGGGCAAAGGCCGCATCCAGCGCGGCGGGGTTGAACGGCTCGGCGCGCAGCGCGGCCAGCACCCCCGCCAGATCGGCGCGCATGGCCTTGCGCATATCCCGCAGCCCGGGCCCCTGTTCCATGAAGGCTTTCCTCAAGGCCTTGCGGTCCGCCTCATCCAAAGCCTCACCATATAGTCCAAACCCCAGATCCCGGATCGCCCGGTCACCCATGGGCGGCCCCTTGGCAATCATCCCGCCAATCAGCCCGGCGGCCAGCAGGTTCAGCGTCAGCAGCCCCAGAAAGGCCCATTTCCAGCGCCGCCCCGCCGCTTTCGGCGCCGGGGGCAGGGCTTGGGTCTCTTGTGTCTCGGCCATGCTCAACCCTCCGAAAGCCAGCCATCAAGGCTGGGAATAAGATCAACCATTTCAAGCACTTCACCAGTGCCCGCCACGGCATCCCCCAGCGAGACCACCGGCGCCATCAGCGCGGCAGGCTGTGCAAAACCCAGCCAGAACCCGGCCAGACCCGCCGTTGCCAGCCCCGCCGGCGGCGCCAGTCGCCGCAGCCAGTGCCGCAGCCGAGGCTCGGCCCGCGCGACATGCGGATGCGGATGCGGCTGCGGCGCCACCACCGGCTGCGCCGCATAGGCCTCTTCCAGCAAGCGCCCCAGAAACTCGGGCGAAGGCGCCATCACCTGATCTTTCGCCTGTGAAAACAAGGCGTTGAGCATGTCATCGCGCGGGTCTTCCGCTGGCCGGGTCATGGCAGGGCCTCCTCATCCTCATATCCCAACTCTGCCCGCTGCCCCGCAAGGGCCGCGGCCAGCGCGCGCTTGCCCCGCGCTGTCAGGCTTTCCACCGCCTCCACCCCGATCTCAAGGATCGTGGCGATTTCGGGGTTCGACAGGCCCTCCAGATGGCGCAGGATCACCGCCTGGCGCTGCCGCTCTGGCAAACAGGCCAGCGCGGCCTCCAGCGCCGCCATCCGGTCGGCCTCGATCAATTGCGCTACCGCCCCCGGCGCGGAATCCGCAGGCTCCGGTGCATCCTCCAGCGCCGCCACCCGGCGCCGCTGCCGGGCGCGCTGGCGATCGGTCACCAGATTGGTCGCCACGCGGTAAAGCCATGTCGTCACCCGCGCCTCGCCGGGGCGCCAGGCGGGCGCCATGCGCCAAAGCCGCAACAGCGCCTCCTGCACCACATCCTCAGCCTCGGCCCGATCTCGCAACAACCTGTAAACATACGACAAAAGCCGAGGCGACAGCCGCAGCACCAGCACACGCGCCGCCATGCGATCCCCCGCCGCATAGCGCGCCAGCAGGGCCTCCTCGGGCAGGTCTGAAAGATCGTCCAGCGGCATGGTCATCCGAAAAAGGCATAGGCCGGAAGGCTCCGCCCGGCAAGCCAGATGCCGGGCGGAACGGCGAGGTCAGTTCCCGGCTTCGGGCATCGGCGGCTGGCCATCGAGGCCATGGCCATGTTTGCCGCCGCCATGCTTGCCGCCGTGCTGACCCGGCCCGCCCCGCTCGGCCCATTTGGCCTTCATCGCCTCCAGCTCGGCCTTGGACACCGCACCATCGCCATCGGTGTCGATCCGGCGCAGCATCTTGCCGCCCATCTGCGGACCGGCCGCCTGCAATTCGATCACGCTGACCGCGCCATCCGCATCGGCATCCAGCTCTTTCAGCATCTCGGGCGCCACGGCCTTGGCCCGTGCCTCGGCGCGCTTCACCGCCTCGGCCACCAGCTCGGCCTCGGTGATCTTGCCGTCATTGTCGGTATCCACGGCCTTCAACTGCGCCGCGCGGAAGGTCTTGAACTCTTCGGGCGTGATCTTGCCATCCTTGTCGGCATCCAGCGCGTCAAAGTCGAAATCCGGCCCGCCCATCGGGCCATGGCCCATCATCATGCCCATCGGGCCAGGGCCATGGTCGCGCATCCGGTCTGCCACGGCAGCAGTCCCGAGCGCGCCGGACAGCAGCGCGGCCAAAGCCAGCGAATAGCCAATCGTGCGTTTCTGCATCATGCGTCTCCTGTGTTCAGCCTGCGGCGCCGGTGTTTCGGGCGCCGTCCTCCTCCCAAACGCGGCAGGCCCGGCTTTCCGTCGCCGATTTTGCGGCAGGTTTTGCAAAGCTGGGAAAAATCGGGCGAAGGGCCATCAAATGCGACTTTACCGCGCATCTTTGCCAAGAGGCCTTGGCCTGACCCGCCCCGAAGCCCTATGTAGGGAGGGCGTTTCCCATTTCCCTCGCCATGGTTACAAAGCGATGACACAGACCCCAGACCGCCCGATCATGCCCGCCCTGCGGCGGGGCTGGCAGCGCTGTTGCCCGAATTGCGGCGCGGGACCGATGTTGCAGGGCTATCTGTCGGTGCGGGCGCAATGCCCGGCCTGCGGCGAGGCGCTGCATCATCACCGCGCCGATGACGGCCCGGCCTATATCACCATCCTGATCGTGGGCCATATCGTCATCCCCTTGATCCTGTGGACTTTTCTGGGCTTACGCCCCGATCCGCTGATCATGCTCTCGGTGTTTCTGGTGATGACCGTGGGGCTGACGCTGTGGCTTTTGCCGCGCATCAAGGGCGCCTTCATCGCCCTGCAATGGTCGCGCCGGATGCATGGCTTTGGCCCGCAGGGCGCGCCGGGTCATGACCGCTGAGCTGCCGATCCGCGATGCCGCAACGCTGATCCTCAGCCGGACCGGACCGGAGGGGCCCGAGGTGCTGATGGGCCAGCGCGGCGCCGGGGCGGCCTTCATGCCGTCGAAATATGTCTTTCCCGGCGGCGCCGTCGATGCGGGCGACGCGGGCGTGCCGCTGGCGCGCGCCCTGCCCGGCCCCTGTGCCGCGCGGCTGGCGGGCGCCACGGTGGCTCCGGCCACATTGGCGGCCGCCGCGATCCGGGAGGTTTTCGAGGAAACCGGCCTGGCCCTTGGCCGCCCCGGCGCATGGCCAGGCACTGGGCCGGGCACTGGGCCGGACACTGGGCCGGGCGCCGTGCCCGAGGGCTGGCAGGGCTTTGCCGCGCGCGGTCTTGTGCCCGACGCCGGCGCCTTGCGGCTGGTTTTCCGCGCCATCACCCCGCCGGGCCGCGCCCGCCGCTTTGACGCGCGGTTCTTTCTGGCCGATGCCAGCGCCATCGCGGGCGACGCCGAGGATTTCTCGGGCGCAGAGGACGAGCTGTCGCATCTGCACTGGGTCAGCCTGCGCGCCGTGCGCCTGCTGGACCTGCCTTTCATTACCGAGGTCGTGCTGTCCGAGGTCGCGCTGATCCTTGCGGGGGGCGAGCAGCCCGGCGTGCCCTTCTTTGACAATTCCGGCCCGCGCCCCACCTTCCGGCGGCTGGCGGCCTGACGGGCGCCGGTTGCCGCCACGCCCGTCACGGCTTAGGGTCGGCCTATGGGAATCGCACAGGACATTCTGGAGGATTGGCACGCCTCGTTCGCCGCGCTGAGCTGGTGGCAGGAGCTGGGCGTGCTGGACCCGATCGGCGAGGCGACGGTGGATCGCTACGCCCTGCCTGCGGCGGATCCGCATGCGCCGCAGCGCGCCACGCCAGCGGCCCAGACGCCGCGCCCGCAAGCCCGCCCCGCCGCCCCCGCGCCAGAGCCGGAGGCGCCGAAGGTTGATCCGGTCGCCGTGTCGCGGCAGATGGCGGCGGCCTGCGCCACCCGCGAGGCGCTGCACGAGGCGCTGGCGGCCTACCCGCATTGCGATCTGAAAAAGGGCGCGCGCAACACGGTTCTTTCCGATGGGAACCCGCAGGCGCGGGTGATGATCATCGGCGAGGCGCCCGGCGCCGATGAGGACCGGCAGGGCCTGCCCTTTGTTGGCCGCGCGGGGCAGATGCTGGACCGGATGTTCGCGGCCATCGGGCTGGCGCGTTCGGCGCCCGATGCCTCGGCCTCGGTCTATATCACCAATGTCATGCCCTGGAAGCCGCCGGGCAACCGCGATCCCTCGACCGAGGAAATCGCCATGATGCTGCCATTTCTGGAGCGGCATGTTGCCCTGATCGACCCGGATGTGATGGTGGTGATGGGCAATATTCCGGCGCAGGCCGTGCTGCGCCAGCGCGGCATCACCCGGCTGCGCGGCCAATGGGCGCAGGCCTGGGGCAAGCCGGTGCTGCCGATGCTGCATCCCGCTTACCTCTTGCGCAACCCGATCGCCAAGCGCGAGGCCTGGGCCGATCTGCTGGCCTTGCAGGCGCATCTGCGCACCCCGCCCCAACCATGAGCAGCCATGCTTTCGATCTGGGTGGCGCGCGGCTGGAGGCGCGGGCCTCGGGCGCGCTGTTCTGGGCGGATCAGGGGCTGCTGGTGGTCTCTGACCTGCACTTCGGCAAGGCGCAGCGGCTGGCGCGGCGCGGCGGGGCCTTGCTGCCCCCCTATGAGACCCAGGCCACGCTGGCCCGTCTGGAGGCCGAATTGCAGGCCACCGGGGCGGCGCAGGTGATCTGTCTGGGCGACAGTTTCGATGATCTGACCGCCGCGTCAGAGCTGGCCGAGGCCGAGCGGGACAGCCTGCTGCGCCTGATGGACGGGCGCGACTGGCTGTGGATCGAGGGCAATCACGATCCCGCCCCGACCAGCCTGGGCGGGCAGCACCGCGCCGAGATCACGCTGGCCGGGCTGACCTTCCGCCATATGGCCGAGACGGGGGGGACGGGGGCGGAAATCTCGGGGCATTACCATCCCAAGGCGCGGCTGGCCGGGCGAGCGGCGCCGTGTTTTCTGCTCAATCCCGCTGCCGGGCGGCTGATCCTGCCCGCCTTTGGGACCTATACCGGCGGGCTGGCCTGCGATGCGGCGGCTTTGGTTCCGCTGATGCAGGCGCCGGGCGCGCTGGCGATCCTGACCGGCCGCACGGCGCGCGCCATCCCCTATTCGGCGGCGCTTTATTCGGCGGCCAGAGGCTCGGCCTCGCCGGTGCCGGGCGCCTCGACCAGACCCCGGGCCACCAGCCGCTCGCGATAGGTGCGGCTGACCGGCAGGCGCAGTTCGGGGCACAGCCGCAGCCACAGCTTGCCGGGCGAGCGCTCCACCCCCTTCACCGCCCACCATGCCACCCAATGCGAGCGGTGAATCTGGTCGCCCGGCTCTGGCCCGGTTTCCTCCATCGCATCGGCAAAGCGCATCAGCAGGCTGGCGCGGCCCTTGTCGGTATAGATGTCGACATAGTGATCGCGCACCGTCATGGCGATCAGGCGGCCCTGCATCTCCGGCTCCAGCCGCTGCACCACACGCGGCAAGGGCGCGACAGGCCCCTCCGCTGGCGGCATGGCGCGCAGCGATTGTGCCGCGCTCAGATCCACCACCACCCGGAAGGCCCCGATGGTCAGCGAGACCGAAAACACCAGCAGCGCCGTATCGGCCAGCGAGGCGGAAAACCCGGTCTTGTCAGGGTAAAGCAGCAGCGCCAGCGCGCGCAGTGGCCAGGACAGCAGTCCCGCGCAGATCAGCGCCACCAGCACCGTGACCGCGCGCATGTCCTGCATGCCAAGGCTGCTGCGCACAAAGGCCCGGGCAGAGATGCCCACCAGCATCCCCACCGCCGTGGCGCCGCCCCAGAAGGCCAGACGTTCTGGAAAGCTGAGGACGGCGTAGCTGCCAAAGGGCCCGGCCACGCCCAGCACGAGCGAGGTGCAGGCCCAGGCGATGTAGGGGACTGCACGGCTCAGGTCAGCGCGAAGAAAATCGAAAAACACAAACATGGGATAAATCAATAATACAATTGGAGAACAACGCAATATGGCGATTGCGGTGACAGGGGCGACAGCCGCCGCCGCGCCATGCAAAAGCCCGCGCCGGAGGGGGCGCGGGCGGGGTCTTCACGCTCGGGCGGTCTGTCAGGCGGTCAGGCCTTTGGGCTCGGGCAGGCCATGGGCGCGGCAGGCGGCGGTCAGCGTATTGGCCAGCAGGCAGGCGATGGTCATCGGCCCCACGCCGCCCGGCACCGGGGTGATGGCCCCCGCCACGGCCTTGGCGCTGTCGAAATGCACATCGCCCACCAGCACGCCCTTGCCGTCGCGCTCGATCCGGTTGATGCCCACGTCGATGACGGTGGCGCCGGGCTTCACCCAATCGCCGGGGATCATCTCGGGGCGGCCCACGGCGGCCACGAGGATGTCGGCCGCGCGGCACACCGCCGCCAGATCCTTGGTGCGGCTATGCGCGATGGTCACGGTGCAGCTGTCGCCCAGCAGCAATTGCGCCATCGGCTTGCCCACGATGTTCGAGCGCCCCACCACCACGGCATTCATCCCGGCAAGGCTGCCGTGATGGTCGCGCAGCATCATCAGGCAGCCCAGCGGTGTGCAAGGCACCATCGACTTTTGCCCGGTTCCCAAAAGGCCCACGTTGGAGATATGGAACCCGTCCACATCCTTGGCCGGATCAATGCTGTTGATCACCAGATCAGAGTTCAGATGCCCCGGCAGCGGCAGCTGCACCAGAATGCCATGCACCGCCGGATCGGCATTCAGCCGGGCGATCAGTGCCAGCAGATCGGCCTCCGACGTATCCGCCTCCAGCTTGTGTTCGTAAGAATTCATGCCGACCTCGACGGTCTGCTTGCCCTTGGAGGACACATAAACCTTGGAGGCCGGGTCTTCCCCCACCAGCACCACGGCGAGGCCGGGGGTGATGCCGTTCTGCTCTTTCAACCGCGCCACATGCTCGGCCACTTGCGCGCGCACCTTCGCCGCGAAGGCCTTGCCGTCAATGATTGCTGCCGTCATCGTTTTCTCCCTCAGCCTTCCACCGCGAAAGCGGCGCTGTAATGATCCATTTGCATGCGCGTCGCGAGGACCGCGTTTTTCAGAAGCGTCGCCACCGTCACCGGCCCCACGCCGCCCGGCACCGGGGTGATCCAGCCGGCCACCTGCGTGCAGCTGTCGAAATCGGCATCGCCCACGGTGCGCGCCTTGCCATCCGGCCCGGTGATCCGGTTGATGCCGATGTCGATCAGCGCAGCGCCGGGTTTCAGCATCTCGCCCGTCACAAGGCCGGGCTTGCCCACCGCCACGAAC
>NZ_JAEULU010000290.1 GCF_016792925.1 Gemmobacter sp.
GAATGCGGCCCCGGCGTCACCACGCTGAAACCCGGCGATCACGTCATTCCGCTCTATACGCCGGAATGCCGCCAATGCCCCTCCTGCCTCAGCCAGAAAACCAACCTCTGCACCTCGATCCGCGCGACGCAAGGCCAGGGCCTGCTGCCCGATGGCACCACGCGGTTCTCGATGCTGGATGGCACGCCGATCCATCATTACATGGGCTGCTCCACCTTCGCCAACCACACGGTCGTGCCGGAAATCGCCCTCGCCAAGGTCCGCGACGACGCGCCCTTCGACAAGATCTGCTATATCGGCTGCGGCGTCACCACCGGCATCGGCGCGGTGCTGAACACGGCGAAGGTCGAGATCGGGGCGAAGGCCGTGGTCTTTGGCCTCGGCGGCATCGGGCTCAACGTCATTCAGGGCCTGAAAATGGCGGGCGCCGACATGATCATCGGGGTCGATCTGAACAACAGCAAAAAGGAATGGGGCGAGAAATTCGGCATGACCCATTTCATCAACCCGAGCGAGATCGAGGGCTCGGTGGTGCAGGCCATCGTGAACCTGACCAAGACCGAGGCCGACCAGATCGGCGGCGCGGATTACAGCTTTGATTGCACCGGCAATGTGAAGGTGATGCGCGACGCGCTGGAATGCACCCATCGCGGCTGGGGCGTCTCGGTGGTGATCGGCGTGGCGCCGGCAGGGGCCGAGATCAGCACGCGGCCCTTCCAGCTGGTGACGGGCCGGGTGTGGAAAGGCACCGCCTTCGGCGGCGCACGCGGGCGCACCGATGTGCCGAAAATCGTGGACTGGTATATGGATGGCAAGGTGGAGATCGACAGCATGATCACCCACACCCTGCCGCTGGAGCGCATCAATGAGGGCTTCGATCTGATGCACAAAGGCGAAAGCATCCGCGCCGTGGTCGTCTACTGACCCGACAGCAGCGGGGGGCCAGCCCCCCGCACCCCCCGGGATATTTAAGCCAAGATGAAGGGGCGCCGGTTTCCTTAAAACCCCCGTTTTCACCTTGGTGCAACTATCCTCAGGGCCGGGCGGGCGCGTTTCGCGCCCCCCTTGAGGTGAATGGGCCAAAGGCCCAGAGGGGGCGCAAGCGCCCCCTTTCCTCGGGGAGGTGAGAGGGCAGGGCGTTCAAGGCTCTCCGCTCGGCTCTGGCTTCAAGCCTCCCCGAGGACAAGTTGCGCGCCAGATTTTCCTTCGACCGGAGTGCCCAGCCATGAGCCAGCATCGCCACCTTCTGTCGCCCCTCACCCTGCGCGGCCAGACGCTGCGCAATCGAATCGTCTTTGGTGCCCATACCAACAACATGGCCGAGCAGGGCCTGCCCGGCCCGCGCACAGCCGCCTATCTGCTGGAGCGCGCTTTGGGCGGTGCGGCGATGATCGTGGCGGAACCCATGCCCGTGCATCGCACCGGGGTGCTGACCCGCGGCAATTTCCGCCATGGCGACGATGCCGTGATCCCGCATTTCCGGCGTGTGACCGAGCCGGTGCAGGAGGCCGGGGCGGTGATCCTACAACAGCTTTACCATATCGGCGCGCATGGCGATTCCGACCTCAGCTTTCAGCCGCATTGGTCGCCCTCGGGCGGGCCCAGCTATCATGACAGCGACGGCTCGCATCGCATGACCGAGGCCGAGATCGAGGAGCTGATCGCCGCCCATATCGCCGCCGCCCTCCGCTGCAAGGCTGGCGGGTTTCAGGGGGTGGAGGTCTGGGCGGCCTATCACTCGCTGCTGGACCAGTTCTGGACGCCGTGGTCCAATACGCGCGACGATCAATGGGGCGGGAGCCTTGAAAACCGCACCCGGTTTTCCCGCCGCATCATCGAGGGTATCCGCCGCGCCTGTGGCGAGGATTTCATCATCGGCCTCGCGGTCTCGACCTCGGATTCGCATCAGGTGACGCTTCAGGTGGAAAGCCTGCTGGAGATCGTGGCGCTGCATGATGCCACCGGCCATGTCGATTACATCACCTGCGGCTCCGGCGGCTATCTGGATTTTGAGCGGCTGATGCCGACCTTCCTGTTTGGCGAAAAGCTGACCGCGCCGGTGACCGAACAGATGAAGGCGGTGGTGAAGCACGCGCGTGTTACCTCGGAGGCGCATATCCGCACGCCGGAAAATGCCGAGGCGGTGATTGCCGCAGGGCAAGCTGATCTGGTGTCGATCGTGCGGGGGCAGATTGCCGACCCGCATCTGGCGCGCAAGACCAGTGAAGGCCGGGCGGAGGATGTGCGCGGCCGCATCTCTTGCAATCAGATGTGCTGGGGGCGGCGGTCGCGCGATTACTGGATTTCTTGCCTCATCAACCCGTCCGTCGGGCGCGAATGGGAATGGGGCGGGGATCGCTTCACCCCCACGCCCACGCCGCGCGACGTGCTGGTGGTGGGGGCAGGCCCGGCGGGGCTTGAGGCCGCGCGGGTGGCGGCAGAGCGCGGGCATCGGGTGGAGATCGCGGAGGCCGGGCCGCAGATCGGCGGCCAGTTCCGGCTGGCCGGGATGCAGCCGCGCAGGGGCCAGATCACTGATCTGTGGGGCTGGTATGAGCGGCAGTTCACCCAACTGGGCGTCACCCTGCGCCTCAACACCTTTCTTGATGAAGACGACATCGCCGCCCATCCGGCAGGCGTGGTGATCCTTGCCACGGGGTCGCTCCCCGACCCGGAGGCGCGGCAGCGTTGGTTCCCCGAGGCCGGGCCGCTGCCGGGGCTGGAACTGGGGCAGGTTTACGCGGTCGAGGACGTGCTGCGCCGCGAGGCACGGCTGGGCGATACCGTGATCGTGCTGGATGAGGGCGGCAATTGGCGCGGGGTCGGCACCGCCTGGGCGCTGGCCGAGCAAGGCAAGCGTGTGGTGATCGTGACCCCCGATCCCTTCATCGGCAAGGAAATCGCCCGCACCTCTGCCGATGGCCCGGCGCGCGGGCGGCTGGCGCGGGCGGGGGCGCGTTTCCTGACGGAACATGTGATCACGCGTTGGCACGGCAATGGTGCCACGGTCCGCAACCTGCTGACCGGAGCCGAGGAAACCATTGCCGCCTCGGCCCTTGTGGTGGCAACCACCAATCAGGCCTTTGATCCCTTTCCCGAAACCTTTGCGGGCAAGGAAACCCACCGCATCGGCGATTGTGCCGCGCCGCGTCAGGCGCCTTATGCCTTTCACGAGGGGCGGCGGGTGGCGCTGGGGCTGTAAGGGCTGCGATTCATGGTTGAGCGTGCCGGTCAGGCGCGCTAATCCTGCCCCCGATGCGTGAAGCCAGATTTGCAAGCCACACGCGGTTTGCACATATTGGAGAGCTTCATGCTGCGTCTGGCCGCCCGCCTTCTGGCAACTGCCCTGCTGGTTTCCCCCGCCTTTGCGCCCGCCTTTGCGGAAGAAATTCAACTGCCCACCGCCACCGGCCCGGTCGCCGTGGCCGCCAATCCGGCCAAGGTCGCGGTGCTGGATATTGCCGCCATCGACACGCTGGATGCGCTGGGCGTCACCCCGGCAGGCACGCCGGACAACCTGTATGTGCCCTATCTTGCCAGCCTCTCGGGCAAGGCGCTGCCGGTGGGCACGCTGTTTGAACCCGATCTGGAGGCCCTCGCCGCCCTTGCCCCCGACCTGATCATCGCGGGCGGGCGGTCTTCCACGCAGGTGGAGCCGCTGTCCGCCGTGGCCCCCACGGTCGACATGACGATCTGGGAAGACATCCCCGCCGAGGGCCGCGCCCGGATCGCAGGTTATGGCGCGCTGTTTGGCAAAGAGGCCGAGGCCACCAGCCTGACCGCCGCATGGGATGCCAAATTCGCCGAGGCCAAAGCCGCCATCGCGGGCAAGGGCCGGGCGCTGATCGTGATGACCAACGGGCCGAAAATCGCGGCCTATGGCAAGGGCTCGCGCTTTGGCTGGCTGCATAGCGCGCTTGATCTGCCCGAAGCGCGCGAGAATCTGGACCCCGAAACCCATGGCGATGCGATCTCCTTTGAATTCATCGCCGAGGTGAACCCGGATTGGCTGATCGTCGTCGATCGCGCCTCGGCCATTGGCGAGGCCGGTTCGGCGCAGGCCACGCTGGACAACGCGCTGGTCAAGGGCACCACGGCGGGCCAGAAGGGCCAGATCATCTATCTGGAGTCCGCGCCGATCTATATCGCGGGTGGTGGCTTCCACTCGATGATGGGCACGCTCGATCAGCTGATCACCGCGTTTGGCAAGTAAGCCCTTGCCCCCGGTCTGGCGATCTTGCCTGATATTGCTGGCTTTGCTCGTGCCCTTGGCGCTGGCAAGCCTGCTGCTGGGCGTGGCCGATCTGGGCGCGCAGGTCTTTGCCCTGTCGCGCCTGCCGCGCACGCTGGCGGTGCTGCTGACCGGGGCGGCGCTGGCGATTGCCGGGGTGGTGATGCAGCAACTGGTGCGCAACCGCTTTGTCGAACCCGGCACCACCGGCACCGCCGAGGGCGCGGCGCTGGGTCTGCTGGCGATCACGCTTTGGGCGCCCGGCGCGGCGCTTTGGCTGAAGATGGTCGTGGCAAGCCTGTCGGCCATGGCCGCCACCGCGCTGTTCCTGCGGCTGATCCGCAACCTCCCCCCGCGCGAGGTGCTGCTGGTGCCCCTGGTCGGTATCGTGTTTTCCGGCGTGCTGGGGGCGCTGGTCACCTTCATCGGCTGGCAGACCGATCTTTTGCAGATGATCGGCATCTGGCTGATGACGGGCGAGTTTTCCGGGGTGATCGCCGGGCGCTATGAACTGCTGTGGATCGCCGGGGGCGCCGCCGCGCTGGCCTGGGCTGCCGCCGACCGCTTCGCCATCCTCAGCCTCGGGCGCGAGGCCGCCATCGGCCTTGGCCTTTCGCCCGAGGCGGTGATGCGGCTGGGGCTGGTGGTGGTTTCGGTCACCATGGCGCTGGTGATCGTGACGGTGGGGATGATCCCCTTCGTCGGGCTGGTGGTGCCCAATATCGTCTCGCGGCTGCTGGGCGACAATCTGCGCGCCACGCTGCCGGTGACGGCGCTGGCGGGGGCGGCGCTGGTCCTGGCCTGCGATATTCTGGCCCGGCTGATCCGCTATCCCTATGAGCTGCCGGTGGGCACGGTTTTGGGCGTGCTGGGCTCGGGCCTGTTCCTGTGGCTGCTGCATCGGGGGCCCGCCCGTGGTTAGATCCGTGGTTAGATCCGTGGCTAGACCCTTGATATGGCTTGGCCTTGCGCTTGCGCTGGCCTCGGCGTCCTATCTGTTCTGGGGCCTGTCCGGCCCGCGCTGGAGCTTTGTTCTGGGCCTGCGCGCCGTCAAGCTGGCGGGGATGCTGCTGGTGGGGGCGGCGGTGGCGGTGGCGACCGTGCTGTTCCAGACCCTCAGCCGCAACCGCATCCTGACGCCGCAGATCATGGGCTTTGACGCGCTGTATCTGCTGCTGCAAACCCTGCTGGTGGCCGGCCTCGGCGTCACCGGCTTTGCCAGCTTGGGCAGCCCTGCCCGTTTCGGGCTGGAGGTGGTGGCGATGATCGCGCTGGCGCTGGTGCTGTTCGGCCTGCTGCTGGGGCGGGCGGGCCAAGACAAGGGGGCGCAGGACATTCCGCGCCTGATCCTCACCGGGGTCATTCTGGGCGTGCTGTTCCGCTCGCTGACCGGGCTGGTCGCAAGGGTGCTGGACCCGAACGCCTATGCCGTGGTGCAGCAGGCGGGCTTTGCCAGCTTTGCCAGGGTAGATGCCACGCTGTTGCCGCTGGCCGCAGCCTTGGTGCTGGGCTGCATCGCGCTGGCCCTGCGCCTTGGCCCGGCGCTGGATGTGCTGGCCCTGGGGCGGCCCATGGCGCTGTCGCTGGGCCTCGCGCATGACCGGCTTTTGCGGCTCGTGCTGGCGCTGGTGGCAGCGCTGGTCGCCACTTCCACCGCGCTGGTCGGGCCGCTGGCCTTTCTGGGCCTGATCGTGGCGGGCTTTGCCCATCTCCTCAGCCCCGCGCCGCGCCACCGCGTGCTGCTGCCCGTTGCCATGCTGCTGGGCGCGCTGCTGCTGGTGGCGGGGCAAACCCTGTTCGAGCGCGCGCTTGGCCTGCAATCCGCCCTGTCGGTGGTGATCGAGGGCGTGGGCGGGCTGTTCTTCCTGTGGCTTTTGCTGAAAGGAAAGCTGCGATGATCGAGGTTTCGCATCTGCATCACAGCATCGGGCGCAGGCCCATCCTGCGCGACCTGTCGCTGCGGCTGCCGCGCGGGCAGATCACCGCGCTGATCGGGCCGAATGGTGCGGGAAAATCCACCCTTCTGTCGCTGATCGGGCGGCTGGTGCCCCTGCAACAGGGCCGCATCACCCTGAATGGGGCCGATATTGCCACCACCCCCTCGCGCGATCTGTCGCGGCGCATGGCGATCCTGTCACAGCACAACGCCCCCGGCAGCCGCCTGCGCGTGGCCGAGCTGGTGGCTTTTGGCCGCTGGCCCCATTCGCAGGGCCGCCCCGCGCCCGAGGATGCGGGCCATGTTGCCGCCGCGCTGGAGGCCATGGGCCTTTCGCCCCTCGCCCACCGCTTTCTGGACGAGCTGTCGGGCGGGCAACGCCAACGCGCCTTCATCGCCATGACGCTGGCGCAGGGGGCCGAGTGGCTGTTGCTGGATGAACCCCTTGCCGCGCTGGATATGGCCCATGCGCGTGGCGTGATGGCGCAACTGGCGGCGCTGCGCGATGCAGGCAAAAGCGTGGTGGTGGTGCTGCATGACGTCAACCATGCGGCGGTCTGGGCCGATCACATCGTGGCGCTGAAAGACGGCGCGCTGGCCGCCGAAGGCCCGCCCGCGCAGCTTTGCACGCCGCAGGTTCTGGGCGCGCTTTACGATATGCCGCTGCAAGTGATGCAGGTGGCGGGCAAGCCCCTGATCCTGCATCACCTTCCCGGCTGAAGCGCGGCTTTTCCGTCACGCCTTGCGCAGAATTGCCTATCGCGGCTCTGGTCTTTCCTGCCCGGTTCCGCTTAAAGACCCCCAGCCAGCCACGCGGTCTTGTCTCAGCCGCACCCGCAAGCGTTTCCCCCTTGATCCCTTGCGAAAGGATGGCACCCGATGCCCCGTCCCCTTCTGCGCGCCCTTCTGGCGGGCGCGGCCCTTCCGGCCCTGACCTCTGTTCCCCTTTGGGCACAGGAAACCCAGCTTGACCCGGTGATCCTGCAAGCCGCCAGCGATGAACCCGGCGAGGCCGCAGGCTCCACCACCCTCACCGAGGAAGAGATCGAGGCCGCCAGCACCGGCACGCTCTCCGACCTGTTCCGCTCCACCCCCGAGGTGACGGTGGGCGGCGGCATTGCCGTCACCGAAAAGGTGTTCGTGAACGGTGTGGACCAGCAGCAGCTGGCCGTGAGCGTGGATGGCGTGGCGCAGAACAACCGGCTGTTTCACCATCTGGGCGCCAATGTCGTCGATCCGGGCCTGTTGAAGGCGGTCGAGGTCGATGCGGGCGTGGCGCCTGCCGATGCCGGCCCCGGCGCCTTGGGCGGCGCGATCCGGTTCGAGACCAAGGATGCCCGCGACCTGCTGGCCGATGGCCGCAGCTTTGGCGGCAAGCTGACCTTCGGCTTTGTCGACAATGGCGATACCGCCAGCACCGCCCTCACGCTTTACGGCGCGCAAGGCCCGGTCGATGCGCTGCTTTATGTCAAGCGCGCCACGGGTGACGCCTATGAAGATGGCGATGGCAGCGTGATCAATGGCACCGGCGCCGATCTGTCTTCGGGCATGATCAAGGTGGGCGCCGAGGCGAATGGCTGGCGGGCCGAATATTCCGCCATGAAGGTGCAGGACGAGGCGCTGCGCCCCTACCGCGCCAATGTCGGCGGCGTGATCGGTGGCGCCCCCGTGCCGGAACTGCGGCTGTACGGTGTGGAACAGACCACCCAGGCGCTGACCTTCTCGCGCGTTGATGGCGAAGGCATGATCGACCCGGAACTGCAAATCGCCCATTCCGGCACCAAGCTGAACATCCCCGAGCCCTATGGCAGCACCGGCGACGCCGATGCCCTTTCGGTCACCGCCAAGAACACCTTCCATTTCGACAACGGCCTGAAACTCACCGCCGGTCTGGATTACCAGGACCGCGAAGGCAGCTATGCCGAGCCGGGCTATTTCGTGTCGGAAGCGGTGAAGAACACCGGCCTGTTCGTGCAGGGGCGCGGCACGGTGGGGCAGGTCGATTACTCGGCCGGTCTGCGCTATGACTGGAACCGCTTCGATGGCGTGAACGGGCAAGAGATCAACAGCAACGGCGCCAGCGCCAATGCCTCGGCCACCTGGCACGCCTCCGAGGCGCTGTCCTTCAATGCCGGTTTCGCCAATACCTTTGGCGGCATGGCGCTGGCCAATGCCTTTGACATGTATCGCTTCTCGGCGGCGGGGGCCTATGATGCGCTGGCATCTTCGCGCGCCAAGACTGCCGTGCTGGGCACCACATGGCA
>NZ_JAEULU010000320.1 GCF_016792925.1 Gemmobacter sp.
GGTCAGGGGAAGGATCACATACTGGATGACGCGGCGCCACAGCGGCGCCCACGCACAGGACAGCGCGCCGGATGGTGCGCGTCACATCCTCAACATGGGGGCGCAACCCGGCCTGTGCAAAGGCAAAGTCCGGCACAAGCACTGCTTGCGCGGAAAACTGCCCGACAGGTTTCAGGTTGCGCGGAAACATGCTCAGTCGTCCTCCCCGTCATCCCAGTCATCCATGGGGGGCGGCGGCGCATCAGCGGCGAAGACCTCGGGAAAGCTGGCCTGCGCCCGCTTCACGTCGATCTTCAACAACGCCTCGTAAGAGCAGGGATCGAAGGGATCTTCCGCCGCCACAACCTCGCGGCCAAACAGCCATGACAGCCGCCCGGCATCCAGATTGCCACGCTCGAAAGGCTCTTCGCCGAAATGGTTCCACAGCGCGGCCATGAAGGCCGTATCCGCCGCGCGATCCACATTCTTGCGGTCCTTGAAACGCTCCCGTTTGATCAGCTTGCTGACGCCTTCCTTGTGGTTGGCGCGGCGGATCACGAACTGGAAGTCAGTGCCGGTCATCCGACCGGGGAAGCCACGATGCTTCAGCATGCCGCGCCCTCCTCAGCGAAGGGGCGGAAAGAGGCGGGCCGCGCCTGTGCGGCCCGCCCTTGCAGATCACTTGTATTTGCCGGTGAACACGGGCTCGGGCTGAACGACCGGCTCGTCCACGATGACAACGTCATCCTGCTTGGCGCCGCCGCAAGCGGCGAGGAAAGCCATGGTGCAGATGGCAAGGGTGATGCGGATGCTCGACATATTGGTCTCCAGTTTCGTTGGAGGGCGGCGCGATGCGGCCCCCGTGCAGGATTGCGAAGCGGGTTTGCCCGCTTCCTGCCCAGAATATCGCCATTTGCCTGCGAAAGACACGCCGAAAGCACCGCCATGACGCGATGTGACTGGCCTGCATCAAGTTTCGGCAGCTTCCCGCCGGACACCACAAGATGTTGCGACATCATCAGAACATCTCCCAGATGCAGGTGCCGTTTTCGACACGGAAGGATTCAAAGAACTGCGTGACCTCGGGCGCGGTCTCGCCGAAGGGCACTTCTGCTGCGGCCAGCGAGATGATGATCTGGCGTGGCGCGCCGCCCAGCTCTGCCATCCGCGGCAGGGCAAAGCGCTGGCACAGATCGGCCATGTCGGCGCTCGCCGTCTCGAAATCGACATTGCCGCCCTCGCGCGCGATCTGCGGCGCGACAAAGCGGAAGCGCAGCGCCGCGCCCACCGGGCCATCCTCGCTGCGGATCACATCCTGCAAGGTCACCGGCTGCCCCGAAGGCACGCTCAGCGCCTCGGCGCCGCCGGTCAGCACCACGGTGCCATCCTGCATCTGGCTTATCGCCTCGCCGGTCATGCCCTGCCCCCCTTGCGCAGCAGCACGCGGCGGCATTTCGGCGGCGCGGGCAGATCGGTCAAGGCGCCCAGCTTCTCCAGCTTGGCCGCCTGCTCTGCCGCCGTCGCCTCGCGCAGGTCCAGGATCGCGGCGCCGGTGGGGGTCACTGCGCGTTCCAGAAACGGCAGATAGAGATCGACGGGGTAATGGAAGCCGCAAGACAGGAAGCTGACCGCCAGATCCACCGGCCCTGCCGTTTCCGGCGCGGTGTCACGCGGGTTCAGCGTGGCGATGCGGCCTGCGGGAATCCCGTTATCCTGCAACAGCTTGCGCGCCACGGCGAGGCTCGAATAGGCCGCGCCCTCCTTGGCAAAGCCGAAATGCCGCCGCTCATTGCTTTCCAGATCAATCAGCAGCACATCCGCGCCCAGATCCTGCGCCGCGAACAGGTCAAACAGCCCGTAGCCACAGCCAATATCGGCAATCCGCTTCGGTGCCAGCTCGCGCAGCAGCGGCGCCAGCGCGCGATATTCTGCCGCGATCACCCCGGCCGCGCGGCGCGCGATCGCCACGCCCATCTCGTCGATCACCGCCCCGATCGGGGCCTCGTCGCCCTCGTTCCAGGCCTTAATGATACGGCCCGACTTCGGCCGGTCGAACATGACCTCCGACCGTTGCAGGATCAGGTTCAGATAGTCGCCCCGGGACAGGGCCGCGAAGTCCAGCGCCGTGATGGCGCCGTCCCCGGCCTCTGCCCCGATGTCGATGTCGAGCCGCATGGATTGCCCCCTTGATTGCGGTAACGCGTTACAAGGGGATGTTATCGTGTTTCTTCCAGGGGTTTGCCAGCTTCTTGCCACGAAGCGAGGCAAAGGCCCGCGTCACCCGCCGCCGGGTGGAGCGCGGCTGGATCACCTCGTCGATGAAACCGCGCTCGGCCGCGACGAAGGGATTGGCGAAACGGTCCTCGTAATCCTTGGTGCGGGCGGCGATCTTCTCCTTGTCGCCCAGCTCGCTGCGATAGAGGATCTCGGTGGCGCCCTTGGCCCCCATCACCGCGATTTCCGCCGTGGGCCAGGCATAGTTGAAATCGCCGCGCAGGGGTTTCGAGGCCATCACGTCATAGGCGCCGCCATAGGCCTTGCGGGTGATCACCGTCACCTTCGGCACCGTCGCCTCGCCATAGGCGAACAGCAGTTTCGCGCCGTGTTTGATGACGCCGCCATATTCTTGGCTCGTGCCCGGCAGGAAGCCCGGCACGTCAACCAGCGTCAGGATCGGAATTTCAAACGCATCGCAGAAGCGCACAAAGCGCGCGGCCTTACGCGAGCTGTCAATGTCCAGGCAGCCCGCCAGCACCATCGGCTGATTGGCCACCACGCCGACCGTCTGCCCTTCCATGCGGATGAAGCCGGTGATGATATTGCCCGCGTAATCCTTTTGAATCTCGTAGAAATCGCCCTCATCGGCGATTTTCAGGATCAGTTCCTTCATGTCATAGGGCTGGTTCGGATTGTCGGGGATCAGCGTATCCAGGCTGTCCTCCACCCGGCCCGGCTCGTCAAAGAACGGCCGCACCGGCGCCTTGTCGCGGTTGTTCAGCGGCAGGAAATCGACCAGACGGCGCACTTCGGCCAGCGCCTCCACATCGTTTTCAAAGGCACCATCGGCCACCGAGGATTTCTTGGTATGGGTGCTGGCGCCGCCCAGTTCCTCGGCGGTCACCACCTCGTTCGTCACCGTCTTCACCACATCCGGGCCGGTCACGAACATATAGGAGGTGTCCTTCACCATGAAGATGAAGTCGGTCATTGCCGGGCTGTAAACCGCCCCGCCCGCGCAGGGCCCCATGATGACGCTGATCTGCGGCACCACGCCGCTTGCCATGATATTGCGCTGAAACACCTCGGCATAGCCGGCCAGAGAGGCCACGCCTTCCTGAATCCGCGCCCCGCCCGAATCGTTCAGCCCGATCACCGGCGCGCCATTCTGCATCGCCATATCCATGATCTTGCAGATCTTTTGCGCATGCGTCTCCGACAGAGAGCCGCCGAACACCGTGAAATCCTGGCTGAACACATAGACCTGACGGCCATTGATCGTGCCCCAGCCGGTCACCACGCCATCCCCTGCCGGGCGGTCCTGCTCCATGCCGAAATCGGTGCAGCGATGGCGCACGAACATGTCGAACTCCTCGAAGGAACCCTCGTCCAGCAGCAGGTCGATCCGCTCCCGCGCCGTCAGCTTGCCCTTGGCGTGCTGCGCCGCCACACGACGCTCGCCCCCGCCAGCACGGGCCACGGCACGACGGGTCTCAAGCTCTTGCAGGATGTCTTTCATGGCGGTCCTCTCCCCCTGGGAATCGGTCGCACAATATTCTTGCGTCGGCGGATCGCATACTGAAATTCCGTAAATTTGCAAATTATTGGCAGAGCCGCGATTGCAAATTGCAAATTCAGCAAATCTTGCCTTTGCCAGCGCCACAGGGCAAGCCAGAGGCCAAGCGCAAAGGAGAGTGCCATGCCCAGCCTGCCCGTTCCCGTTCTCACCATCGGCCTGCTGCTGGCCTCGAACATCTTCATGACCTTCGCCTGGTATGGCCATCTGAAGTTCAAGACCGCGCCGATGATCACGGTGATCCTCATCTCCTGGGGCATTGCGCTGTTTGAATACATGCTCATGGTTCCGGCCAACCGCATCGGGCACACGCATTTCTCCGCGGCCGAGCTGAAGACGATTCAAGAGGTGATCACGCTGCTGGTCTTCGGGGTATTTTCGGTGTTCTTCCTGAAAGAACCCTTAACCTGGAACCACCTGCTCGGGTTTTCCTTCATCGCGCTTGGCGCCTTTTTCATCTTCCACAAGTGGTGAAGGCGACGCCAGACGCCGCAACCGGGATGGACAGGCGCGCGCGCAGGGCCTAGCCCTGAGGCCATGCGCGACCTGCCACCCCCCCATTTCCTTGATCCCGCCACCCCGCCCTCGGTGCTGACCCTCACGCTGCTGGCCGGGGTTTCGGCGCTCAGCATGAACATCTTCCTGCCCTCGCTGCCCTCGATGGCGGCCTGGTATGGCGTGCCCTATGCCACGATGCAGCTCTCGGTCGCGCTTTACCTCGCGCTCTCGGCGGGGCTGCAAATCCTCATCGGCCCGGTCTCCGACCGCTTCGGGCGGCGCAAGGTGGTGCTGGGGGCGCTCGTCCTGTTCCTGATCGCCACGCTCGCCGTCTTGCTGGCCCCCACCGCCGAGACCTTCCTGATCGCCCGCATGGCGCAGGCCGTGGTCGCGGCGGGCATGGTTCTCAGCCGCGCCATCGTGCGCGATATGGTCTCGGATGCGCGGGCGGCCTCGATGATCGGCTATGTCACCATGGGCATGAGCCTGGTGCCGATGGTCGGCCCGGTGATCGGCGGGGTGCTGGATGATCTGTTCGGCTGGCAGGCCAGTTTCGCCTTCCTGCTGATCTGCGGGCTGGCCGTGACATGGCTGTGCTGGCGCGACCTGGGCGAGACCTCGCGCCCCTCGGGCCTTGGCCTCGGCGCGCAAGTGGCGCAATATCCACGGCTTTTGGCCTCGCAGCGCTTCTGGGGCTATGCGCTGGCCGCAGCCCTCTCCTCGGGCTGTTTCTTCGCCTATCTGGGCGGCGCGCCCTATGTGGGAACGGCGATTTTCGGGCTGACCTCCAGCCAGATCGGCCTTCTGTTTGCCCTCACGGCGCTTGGCTATGCCGGGGGCAATTTCCTCGCCGGGCGGTTTTCCGAGCGTCTGGGGATGAACCGCATGGTGCTGTGGGGCGGGTCGGTCACCGTGCTGGCTTGCGGCATTCTGGTGTTGTGTTCGCTGGGGAGCCTGATGACAGCGCCGCTGTTCTTTGGTCTGACCGGGGTGATGGGGCTGGGGAATGGCATTTGCCTGCCCAATGCCAATGCGGGCATCCTGTCAGTGCGGCCCGAGCTTGCGGGCACCGCCTCGGGGCTTGGCGGCGCCATCGTGATCGGCGGCGGTGCGGGTCTGGCGGCGCTGGCGGGGCATCTGCTGCCGCCGGGCGCCACCGAGCTGCCCCTGGTGCTGCTGATGCTGGGCTGCGCCCTGGGCTCGGTGCTGGCGATCCTCTGGGTCATGGCCCGCGCCCGGGCCTTGGGGATGTAGGGCCTCGGCCATTTCCGTTAACCCCGCCTTAACCCTGATCTGCGAGCTTGACAGCCATAGTTTGCAAAAGCGATGAACGGCTTTAGCAAAGGCGAGGAGGCCAGCCATGAGCACGCAGAAACTCTATGCCGGGGTCAAGCTGCGCGAGTTGCGTGGCCGGCTGGGTGTCACGCAAAAGGCCTTTGCCGACAAGCTGGGCGTGTCCCTGCCCTATCTGAACCAGATGGAGAACAACCACCGCCCGGTTTCCGCCGCCGTGGTGCTGTCTTTGGTGCAGGAATTCGGCTTTGACGTGACCGAACTGACCACCGGCGATGCCGAGCGCATCGTGTCCGACATGCGCGAGGCGCTGGCCGATCCGGTGTTCCAGAACGCCACCGCGCCGCTGGCCGATCTGCGCCTTGCCGCCTCCAACGCACCGGCGCTGGCCCGCGCCTTCCTTGACCTGCACCGCGCCTATCGCCAGACCCATGAACGCCTCGCCTCGCTGGACGAGGCTCTGGGCCGCGAAGACGCCGCCCTGCGGCCAAGCCCGTGGGAGGAGGTGCGCGACTTCTTTCACTATTGCGACAATTACCTCGATGCGATCGACCGCGCGGCGGAACATTACGCAATGCCCGCAGGCACCCGGAAAGACCCGCTTTTCATCGCCTCCGAGACCCTCGCCAAGGCGGGCATCGACTTGCAGTTTTCCGACACTGCGCAGCTGCGCCATTACGATGCCAGCGCGCGCCATCTGGCGATCTCGGGCCGCGCCGCCGGGCCGACACAGCGCTTCCAGTTGCTGTATCAGGTGGCGCTGACCACCCAGAACGAGCTGCTGGAGGCCACGCTCGACCTCGCCCGCTTCGCCACGCCCGAGGCGCGCGACATCGCCAAGATCGGCCTTGCCAATTACTTTGCGGGTGCCGCCCTCCTGCCCTACCGCGCCTTCCAGCAGGCCGCGATGGAGGAGCGCCACGACCTCGAGCGCCTTGCCGACCTGTTCGGCGCCAGCATCGAGCAGGTGGCCCATCGCCTTTCCACCCTGCAACGCCCCGGCGCCAAGGGGATTCCCTTCTTTTTCGTCCGCGTCGATCAGGCGGGCACCATCACCAAGCGCCACTCTGCCACCCGGCTGCAATTCGCCCGTTTCGGCGGCGCCTGCCCCTTGTGGAACATGCACCGCGCCTTTGAAACGCCGGGGCAGTTCCTGCGCCAGCTGGCCGAAACCCCCGATGGCGTGCGCTATCTGTGCCTCGCCCGCGATGTCACCAAACGCGGCGGCAGTTTCGGCGCGCCGGTGCGCCGCTATGCCATTGGCCTCGGCTGCGAGGTGCAGCACGCCGATGCGCTGGTCTATGCCGATGGCATGGACCTGCGCGGCGCGTTCGAGCCCATCGGCATCAGCTGCCGCATCTGCGAGCGCCGCGATTGTCACCAGCGCTCGGTCCCGCCGCTGGAACGCCGCTTGCGCGTCGACCCCGACAGCCGCGGCATCCTGCCCTATCAGATCGCCGATTGATCGGGCGCAATCGCCCTTGGCCGCCCCTCGCCATCAATCGCGACAAAGGTGAAACTGGCGTCGGTCACCTTGAAGCTCTCGTCGCCATAGCGGTCGCGCCGCCAGGCCTCGACGTGAATCCGCATCGAGCTGCGCCCGACGGTCTCCAGATCGGCGTAAAGCGAGACCTCGTCGCCCACCTTCACCGGCTTGAGGAATGTCATCCCCTCCACTGCAATCGTCGCCGCCCGCCCCCGCGCGATCCGCGCCGCCAGATTGCCCGCCGCCAGATCCATCTGCGCCATCAGCCAGCCGCCGAAAATATCGCCTGCCGGGTTGGTATCGGCAGGCATGGCGATGGTGCGGATGACGGGTTCGGTTTGGGGCGGGGTGGTATCGGGCGGGGTTCGGGTCATGCGGGGCCTCCTGCTGCGCGCCCTCACCCTGCCCGCTTTGCTGAGCCCCGCCAAGCCAACAGGCCGCTGCAAAGCCACGAAAAAGGGCGGCAGGTTGCCCCGCCGCCCCAAAATCTTGCCATCCTGCCGCTTATTCCACCGACAGCGCCACGAAACGCGGATCGCCGCCGCGACGGATCAGCAGCAGGATCGACTTGCGCCCCGCCTCGCGGGCCTCGTCGATGCGCGCCTCCAGATCCTCGATGCGCACCACCTTCTGCTGGCCCGCCTCGGTGATCAGATCGCCCTCGCGCAGACCCTTGGTATAGGCCTCCGACGTGCCATCCACCGCCGTCACCAGCAGGCCCGAGGCATCGCCCGGCAGGCCCAGCTTGCTGGCGGCCTCTTCGGTCAGCGGCTCCACCGTCAGGCCCATCAGCTCGGCCTTGGCCGGAGCCTTGCTGCCCGGCTTGGCACCCTCCGGCGCCTCGCTGGCCTCGGCCTCCTCGCGACGGCCCAGCGTCACGTCCAGCACCTCGGTCTTGCCCTCGCGCAGCACCTCGACCTTCACGGCCTCGCCCACCGGCGCATCAGCCACCCGCCGCGTCAGATCGCGCACATCCTTCACCGGCTTGCCGTCAAACAGCCGGATCACATCGCCCGACAGCAGACCCGCATCCTTGGCAGGCCCGTCCGGCACATCGGTGATCAGCGCGCCGACCACCCCCTTGCCCAGACCCATCGCCTCGGCCACATCCGGCGTCACGTCCTGAATGCGCACGCCCAGCCAGCCGCGCCGCGTCTCGCCAAATTCGCGCAACTGATCGACCACCTTGGTCACCACATTCGACGCCATCGAGAAGCCGATCCCGATCGAGCCGCCGGTGGGCGACAGGATGGCGGTGTTCACACCGACCACCTGCCCGTCCATGTTGAACAGCGGCCCGCCCGAATTGCCCTTGTTGATCGCGGCATCGGTTTGCAGGAAATCGTCATAGGCGCCCTGCAATTCCCGCCCGCGCGCCGAGACGATCCCGGCCGAAACCGAGAAGCCCTGCCCCAGCGGGTTGCCCATCGCCATCACCCAATCGCCCACGCGCATCAGGTCGCTGTCGCCAAAGCTGACATAGGGCAGCGGCGTCGGGCTTTCGACCTTCAGCAGCGCAATATCGGTTTTCGGGTCGGTGCCGATCAGCTTGGCCGGCAGCCGCTCCTTCGAGAAGAACTCGATCTCGATCTCGTCGGCGCCCTCGATGACGTGATTGTTCGTGACGATATAGCCGTCTTCCGAGATCACGAAGCCCGAGCCCAGGGCCTCCGACCGGCGCGGCTCGCCGCCCTCGCCATCGGGGTTCTGGAACTGGTCGAAGAAATCCTGAAAGGGCGAGCCCTCGGGCAGGCGCGGCATATCCTCGCTCGAGGCCTCGATCACCGCAGAGGTGGTGATATTCACCACCGCCGGGCTGATCTTGTCCGCCAGATCGGCAAAACTTTCGGGGGCGCCACGGGCATGGGCGAAATGGGCAGGCCCCATGGCGACAGTCAGGCCCAGCAACAGCGCGCCCATCAGCCGGGGCACGGAGCGGGTCCGGGAGTCCAGGATCGAGACAGTGGATTGCACCGCAAAACTCCTTTTCGGTCGCAAACAGGTCCGGCGCTCGGGCCGGTCCGGGAACATCCAACAGCTAGGCAGCGACAAAGGCAATGCAAACCCCGGTCGCGGCGCCTCAAAGGGATGTGATTCTTTGTTTCAGTTTTGGGTTTCCGTTTCGGGCATTCAGCTTTCGGGGCGGGTCCGTCTTTCGGCGTCAGTTCGGCAGCCGGGTGAAGGTGACGGGATTGCCGCGCGGCAGATGCAGCAGCTCCATCCGCTCCGCCGTCAGCGCGGTCACCGCGAAACAGGTCTGCTCCGACGGGTCGCCCCCCAGCAGTTGCAGGCGGATGGCAAGGCCTTCGGTCTCCACCCCCTCCAGGCCGCAGCCCTCGGCCAGCGTCAGCAGATGGTCGCCCATCACATCGCCCGCATAGGTCTCGCTCCAGGTCGAGCCGCGCACCGTCAGCACAAAGCCGGGGTCATCGCCCTGCCATGCGCCCTGCATCAGCGCGCGCTCGGTCGCATGGGCATCCTGCCCCGGCGCGAGGCCCGCCAGCACCGCCTCCACCGTGATGTCGCCCATGCTGACCATATCGCCGGTCACGATCACCGGCGCATTGAGCGGCAGCGCCGCCAGTTCGGCCATCACCCCGGGCGGGGTCGCGCCATCGGCCCAGGCCACCCAGCGGACCCCTTCCGCGATCAGCGTGCAGCCCGCGCCCTCGCCCTCCGCGCTGCACCCGTCCACCAGGGCCTCCACCGTGAAAGGCTCGCCATAGGTGCCGGGCGGAAAGGCCCGGTCTTGGGCGAAGGCAGGCAGGGCAACGGCAATCAGGGGCAACAGCGCGAGGGGTTTCATTCCAGCACATCCTCGATCGGGGCGCTTTCCGCAGCTTTCCGGGTCGCGGCTTTCTTTGGCGCGGCCTTGGTTGCAGCCTTCGCCGCCGGTTTCTTGGCCGCCGGCTTCTTCGCCGCAGCCTTCTTCGCAGGCGCCTTCTTGGCCGCGGCCGTTTCCGCCGCCTCGGCCTTCGGCTTCGCCGCCTTCTTCGCGGTTTTCTTCGCAGGCGTCTTGCCCGCCTTTTCCGCGATCAGAACCAACGCCTCCTCCAGCGTCACGGCCTCGGGCTCCACGCCCTTGGGCAGGGTCGCATTGACCTTTTCCCATTTCACATAGGGCCCGTATTTGCCCGGCATCACCTGCACTGCGCCGCCATCCGGATGCGCGCCCAGCTCGCGCAGCGGCTGTGCCGGCGCCCCGCGCCCGGCGCCCCGGCTCGCCTTCAAGGCCAGCACTTCCATCGCGCGGTTCATGCCGATGGTGAACACTTCCTCCACATCGGGCAGGTTCGCATAGGTGCTGTTATGCTTGATATAGGGGCCAAACCGGCCAATCCCGGCCTCGACCACCGCGCCGTCCTCCGGGTGCGGGCCAATCGGGCGCGGCAGGTTCAGCAGCATCAGCGCGCGTTCCAGATCAATGCTGTCGGGCGCCCAGCCCTTCGGCAGGCTGGCGCGCGGCGGCTTCGGCACCTCCTCGGTCGCGTCACCCTTCTGCACATAGGGCCCGAACCGCCCCGAGCGGATGGTGACCGGCACGCCGTCCTCATCCTGCCCCAGCACCTTGCCATCGGGCGTGATCGCGCCGCTGTCATCGCCGACCGAGATGGGCCGGGTATAGCGGCATTCAGGATAGTTCCCGCAACCGATGAACGCCCCGCCAGACCGCGCGGTCTTCAGATGCAGCCGCCCCGAACCGCAGGTCGGGCAGGCGCGCGGGTCACCGCCATCAGCGCGGGCCGGATAAAGATGCGGCCCCAGAAATTCGTCAATCTTGTCCAGCACTTCGCTGATGCGCAGATCGGCGGTTTCCGCCACCGCGGCCGAGAAATCGCGCCAGAACCGCGCCAGCACTTCCTTGTAATCGCGCTCGCCCGCCGACACGTCATCCAGCTCGCCCTCCAGCGAGGCGGTGAAATCATATTCCACATATTGCCGGAAGAAATTGGTCAGAAACGCCGTGACCAGCCGCCCCTTATCCTCCGGGATCAGCCGGTTCTTGTCGCGCCGCACATATTCGCGGTCCTGAATCGTGGTCAGGATCGAGGCATAGGTGGAGGGGCGCCCGATGCCCAGCTCTTCCATCCGCTTCACCAGCGTGGCCTCGGTATAGCGCGGCGGGGCCTGGGTGAAATGTTGCTCCGGCACCACCGCGCCGCGCGCCAGGGCATCGCCCTGCATGATCTGCGGCAGGCGGCCCTCGTCTTCGGCCTCCTCGTCGCGGCCCTCATCGTAAACCTTGAGGAACCCGTCAAACAACACCACCTGGCCCGTGGCGCGCAGGCCCACCTGCCCATCGGGGCTTTGCACCTCGACGCTCGTGCGCTCCATCCGCGCCGCCGCCATCTGGCTGGCAATGGTGCGCTTCCAGATCAGGTCATAGAGCTTGCGCTGATCGGCCTCGACCAGCCGCAAATCCTCGGGCGCCGCCGCCATGTCGGTGGGGCGGATACACTCGTGGGCTTCCTGCGCGTTCTTGGCCTTGTTCTTGTAGATGCGCGGGCTGTCGGGCACATAGTCGGCACCAAAGCGCTTGCCGATCTCGGCCCGGGCCTGCGCAATCGCCTCCGGCGCCATGTCGATGCCGTCGGTCCGCATATAGGTGATATGGCCCGCCTCATAAAGCCGCTGCGCCGCGTTCATCGTGGCCTTGGCGCCCATGCCGAACTTGCGGCTGGCCTCCTGTTGCAGGGTCGAGGTCATGAAGGGCGCAAAGGGGTTGCGGCTGGCGGGCTTCTTGTCCACCGCCGCGACGCTGAAGGTTCGATTTTGAATGGCAGTGACCGCCAGATCGGCGGCCTCCGCCGTCGGAATGTCGAACTTGTCCAGTTTCTTGCCACCCAGCAGCACCAGCCGCGTGTCAAATTCCTGGCCCCGCGGCGTGCGGAACGTGGCGCCGACCGACCAGTATTCGCGGGCGCGAAAAGCCTCGATCTCCATCTCGCGTTCCACGATCAGCCGCAGGCAGACCGATTGCACCCGCCCCGCCGATTTCGCGCCCGGCAGCTTGCGCCACAGCACGGGCGACAGGGTGAAGCCCACCAGATAATCCAGCGCGCGGCGGGCGAGATAGGCATCCACCAGCGCCACATCCACCTGGCGCGGGTTCTTCATCGCCTCGGTCACCGCCGATTTGGTGATCGCGTTGAAGGTCACGCGGCTGACCTTCTTGCCCTTTTTCAGGCTCGACGCGAGCGCCTCCTGCAAATGCCAGCTGATCGCCTCGCCCTCGCGGTCGGGGTCGGTGGCCAAAATCAGCTCGTCATCGGTTTTCAAGGCCTCGGCGATGGCGCGGACATGCTTCTTGCTGTCAGCCGCCACCTCCCATTTCATGTCGAAATCATTCTCGGTATCGACCGAACCATCCTTGGGCGGCAGGTCGCGGACATGGCCGTAAGAGGCCAGCACCGTATAGTCGGAGCCGAGATATTTGTTGATTGTCTTGGCCTTGGCCGGAGACTCGACGACGACGACTGCCATGAATACCTCTTGCGCCCGGCCTGTGCAGGGCGCCGAAAGATGTGTGCGATACGCCCCCCATGTCAAGGCAGGCCGCGTTCGTCAAGCCCGGCCGGGCTTTGACGCAAGGCGGGAAAAGCGGCAGATTACCGCCAGATTCGCCCTTTGAAGGATTTTTCCGATGCGCATTCTCCCCCCGCTTTCGCTGCTTTTCAGCCTCGCCCTCGCCGCCCCCGCTTTCGGCTGGGAGACCCCCGCCAAGGGCAGCGCCGATCGCAAGGCGATGATGGATGCGCTGCGCCCCCATGCCGAATGGAACCTGAACGCGCCGGTCGAATTTGTGGTGGACACGCTGCGCGTCGAGGGCAAGCTGGGCTTTGCCATGGTCACCCCGCAGCGCCCCGGCGGCAAGCCCATCGACCTGTCGCAAACCCCGATGGTCGAGCGGGATGGTTTCGACCCCGCCTATATGGACGGGGCCGCCATGCAGGCGCTGCTGCAAAAGCAGGGCAAGACCTGGGTTGTGGTCCATTGGCAGATGGGCGCCAGCGATGTCTGGTGGTCCGAGCCGCAATATTGCAGCATCTGGGGCAAGCTGACGCCGGAGGTTTGCGGCTGATCCGCAGCGCCGGTTCACGCCCGCGCCAGCAGGCCGCCCGGCTGCCGCACCAGCGCCCCCTCCATCTCCAGCGCCAGCAGTTCCGGCGTCACATCATCAGAGGGCAGCGCCAGATCGCGGATCAGCTGATCCTCGGCCAGCGGGCTGGGCGCCAGCCGGTCCAGGATCAGCCGGTGCAGCGCCGCCAGATCGCGCAGCGGCCGGCGCGGCGGCACCGGGCCGGGCAAGCCTGGCTCCGGCAAATCCTGGCCGGGCAAATCTGGCACGGCCAGCGGCCCTTCGGCCCGCACCCCCTGCATCCCCAGCGCCTCCAGCACATCCGAGGCCGCGCGCACCAGCGTGGCCCCCTCGCGGATCAGCAAGTTGCACCCCGCCGCCCGCGCATCGAACGGATGCCCCGGCACGGCGAACACCTCGCGCCCCTGCTCTGCCGCCTCGCGCGCAGTGAGCAGCGAACCAGAGCGCGCCGCCGCTTCCACCACCACCAAAGCCCGGCTCAGGCCCGAGATGATTCGGTTGCGCAGCGGGAAATGCCGCGCCTGCGGCTCCAGCCCCGGCGGCTGTTCCGAGACCAGACAGCCGGTCTCCGCCATCCGTGCCATCAGCGGCCCGTTCTCGGCCGGATACACCCGGTCCACGCCGCCCGCCACCACCGCCACCGTGCCAGTGGCAAGGCTCGCCACATGGGCCTCGGCGTCGATCCCGCGCGCAAGCCCCGAGACCACGGTGAACCCCGCCTCGCCCAGGGCCGCCGCCAGCCGCCGCGCCATGCGCAGCCCGAGGCTGGAGGCATTGCGCGCCCCCACCACCCCCACCATCGGGCTGAGCAGAAGCTCGGGCCGCCCGCGCAACCACAGGATGGGCGGTGCGTCGGCAATCTGACGCAAGGCGTCGGGATAGTGCCGGTCGCCCGCGCACAGCATCCGCGCGCCCACCGCCCGCGCCGCCCGCATCTCGGCCAGGGCGACCGCCTCCGGGCAGGGTTCATAACCCTCGATCCCCCCGGCCCGCGCGATCTCCGGCAGGGCCTCCAGCGCGGCCTGCGCGCTGCCATGTTCGGCCACCAGACGGTGATAGGTGGCAGGCCCGACCCGGCGGGAACGAATGAGGCGCAGACGGCAGAGCCGATCCTGTTCCGTGGTGTGGGGTGTGGGGTGTGGGGTGTCCAGCCCGGCAACCATCGCATGCTCCTCATTCGCCCCGCCAGACTGGCCCGCCAATGGTTAACAGAGCGTAAAAAAACCGCGGCCCGGCGCGAAAAATCATGCCGCTTGCGGGCCGGGCGCGCACGCGTTACCCCAAGGGCATGAAAGCGCCAGATGCCCCCCTTTCCCCGCCCGAGGACAGCCGCAAATTCGTGGCGCGCGGCGTCGCGCATGTCACCCTGCCCAAGGTGGCCGAACCCGTCTCGGTGGCCTTCGTGCTGGTCCCGAAATTCACCCTGCTGGCCTTCACCTCGGCCATCGAACCGCTGCGCGTCGCCAATCAGCTGACCGGGCAGATCCTGTTCCGCTGGCAGACCTTCTCCGAGGATGGCCAGCCGGTCACCAGCTCTTGCGGCGTGCCGGTGATGACCGAAGGCACCCTGCCCGAGGCCCCGCCTGCGGGCTATGTGCTGGTCTGCGGCGGCGTGGAGCCGGAAACCCGCATGACCGCCAGCCTCGCCGATTGGCTGCGCGGCCAATGGCGGCGCGGCCGCACCGTGGGCGGGCTTTGCACCGGGGCCTATGCGCTGGCGCGGGCGGGCATCCTCAAGGGGCGCCGCTTCACCCTGCATTGGGAAAACCTCGGCGGCTTTACCGAGACCTTCCCCGATCTGACGCCCGCCCGGCAGGTCTTCTGCATCGAGGATCGCATCGTCACCTGCGCCGGTGGCGTGGCGGCGGCGGACCTCATGCTGAAGCTGATCCATGACCGCTATGGCGCGCAGCTGAGCCAGGAGGTCATGAACATGTGCCTCCTGACCCAACGCCGCACCGAGGAAGACGAACAGATCACCTCGCTCGCCGCCCGGCTTGGTACGCGCAACGAGAAGCTCATCAAGGCGGTGGCCTTTCTGGAGGCGCGCATCGAGGAGGAATTCGACCTCGACGCCTGCGCCGACCATCTCGGCGTGTCCCGCCGCCAGATCGAGCGTCTGTTCAACCGCTATCTGGGCGTCACCCCCGTGCGCTACATGAACGACCTGCGCCTGCAACATGGCCGCGCGCTGCTGGCGGAAACCGACATGAGCGTGACCGAAGTGGCCGTGGCCTGCGGCTATGCCTCGTCGAGCCATTTCTCGAAGAGCTTCCGCAAGAAATACGGCGTCTCCCCCTATCGCTTCTCGCATTTCGGGGCGTGAGGGGGGCTGAGGCTCTCGCGGCAACAGACCAGCTCTCAGTTCGCTCCATGGTCACGGCCTCGCACCAGCGGCCTCGGGCGGATCAGGAAACGCAACGCGTTTTCCCGCCCGCGTCGAACCGATCCGCCAAACCGCCTCAGCCCATGACCGAGAGGCCAGAGCCTGCCCCGGCGGGTGCAAAGCGCCCGCCAATGGCGGGGCGGGCGGCTCACCCGGTGGTTTTGGGCCACCGGCCCAAACGCGGAAACGCTGCCGCGTGACCTCGGCAATGGCCTCGGCGAGCCCTCACCCTAGCCCAGATCTCTGCCACAACATTTGGTGCAGCCATGTGCCAGCACCGGCGGCCAAGGCCATCAGGATGGGGCTGCCAGTCACCGCCCCACAAAGAAACACTGCAGAAACGACCACCAGAGCGAATGAAACGAATTTCAAGACAGCCATGATCAAGCCCCTTCCTGTAACCATGGCA
>NZ_JAEULU010000328.1 GCF_016792925.1 Gemmobacter sp.
TACAACCATCGACGACCCCACACTGCCCATGGCGGCCAACCGCCTGCCGTGGTCTACTTCAACAGCATCGAAACCGATCAGCAGGCGCAGGCGGTAGCTTAAATATCCCCGAAAACTGTCCAAGGATCGGGGAGTAGCTCACTGATCAGCCCGTGCAGAGCGGCGTGGGCGTAGACAAAGGTGTCCAGCGCTTCGTTACGTTCGCCGTCGCGCTTCGGCTGCCAGGAGCGGATAGGGCGGCCACACTCGAAGCGGGTTACGACGCGCTCGGCGGTCAGTTGGCGGAAGTAGTCGGCGTCGAGGCGGCGGGGGAAGTGGATGGCGCCGGGGCCAGGCTCAGACAGTTTCGGGCGGGCGTAGACAGCGTCCTTCACCGTGTCCACGCCGATGATGAACAGCGGGATCTTGCCCTTGTTGATGCGGGTGGTGCGGCGCGGCCACACTGGAATGCCGGGCCCGCCGCGGCCCTTGATCGCCCAGATGCGGCGGGCGAGGCGGGTGCGGCAGAATTCGTAGGCCATCTTGGTGTGGTGGCCGCCGGTATCGATGGCGGTGGCGCGCACAGGCAACTCGCCCCAGGTGCCGTTTAGCACGCCATCGAGATCGGACCAGAGGCGCGGGCCCGAAGGATCGCCCCAGAGCACGCGGTAGTCGATGACCCATGCCTCCTCGTCACGGCCCCAGCCGACGATCTGCACCTCGATCCGGTCGCCCTGCACATCGACGCCTGCGGTCAGCACCGCCACGCCGGGGGCGAGGTTGCTGCCCCAGTCCTCGCGCCGCGCCATCAACGGATCGGCGGGAACGGTGTCGCCCACCTGATCCTCCCAGGGTTCGCCCAGCTTGGTGTTCACCCAGACCTGCAGGCGCGCGGGATCCTTGCGGACGCGGGCATGTTCTTGCGCGATCTCGGCCCAAGTTTCCCATGGCGAATAGAGCGACGACAGGTGGAACCGCGCCGTGCGGCCATCGCCCGGCGCGGTCGCGCGCCATTCGCCAGCGGCCAGCAGGCGGGGCTGCTCGTGATGCGCGCCGCCGCAGATCGCAGACCAGATAGGCGGTGTCGCGCTGCCCCTCTGGCCAGCGGATGCGCGCCCAAGTGATCGGGACCATGTCGCGGCAATGCTGACAGGGGACGTGGAAATACCGCTGGTCGCTGTCGAGGAAGGCCGCCTCGATCCGCGAATGGCCCTTCAGCGTGGGCGTCGCGACCATGTAGATCTTGCGCCGTCCCCAGAAGGTCGTGGTGCGCTGGATGGCTAGATCGACGGGATCGCCTTCGCCGTCGGCGTCGCCAGGATAGCCGTCCACCTCGTCGAGGAATAGGTAGCGCACGGGCGTGGATCGCAGCCCCAATGCGCTGTTTGCACCGGTCATCACCAGCTGGACGCTAGGGAAAGATTTGCGGAACAGGCTGTTCCCGGCGTCCCGCGACCTTGGGGCCGCGACCAGATCGCGCAGGGCAGGAGTGGCCTCGATCAGCGGGTCGATGCGGACGGTGGTGTTGCGCCGGACCATGTCGAGCGAGTGCATTACCAACATGGCGATGCCGGGCGCGTTCTGGATGATGTAGCCCAGCCAGTTCAGCCCGGCTTCTGACCCGCCGGTCTGCGCGCCCTTCATCAGCACGACCCGTTCATAGGGGCTTGAGGTAGACAGGGCGTCCATCACCGCGCGTAGGTAGGGCGTGCGGTCCGTGCGCCAGCGCCTAGGTTCCGCCGAGGTGGGCGGCAGGATGCGATGCCGGTCGGCCCAGTCCGAGACCTGGATCGGTGGCTCCGGGCGGATGCCGCGCCGCAAGGCGAAGTCGATGTCAGGCACCATCGCTGTCTTGTGAGGCCGAGGCACTGCGGCTGTTGCTCGCCTGTCTCGCCAGCACCGCGAAGCGAGGGTAGCCGTGCAGATTGCGGCCTTCGGCCTCAGCACCGCCTTTGGCACCGGCTGAGCGCTATACCCGGCTGGGGAACTGCGAACACACAAAAAACATGCACCAATAATTCAACCAAAAGGGTACTTGCCGGAAGTTCAGGAGCGTCCCATAGTGGCTGGAACCAGCTTTCATTCAGGTAGTTTTTTTTGAGCTTTCGCTTTATCCACACCGCAGATCTTCATCTCGATGCCCCATTGAAGGCAATTGCCCTGCGCGATCCTGATCTGGCGCATCAGGTCGGCGTCGCGTCGCGCACCGCCTTTTCCCGTGTCATTGACCTTTGCATCGAAGAAGATGTCGCATTCCTGCTGATCGCGGGCGACCTCTGGGATGGGACATACAGTTCAACCAAAACTCCTCGCTTCCTAAAGCAGGAACTTTTGCGACTGCAAGGCGCAGGGATCCGCTGCTTTGTTATCCGAGGCAACCATGATGCCCTTGCCCGTCAGACAGGTGAGCTGGACCTGCCGCAAAACACGCATCTCTTCGGGGCGCGGGCCGCAACGGTCGAACTGGAGGCGGGCGATCAGCAGATCGCCATTCACGGGCTGAGCTTCCGTGACCCCCATGCCCCGGAAAGCCTGTTGCCGCGCTACCCTGCGCCAAAATCCGGCGCCTTCAACATCGGCATGATGCATACCAGTCTGAATGGAAGCCCCGGCCATGACAATTATGCGCCTTGCAGCCTCGCCGAGCTAGAGGCGCATGGGTATGATTACTGGGCGCTCGGCCATATCCATCGCCGTGCAGAGCATCTTGGGCGGGCGACGATCGTCATGCCCGGCATCCCGCAGGGGCGTGACATCGGTGAAGCGGGGGCGACCTCTGTAACTCTTGTTTCGGTGGCAGAAGACCACAGTGTCACGGTGGAACAACGTGCGGTCGCCTGTCTCCGGTTTGACCGGGTCATGCTGGATTGCACAGGGATTTCCGACTGGACCGATCTGCTGGCGGCGCTGGACCAGGTGATCCGCATGACTGGCAGGATAGAACGCTCCGAGGAGCACCTGGTGATCCGCCCTCAGCTGCATGGCGCCACGCCACTTGCCTGGCGGATTGCCCGCGACATCGACCGTCTGACGGAAGAGGTGCGTGCCTTTGCGGCACTTGCCGGGCTCTGGATCGACAAGCTGGAATTACGGGTTGTCGAGGCACAGGATGCAGGCATCTCTGCGGCAACCCATCTGCCCGAAGACCTGGTGCAAACTGTCTTGGTGGACCTCCCGCAGGATCCCGCACTTACCCGTGCAGTGCAGGCCGCCGCGCAGGAGTTCTTGCGTGACCTCCCCGCCGAATTGCGGGACTTTTTTGGGCAGAGTGAGGCAGACATGGCGCAGCGTTGCCAGAATCTTCTGGCTCAGGGCGCACCGCTGGTGCTGGCTGGGCTAAGCTTGGAC
>NZ_JAEULU010000329.1 GCF_016792925.1 Gemmobacter sp.
TACAACCATCGACGACCCCACACTGCCCATGGCGGCCAACCGCCTGCCGTGGTCTACTTCAACAGCATCGAAACCGATCAGCAGGCGCAGGCGGTAGCTTAAATATCCCCGAAAACTGTCCAAGGATCGGGGAGTAGCTCAATTCGCTGGCGGCATTCGTCCGACTCCGGTCGCGGCACTGGTCCTGGCTCCCAAACTATGCATAATGCTCTCGACCAACTTTATGGCCCTCCCCCCGCGCGCAGTCGCACTGAACTCTTGCGGCGCATGGGATATTTCGCCAATCACTATCTCGACAATGGGATCGACAGCCTGCCATCCGGGCTGCGAAATTCAATTCTTTCTGCTGGAGGTGGATGATGTCGCTTTTGGATGACTGGCTCTCTTACGTCGAAAAGCCGAGCTGCTTTGACGATCATCACTTCGAGTCTCTCATGCTTGAGCTCGACAATGCGGAGACCCTGCATCAGGCCTTCGCTGGTCTACCCAATGGTGCGGCGTTTGTCTCACGGATTATGGATTTCCGGGCACGGGCGGATTTTAATGGCACCTATCTTTTGCCCCCCCCGCAGGTCATCACGCCTCGCGCGTACGAATTGGCGGCGCAATATCGGGATGCGGTGGCAGATCGCTTGACGGAATTGGACTATACGCAGGCCGGTGCGATTGGACGGAGTCACGTGGGCGAAATTTCTGCGGCGGATTTTCAGCATGAACAAGAGCTTGGTCGTTTACGAGTTCACGATGTTGGAACAGAGTTTAGCGATGATTTCATAGACCATTGCGCTGAATTTCCGGAATGGATTTGGGGTTTGCGCGAGGCGGTTTACATGATGACGACATTTCCGGCGATTACCCGCTATTTGCTTTGGCCCATTGTCAAATATCCGCTGGATGAAACGCCCGCTGCCGAGCTTTGGTTGATGGGGCATTGGGTTGAGTTCTGTGAAGACCGCACGCTGCTCATCATGGGTGGTGCAGGGTAGATCGACTGTTACGCCAAAGCAGATATCCCATGCAGTGACGCGCTGGCGAAGTAACGGAAATCGCCATCCGCGTTGCCTCGAAAGTCGCGGCGAGCGTGCCGGATCGGGCGATTGACCCCAAGATCCTCAAGGAGGTGCTTGACGAAGACAAGCTGGGAACCGGCTCGAAATCGGCAGACGTTTCGGCGCGGGGCGAAGTGCCGGACCCGGCCAAGGAAAAGCCGGATGGAAGTGCGCCGAAAGCGCCATCGAAGAAAACGGTACGTCGGGGCAGCAACGAACAGACCATCACTTACGACCCACAGACAGGCAGGCCGGTTTCATCAACCGGCACGATCCGTCAGGACTTTGGTTCGGGCCCCCGATACGATAACGCCACCGCTGTCGGACGATTGGGAAATCCCGGCGATCAAGGCGGCCACTTGGCTGGGCATCGTTTTTTTGGTGACACCCCCGATGAAGGCATTGCACCTCAGGCTGGCAATCTTAATATGGGGGCTTGGAAGACGATGGAGAATGAGTGGGCCGACTGGACCAAGCTTGGGTATGAGGTTGATTATAAGGTGGATGTCTACCCGCCTGGGGCTGTGCGGCATGATAGCTTCGATTCCACTTATTTAGTTTGAGACCCAAAAACAGGTAAGATTGTGTATGAAAATGAGAAGAGCTTTGAAAATAAACTCGGACAGGCATTTAGCCGCATTTCGTGGAGAGATATGCAGGAAAGGTATGCGAGGTGACAAATGAGTGAGCTTTCAAACTTGATCAGCGTGATTGTTCAAAATCATAAGGCTTTTGAATGTCCTTGGTCTGCATTTAGCATTGTGATTGGGTTCGATGACGATGGAGATCCTGACAGCTCCTACGGATATCTTTATAAGTCCGATGGCGACTTTGAGGCGATTTCGGCGGGCATTCGTGCAATTCGACCTTTTATGTCTGCCTATCTCTCAGCGGTATACGAGGATGAGGCCTTCCCGCTTAAATTGTTGTTGCAATTCGACAGAACCTCTGGGCGCTTCAACATCGAGTTTGAAGACAAAAACCCCAACCGCTGGGCCGTTACCCCTGCCAACATCCACGGCTTCATAGAAAGCCTGCGCCCGAAATTCGATCAATGACCCCACAAGAGGCGGTTCAAACCAAAAGCATTGCGGAACTGATTGCCGCCGCTATCCCGGCCCAATATGCCGATTGGGCCGGGATTTCTGCATGGTTATGGCTGTCAACCGATGGAAAAGGCGGCGGAGGTGGTGCGCAAGCCTATGATACTTACGGGAATGCCGTGGGCTTCTCTTTCGCCATTCCGCCAGTGCTTCCTGCGCTTCGTATTCTGCGTGAAATGCATCCGGATGCTGATCACAGGACGTGGAAAACAGTTCTCCTTCAATTTGGACGGAAAAGTGATCAACTGTGCGCGACTTATGGGTACCGTGATGCATTGCGCTGGATGGTCACCAAGGACAATTTTCAAGACAAGATTCATGAGATGCGTCCGGATTTCAGCTCAATACCAAGGCCAAATTTAGCTTGGTCGCCTGTAGCTTTCTGAATAGGTTTAAATGCCAAAGGAGATATCCCATGCCGGTAGCGACACGCTTGGGTGACACCGGCTCTGGTCACGGGTGCCATTTCCCCCCGACGCCTGCGATTGAGGCGTCGGGGAATGTGTTCGTGAATGGGCTTGGGGCGGTGCGGCAGGGGGATCACTATGGGGCGCATGGCTGCCCGAGCTGCCCAGCCCCGGCGCATCCGCGCAGCTTGTCGGGCGGGTCTGGCACGGTGTTCATCAACGGCAAACCTGCGGGCCGTGTTGGCGATGCGATCGGCTGCGGTGGGGCGGCAGCAGCAGGCTCGGGCGACGTGTTCATCGGCGGCTGAGTAGACGTTTGGGCCAACCGTAGCGCATGACGGCTGCTCGCCCTCCACCTCATACCCGTCAATGAAAATTCCGGTTGGGGAGCAGCTTTTCGCCTGCTCGCGGGATGGTGGGCGGTGCTGCGGCGCGCCCCGTCCAGCGGCGCAGGGCGGCCAAAGCGGCGGCCTCGGCTGCCAGATCGGCGGGGCGGGTCACCAGATCGGGGCAGATGGCGCGGGCATCGGCCAGGGCCATGCCGCGGTGCAACCCAAGCGCCTGCGCGGCAGCGTTCAGGCAATGCAGGTGATCGGTATTGCCCGACCGCAGGGTCAGGGCAAAGGGCCCTTCAACGGGCTGGCTTCGCAGGCTGCTGTCGCTCGCCAGCCTCGGAAACCAGATGGAAAGCAGCCGTCGTGCCATCCCAGTGCAGCATCCAATCGCCGTTAGTTCCTCTTTTGTTCTTGTTAATCTGCCAGTGATGCAGAGTCGAGTCCTCTCGCCCCGGCGCAGGCTCGCAGTGCCAGCGGGTTTCCGAGGCCGCGCTGCCGCCGCCCTCCGGGATCAGCAAGAGGCCCGTGGTGCGCCCGGCCTCGGCCGCCAGTTGCAACCGGCGCCCTGCGGTGAGCGAGAGCGGCTGTTGCGGTTCGGCGATCACCAGCGCCACGGCGGGGCTGCGCAGCGCCTCCTCTACGCACCACAGCAGGTCGGTTTCGCCCATGGGGCGGAGCAGGTGCAGCCGCTCGGCCACGCCCATGGGCAGGCCAGCGGGCAGCGGCTGTTCCGGCAGATGGGAGGGGCTGATCCAGACCAGTGGGCCGGGATGGCGCGCCGCCTGAAACAGCGCAAAGCTGCGCCGCCCGCGCCCGCCCGCCTCATGCACCCGCATCGGGCGCAAACCGAGCGGGGGGCTGGCGAGCGGATCAGGCAGGGTCTTCATGCGCGGCCTCCAGCACGATTTCCAATTCGCCATCCGGCAGGGGGCGTTGCAGGGGGCGAAGAAGGTCAAAAGGTTTGGTCAGCCAATCGCGCCATTCCTCTGGCCGGGTGAGGATGACGGGCATGGCTTTGGGATGGATATGCGCGACCTCGCGGTTTGGATCGCAAGTGAGAAAGCCGAAGGCCTGCACCGTCACCTCGCCTTCCTTCACTTTGCGCGTGCTGGTCCATTCGGTGCAAATCCCGGCAAAGCAGGCCAGCGGTCGATCGGGGCCAAGAGCAAACCAGACCGGCTTGCCCTTGGTCGGGCCGGGGCGGCTGTCGGGCTCGGCAAAGCTGGTGAAGGGCACAAGACAGCGATGCGCCACCCTCAGCCAGCGCTGCCAATGCGGTGAGGCGAGGTTGCGGATGTTCGTCACGCCGGGATCGGTGCGCTTGCCCGCCAGAAATTGCGGCGGGCTGGGCATGCCCCAGCGGGCCAGAGAAAGCTGCAATCCTTGCGCGCCCCGTCGCAGGATGGGCGCCGGATAATCCGGCCAGATACCGGGCATGGGGGGCAGGTTGCCGGTCAGATCCTCGAGCAGCGCGCCCTCATCGGCGATCTGCGCAAAGGCGCGCCGCATCGCGTCTTGCGGTTTGGTTTGGGCATAGAGGTTGCACATGGATCGGCCCCGACCGTGAATTGCCCTGAAACATTACGGGAACATTTGCTGTTGGGATAGTGGGCCTGGCAGAGAAGTGTGGGCGTTCTGGCAGGGTCATGCTGCCAATGCGGCCTAGACACGGGTGGTGGTGCCTGGCAGCGCTCTCAGGTGCCGCCCCTTCGCCCGAGCCGCCATGCGGAATCGCTCTGTCCCTCACTGCCGGGGAGGCAGAGATGAGAGGGTGCCATGAGGGGCCAAGCTCTGCGGTCCGCAAGAAAGCAGGCCCTATTTCTCCCGGCGCCGCAGGCTTTCGACGATTGTGCTGATTTCCTGCGCCATATGCGTGCCCCGATAGACGAAGGATGTTTCATGCCGGGCATATTGGCCCTGACGATCCGCGCTCAGCCAATTATAAGACCCGATGCAAAGCAGCCCGTCATCAATGGCAACGATCTTGCTGTGGAGTTGCGGAAGGCCGTGAAGTTTGACCCCGATGGCAGATAGGGCCTGCTCCGCCAGTTCCATATTGCTGCGGCCCTCTTTGGTCGGAGCCGCATTCAGCAGCGGATCGGCATAGACATCAATCTCGGCCCCCCGTTTGACGGCCTGCGCGAAGCCTTCGAGGATGCCTGCCCGTTCCATGGTCGAGACAATGACCCAAGGGCTGACAATGGTGAAACGCTTCGCCTCGGAAGACAGGGCCGACAGCAGGAATGCGTCATGTTCGGAAGCATCGCGCAAGGTGATGAACTGCCCCTCGTCCAGCAGATCGCTGCGGGGCTTTGCAGTGAAATCCAGCGCATTCCGGCGATCAGCGTGCAGAAAGCCTGATAACAAAGAACGCGGCGTGCCCGATGCAGCGGCGGAAAAGACATCCATATCGCCGAACACAAGGAAGCTGTCCTTCGCGCGCGAAACCGTCACATTCAGCACGCTGGGTGAGCTGTCGATAAAGGGACCATCGGCATGTTTGGAATAGACCGGCGAGAACAGAATGACCGGCCGCTCTGCGCCCTGAAGCGAGTGAACCGTGCCGATCGTCATGCCGGTTCGGTCGGTGACGGATAGGTTGAGGGCAGCGCAGGCCTCCCGGATCTCATGGGCTTGCCGACCGAAGGGGGTAATGACCCCCACGACCTCTTCGATCCGCTTCCCATATATCTTTTCAAGGCGGTCTCGGTGTTCCACCAGCCAGGATGCGATCGTCTGCGCTTCCAGCAGATTGGCACGACTGCGGCCAATACTCGTTGCCCGCCCATCGACATGCAGATAGCCCATCGCCGGGAACGGCGCCGCCTCAGGCGCCACGCCGCGCATGGGGCGAAGCGTTCCCTTGTAGCACAGCGCGTTGCAATAGCGGATGATCTCATCATAGCAACGCCGGTGCTCGAAAAGGTAGAGACCCTTTTCCAGCTCCGCCCAGGGCGAGATGCGACATGCCTGCTGAGCCAGGCGCATGGCACTGCCACTGGTGCTGAGCAGCCCGCGAGCCGCGATCTCTTCAAAGGCCTTTTCATCCCTGCAATCGCGCAGCAGCTTGCAGGCGTTCAGATTGCCGGCGTCGATGGGCAGGGGGAGCGATGAAATCGGTGCGATCTGTTGGGTGTCGCCAATCACCAATGCCTTTTTTGCCAAGGCAAAAGATGCTCCGGCCACCTCGGGCAAAACCTGGCCCGCCTCGTCGACGATCAGAAGATCAATGAAGTTGAGCAGATACTCCTTTGAAAACGTGCCAGCGGTGTTCCGGCTGTAAATCATCTTGCCGGGCAGGCTCGCGAATGTCGCAACGGCACAGGGCGTCAGCATCATGCGGCGGTGCCAGCGTGGCACCATCGACTTCAATCCGAGCAGTTGCTTGCTGGAACTGGCGGTGATTGATGCAAGATCGGCCTCCATCGCCATCAACCAGCGGCCCTCCCAATAATGGGTGGCCAGCAGAAACAGCCTGAAACGGCGGTTGATATCGGTTTGCCGGTCCAGTTCATCCCTTGTCTCGAGGGAATAGCTGCCCCCATCCAAAGCAGAAACCGCCCCATCCCATCGCTGGCGGGCATCCGAGACCTGACGTTCAAGCCGGTCGGCGCGGTCAAGCCTGGACTGCGCCTCCCGGCAGGCATTTTCGGCCCCTTGCAGGCGATCCTTCAGCTTCGTCTCCAGCTCTGACACGCCAGAGCAATGCCCCAGGTCATTGGCAAAATCACCGATGGCCAACCGGGCGCGCAGAAGCCGCTTGCGGGCAATGGGCGGCAGGAAAGAGAACAGCGCCATCAGACCCGACTCGGCGCCGAGATGCGCTTCCAGCGCCTTCATCGCGGCCCTCGGCGTTTCACACTCCCTTTGCCTGTCGCGCACATCCAGTTCAAAGCGGAGGCGAGCCGCGACAGGATCCTCGCCCAGACCCAGACGCCTCTCCGTCAAGGCGGCGTCAAGTGCAGCGGCAGACCGATCCAAAGCCGAGAATGCGTCAACCTGCAGGCGGATCATGCCATGCAGGGCTGCGACCACGGATCGAACATCCGGGTTCGCCATATCGGGAAAAGCTGCGCGCGCCGCACTCAGATAGGCATCTTTCGCCCGGAGAAACCCTGCCTCGCTTTCCAGCCCCGCCTGAAAATCCTCTGTCTGATAGCGCTGCATCGCCTCGGCCTTGCGCGTCTGCGACGGCAGGAACATCCCAAAGCTCTTCACATCGGGCAACCACCGGCCCGCGAACGGCCCCTCCCCGCTCGCAAAGTCCTTTCCAAAGGCGTCGATGATATTGGTGACGGCCTGGTTGTTCGACGATGCGGCCACGATCACCGGCGGCTCGCCGCCCCTGTATGCGGCCTGCACCCAGAGACCGGCGACAGCTGACAGCAGCATGGTCGTCTTGCCGGTGCCCGGCGGGCCGTTCACGGCGATGACCTCGCCGTCTTGGGCGGCATCGAGCCAGGCGAGAACCTGCCTTTGGTGATCTGCCAGCGGAAATTGCGGATTGGAATGTCCGAGCCTGCGGACAAATTCTGACTCGACCCGGTCATCAGCAGCGTGCGGCGTGCCAGAGGGCCGCGCGAATTGTGAAAGCAATGGCACATCGGGCTGATGGGTCAGAAGGTAATCGTAGAGATCGAGGTTTTGGCGCACCTTTGCGGCCGTCTCGCCAGATACCTCAAGAAAACCTGCGCCAATGGGTTGATAATCTGCATCCCCCCGCGGCCACCCGCCAATGACAGCATCCACCATCTTGCGGCAATGATTGCGGTAATCCTGCCAGTCCTCTTCCCCGGCCTTTGCGGCCAACGGGGTTTCGGTCAGAAATCCATCCAAGTCGGCGACTGTGCCAATCGAAAACTCGCCATCCGTCAGCGGCCCGAGGACATCGCGGGCAATCGTATTGCGTGCCGGCAAAATATGGCCATCGCGTTCCACCATTGCCTCGGTGACAACGGGCGCGACCAGATCGGGCAGCCCTCCGGCGCGTGACGCGCCATGCGACATCCTGTGCGCCGCCACCAAGGGCCAGATCCGGACCGAAACCGCTTTCTGGGATGCCGCCTGGCCTTGGAACACAGCGCGCGCTTCCTCCGCCGAGAGGACGCCATGTCGCAAAGTATCGACAGAAAGTTCGATGAACCGGCTGCGATCCTTTTGCCGGAATTTACCTTCGCCAAGCGAGCTATCTGCCAAAGACGTGCGCCAATAGCGCAGAATATTCAAAAATTCAGCGTTTATAACACTCTTTATCAAACAGGCAGACCGGACGGCATGATCTATACCGCCCGCAGCCGGGTGCTGTCTGGCGGACGGTATAATCCGTTGAGTTCAAGTGCAAATGCGAATCTTTGCCCCCGGCAGTGCCGGTCCACAACCCTTGGCGCGAAATGCTCGCCGGGCCAAGATTGCCATCTCCCTAGGTCGCCGCCCGCATTCTTGCGGGTCAGCGCCGCAGCGTCGCCCGCCTCAGCCCCAGGCGCGCAGGGCGAAAACCGCAGTCATGCCGAAGCCCACAAGGGCGATCAGGCCGCGCAACACGCTGCGGGGCAGCACCCGCGCCAGAGGCGCCCCGGCATAGCCGCCCGCAACCGAGGCGGCCATCATCAGCGCCGCCTGTGGCCAGGCGATCAGCCCGGCCAAGGCGAAGGCGGCAACGGAAATCGCCGACAGCACGAAGGACAGGCCGTTTTTCAGCCCGTTCATCGCATGCAGGTCGCGCATGCCCCACAGCGCGAACAGCGCCAGCAGCATGATGCCCAACCCGCCATTGAAGTAACCGCCATAGAGGCTGACGGCGAAAAGCCCCAGCGTCCCCGCCAGCCCCTCGCCCGTTGCAAGGCCCGAGGCCAGCCCGCGCAGCCGCTCGCCGAACAGGAAGACCAGCGTGGCGAAGAGCAGCAGGCCCGGCACGATTTTGGAAAACAGCTCGTTGGAGGAAACCATCAGCAACAGCGCACCGGCAAGGCCTCCGGCCAGGGTCACCACGGCTTGCCGCGCCAGGCGGCCCCGATCCATCGCCTGCAATTCGGCGCGAAAGCCAAGCGCTCCGGCCAGATAGCCGGGAAATACCGCCATAGCGCTGGTGGCATTGGCGGCCACCGGCGGAATGCCCGCATGGATCAGCGCCGGAAAGGTGAGGAAGGTGCCGCCCCCGGCCACTGTGTTCAGCACCCCGGCGCCAAAGGCGGCAAGGCCAAGGATCAGGGCTTCGGTCAGGGTCATCGCGATCATGGCAGGCTCCTCCTGCCCGGCAGGTTAGGCGCGCGGGGCGGGAAGGTCCACCGCGCGCCGCAAATTCAGGACATGATCAACCCGCCATCCACATTGATCGTCTGGCCGGTGATATAGGCGGCGTCGGCCGAGGCGAGGAAGGCCACCAGCGCCGCGACCTCGGCAGGGGTGCCTGCCCGGCCCATCGGGATGCCCTCGACCCATTCCGCCATCAGCGCGCCGGGCGCATAATCCCCCAGCATCTGCCCCCAGACGCGATCGTTATAATCCCACATCTCGGTGTGGATGATGCCGGGGCAGATGGCATTGGCGGTGATGCCCTCGCGGGCCAGCTCTTTCGCAAGGCTTTGGGTCAGCCCGACCACGCCGAATTTGGAGGCGGCGTAATGCGGCGTGTAGATGAAGCCCTGACGCGCCTGCCCCGAGGCGGTGTTGATCAGGCGGCCCTTGATGCCATGGGCGCGGAAGCGGCGCACGGCCTCCTGACAGCACAGAAACACGCCCTTGGTGTTCACATCCAGGTTCAGATCCCATTCGCGTTCGGTCAGGTTTTCGACCTTGGCGATGGTGATGACGCCCGCATTTTGCACCGAGACCGAGATCGGCCCCAGCTGCGTCTCGGCGGCGTCATAGGCGGCGCGGACGGCCTCGGCGTCGGTCACGTCCAGCGGCAGGCCGATGACCTGCGCGCCGGTCTCGGCCGCCAGCGCGGCGGCGGCCTCGGGCGTGTCGGCCTCGATGGCGGCGATGGCGACGGCCGCGCCTTCCTCGGCAAAGCGTTTGGCAATGCCGCGGCCAATGCCCTTGTTTCCGCCGGTGACGAACACCGTCTGGCCTGCAAAGCGTTTCATGGGTCTTCCTCCATAAAGCGCGGCAGGCAGACGGCTGGGCCCGAAGGGCTCAGGCCGTCAGCCGTGCCGCCGTGAATTTGTCTGTCACCAGCACATCAATGACGCCAAGGCGCAGCGCACCCGCGATGGCCTCGGTTTTCGATTCGCCCCCCGCCAGCGCCATCACCCGGTCGGCGCGGCGCAGCTCCTCCAGCGAGATGCCGATCACGCGGTCATTCAGCGGGGTTTCCACCGGCTTGCCCGCCGCGTCGTAGAAGCGATAGGAGATTTCGCCCACCGCCCCCGCCTCGTGCAGCATCGCCATTTCCTGTTTGGAAAACACGTTGCCGGAGCGGGCCAGAAGCTCGGAAGGTTCCACCGCGCCGATGCCGATGATGGCAAGGCTGAGCCGCCCGAACAGGTCCATCGTGCCGCGCACCACCGGGTCGGCCAGCATCACCAGCTTGGCCTCGCGCGAGGAGGTCAGGCCCTGCACCAGCAGCAGGCGCGGCTCGCCCCCGGTCAGTTTCGCCAGCCGCGCGGTCAGTTCGGTGGCATGGGTCTGCACCGATGCATCGCCCATACCACCCAGAATTTGCACCACATATTTGGCCTTGGCATTGCGCAGCGGGTGGATGTTGTCGACCATGCGCAGCAGGGTCTGGCTCCAGCTGGAAACGCCGATCACCTCATCCTGTTGCAGGGTCACTTCCAGAAAATGCGCCGCCGCCTCGCCGATGCGGGCCATGATCGCGCCATCCCGATCTTCGGAGCAGTCGATCACGATGGCTTCGGTCAGGCCGTAGCGGTCGCGCAGCGCGGTTTCCAGATCGGCGAAAGTGCCGGGCGGCGGAATGACCGTGGTGCGCACGATGGCCTCGGCCTCGGCGCGTTTGAGCATGCGCGACACGGTCGCCTGCGACATGCGCAGGGTCTCGGCGATCTCGGCCTGCCGCTTGCCTTCGATGTGATACATCTGGGCCACGCGGGCAATCAGCCGCAACTCGTTGATCCGACCCATGGCATCCTCCGGCTGTGAATTTTTATTCACACTTAGAGGATGCGGGGGCTTGCGTCGAGCGGGCGATGGCATCGTGCCACACGGCAAGGCGGGCTGCGGCATCGCTGTCACGCGGCGCGATGGGGGTGCCCGCGCGGGGCAGGGCCGCGATGGTCGCGAGGTCGGGCCAAAGGCCCAGCGTCAGCCCCGCCAGCCATGCCGCGCCAAGGGCCGAGGCCTCGGGCGCGTCGCATTGGATCAGCGGGTGGTGCAGCGTATCGGCCACGCATTGCATCAGGAACAGGTTGCGGCTGGGCCCGCCATCGACAAACAGCCGCCCCAGGGGGCGCGGCGATTGCGCGGCCATCGCCGCGATCACATCCCGCACCTGAAAGGCCATGCTGTCGGTCACGGCCCGCGCCATCTGTGCGCGCGAGGTGGTGAAGGTGATGCCGGAAAACAGCGCGCGCGCATCGGCCTGCCAATAGGGCGCGCCAAGACCCACAAAGGCCGGCACGAAGCCGGGGCCGCCGGGCTCGGCCGTGGCGGCCAGATCGGTCAGCGCCTGAACATCGGGCAGTCCCAGCAGATCGGCCATCCAGGGCAGCGCGGCAGCGGACACCAGAATATTGCCCTCGAACGCATAGGTGGACGTGCCGCCGATGGACCAGGCAATCGTGGTGGTGATGCCATCCTGCGGCGCGATGAAGCCGGGCAGGGTGGTCATGATCGACGAGCCGGTGCCGAAGGTCACCTTGCCATCACCGGGGGCAAAGGCGCCATGGCCGAACAGCGCGGCGTGGCTGTCGCCAATGGCGGCGCAGATCGGCAGCCCGTCGGGCAGGCCCGGCACGCCTGCGGTGGTGCCAAAGACCGAGGCGCTGTCCTGCACACGCGGCAGGCAGGATTTCGGCACGCCGAACAGGGCACATAGCTCGTCGCTCCATTCCAGGCGGGCCAGATCAAGCAACTGGCTGCGCGCGGCGTTGGAGGCATCGCAGGCATGCACCGCGCCCCCGGTGAAGCAATGAATGAGCCAGGCATCAATGGTGCCAAGGCGCAGGGGCCGGTCTGCGGGCGCGCGATCCAGCAGCCAGCGCATCTTCGGCCCCGGAAACATCGGGTCGATGGGCAGGCCCGTCAGCGCCTGCACCCGAGGGGCATGGCCCGCAGCGGTCAGCTCGGCGCAGGCGGGGGCCGAGCGGCGGCATTGCCAGCTGACCACCGGCCCCAGCGGCAGGCCGGTCTCGCCATCCCAGATCGTCACCGATTCGCGCTGGTTTGAAATGGCGATGCCTTGCAGATCAACCGGCGGCGCGGCGGCAAGGCAGGCGGCCATCGCCTCTTGCACCGAGGCCCAAAGGCGCAGCGGGTCTTGCTCCACCCAGCCCGGCTGGGGGTGGCTGATGCCGACGGGGGCCGCGCCACGCGCCAGAATTGTGCCGGTTTCTGACACCAGCACCGCCTTGGAATTGGTGGTGCCCTGGTCAATGGCAAGGATGGCGCGGGTCATGGGGCAGGCTCCGGTGTGAAAGGTGCGGCGCGGCGGGGGAGGGCCGCCGCGCCGGAAAGGGGCTGAAGGCGCAAGGGCGCGCCGTCAACCCTATCCGATCAGTGTTTGCGGGCGATCAGCGCCTTGGCGGATTCGGCCACGGCAGCGGGGCTCATGCCGAATTCATCCAGCAGAAACTCTGCCGAGCCGGTGGGGGCAAAGATACCCGGCACGCCCAGCAGTTTCATCGGCACTGGCGCGCGATCCACCACCACCTCGGCAATGGCCGACCCCAGACCGCCATAGACCGAATGTTCCTCGGCGGTGAGAATCGCGCCGGTATCACGGGCCGCGGCCACGATGGCCTCGGCGTCGATCGGGCGGACGGTCGCCATGTTCAGCACCCGCGCCTCGATGCCCTCGGCGGCCAGCAGATCGGCGGCCTTCATCATGCGATGGGTCAGGGTTCCATTGGCGATCAGCGTCACCGCATCGCCATCACGTAGCAGGTTGGCCTTGCCGAGTTCAAACCGATGGCCCTGCGGCAGCAGATCCGGCACGCCCACCCGCGACAGGCGCAGGAACACCGGGCCGTCATAGGCCGCCGCCCATTCCACCGCCGCAGCGGTTTCCACCGAATCGCAAGGCGCGATGACGGGCAAGTTGGGCAGAACGCGGGTCCAAGCGAAATCTTCGATGGAGTGATGGGTCGGCCCCAGCTCGCCATAGGCCATGCCCGAGGAAATGCCGATCAGCTTCACATTGGCATTGGAATAGGCGATGTCGGCCTTCACCTGCTCCAGCGAACGCCCGGTGAGGAAACAGGCGGCGCCGCAGACAAAGGGCATCAGCCCGCCATTCGCCAGACCGGCGCCCACGCCGACCATGGCCTGTTCGGCAATGCCCACATTCACCAGGCGCTCCGGCCATTTAGATTTGAACCCGCCCAGCTTGGACGAGCCGACAGAATCATTCACCACCGTCACGATGCGCGGGTTCTCGGCGGCCAGGCGTTCCAGCACCGCCACAAAGGCGTCGCGGCAATCATGCAGCTTGGGCGAAGGGGTTTGAGCGTTCATCACAGGGTCTCCGACAGTTCGGCCAGCGCGATCTGGAATTGTTCGGCATTGGGCACCTTGTGGTGCCAATCCACGGTGTCCTGCATGAAGGAAATGCCATGGCCCTTGTTGGTATGGGCCACGATGCAATGCGGGCGGGCGGCGCGATGTTCCAGCGCGGGCACGATCTCGGCCATGGCATTGCCGTCGATCTCGGTCACTTCCCAGCCAAAGGCCTCCAGCTTGGAGCGGAAGGGCGCGAGGTTGTTGGTATCCTTCAGCGCGGCGCCTTGCTGAAAGCGGTTGTGGTCGATGATCAGCGTGAGGTTCGACAGGCCGAATTGCGCGGCCGAGGCAATGGCCTCCCAGTTGGAGCCCTCCTGCATCTCGCCATCGCCGGTCATGACATAGGTGTGATAGGCGGCCCCGGTCAGCTGGGCGGCCTTCGCCATGCCCACGGCAACCGGCAGGCCATGGCCCAAGGGGCCGGTATTGGTTTCCACCCCCGGCACCTTGTTGCAATTCGGGTGGCCGTTCAGCCGTGAATGGGGTTGCAGGAAGGTGGCGATCTCTTCCTCCGGCAGGAAGCCGCGCTTGGCCAGCGTGATGTAAAGCGCCAGCGCCACATGGCCTTTTGACAGCACGAAACGGTCGCGATTCGGGTCTTTCGGGGCCTGCGGATCAAGGCGCAACACGCGGAAATACAGCGCGGTCAGAATGTCGATGGCCGACATTTCGCCGCCGATATGGCCCGCCCCGGCCGCCACGACAGCTTGCAGATCGCGCAGGCGGATCTGTCGGGCGATGCGTTCGAGATCGTTCGGCTGCATGGTTCCCTCGTAGTGCATAAATATACAGTTAGCGTTATACTTGCACCAGACGCGGCCAAGTCAAGCAAAAACATTGGCGGCTGGAATGGCAAAATCCATTTGACAGGGCCTCTACCTATCGAATACGAATTTACAGACGGCACTGAATAATTATGCCATGCACAAAATGCCACGCATGACCAGAGGCGCCGCCGGATTGCAAGAGGGAGGGGACGGATGCTTGCGTCAACAAGGGGCGACACCGCGCAGGGCGCGAACGGGCTGCGCTGGCTGTCCGGGTTGAAGGGCGCGACGGGGCCGCTGATCGGGCTGATCCTGCTGTGCCTGTTCCTGACAGTGGCGACCGACAAGTTCATGTCGCTGCGCAATATCCTGAACATTCTGGATCAGATCAGCGTGCTGGGCATCATGGCCGTGGGCATGACGCTGGTGATTCTGATTGGCGGCATTGATCTGGCCGTCGGCTCTGTTCTGGCGCTGACCATGATGGTCATGGGCTATCTGGCGAATACCGCCGGCATGCCGATGGGGCCTGCAATCCTGCTGGCGCTGCTGGTGGCGGGCCTCAGCGGCGCGGTGTCGGGGCTGATGATCACGCTGTTCCGGGTGCCGGCCTTTATTGCGACATTGGCGATGATGTCGGTGGCGCGCGGCCTTGCGAACATGATCACCGACGGGCAACAGATCGTGGGCTTCCCCAGCTGGTTCAGCATGCTGGCCTATACGCGCCTCGGCGGTTTCCTGACGCTGACCGTGGCGATCATGCTGGTCGTGTTCGTCGCGGGTTGGCTTTACCTGCGCTATTCGGCGGGCGGGCGTTCGCTTTATGCCATCGGCGGCAACCCCGAGGTGGCGCGGCTGGCGGGCATCCATGTGAATGCGTTCACCGTGGGCGTCTATGTCGTGTCGGGCCTGCTGGCCGGGCTGGCGGGCGTGGTGCTGGCGATGCGCCTCGATTCGGTGCAGCCGACGGCAGGCGTGTCTTACGAGCTGGACACCATCGCCGCAGTGGTCATCGGCGGCACCAGCCTGACCGGCGGGCGCGGCGGGATCCTGGGCACCATCATCGGCGTTCTGATCATCGGGGTTCTGCGCAACGGGCTGAACCTGCTGGGCGTCTCGCCCTTCATGCAGGCGGTGGTGATTGGCGTGGTGATCGCGCTGGCCGTGGCAGCCGAGGCTTTCAAGAAAGCCAAATGAATTTGGGCAGGGCGGCGCAAGGAGGCGCTGGCTGAGCCGAAACGACCGCGGATCACGCAGCTGACGTGGCCGCACCCATCAACGGAGGAGACAACCATGAACTTCAAGACTGCGCTTCTGGCGGCTGCCGCCCTGGCGACCACGGCCCTCAGCCCGCTGGGCGCCTCGGCGGAAGAGGTCAAGAAAATCGGCCTTGCCGTGTCGAACCTGCAAGCCGATTACTTCAACCAGATCAAGATCGGCGTCGAATCCTATGCCAAGGAAAAGGGCATCGAGGTCATCACGGTGGATGCCAAGAATGACAGCGCCACCCAGGTGAGCCAGGTGCAAGACCTGCTGACCCAGGACATTGACGCCTTCATCTACATCCCCGCCGGTGCCGCCGCCGCCGCCGTGCCGACCCGTCTGGCCAAAGAGGCCGGTATCCCGGTGGTGAACGTGGACCGCAACGCCGATGACGCGCCGGGCGATACCTTCATCGCGACCGACAACGCTACCTCGGCCTATGAAGTGTGCAAGCACATCATCGGTCTGGCGGGCGGCAAGGGCCAGATGCTGATGGTTCACGGCCAGAAAGGCACCACCCCGGAGGTCGAGCGCACCAAGGGCTGCATGAAGGCCATTGGCGAAAACCCCGGTGTCGAGCTGGTGGCGGAACAGTGGAGCGAGCAGTGGTCGCAGGCCGAGGGCCTGAACATCACGCAAAACCTGCTGCAAGCGCATCCGGAGACCAAGCTGATCTTCGCGCAGGCCGATGGTCTGGCGCTTGGTGCCGCGCAGGCGGTGAAGGTTTCGGGCGCGGAAGGCGTGATCGTCGGCGGCTTTGACGGCGACACCACCGCCCTGCCGATCCTGGCCGAGGGTGGCTTTGCCGCCACCGCCACGCAACAGGTGCGCGGCATTGGCCGTCTGGCCGTGGACAGCGCGATCAAGCTGGCCGCAGGCGAGACCCTGCCCGCCGAGCAACTGCTGCCGGGCTTCCTGACCACCCCGGAGAACGCGGCGCAATTCGTCGCCGAGCATCCCTGATCTGACCCGAAAGGTGGCGCCATGACCAACCCGCAAACCGCTCCCATCCTGTCGCTGAAGCAGATCCGCAAATCCTATGGATCGCTGGAGGTGCTGCATGGCGTCGATCTGGATGTGCGGGCGGGCGAGGTCGTGGCGCTGCTGGGGGAAAACGGGGCCGGAAAATCGACACTGTCGAATATCATTTCCGGCACGGTGCAGCCCTCCTCGGGGCAGATGACATGGCAGGGGGTGGCCTACGCCCCCGCCAGCCCGCGCGCCGCGATGGATGCGGGCGTCGGGATGATTCATCAGGAATTGAAGCTGCTGCCGCAGCTCTCGATTGCGGAAAACGTGTTTGTCGGGCGCTATCTGACCAAAGGGGGCCGGATCGACCGCCCCGCCATGGAAGAGCGCGCCCATGCGGGCCTGCGCCGCCTCGGCCTCGACATTTCGCCCGCGCGGCTGGTGGAGGGGCTTTCCACCGCCAACCAGCAATTGATCGAGATTGCCAAGGCGCTGACGTTGAACGCGAAATTGCTGATTCTGGATGAGCCGACCGCCGCACTTGGCGGCGAAGAGACCCAGCTTCTGTTCCGCCAGATCGAGCGGTTGAAGGCCGAGGGCGTGGGCATCATCTATATCTCGCACCGGCTGGAGGAGATCCGCCAGATTGCCGACCGCATCGTGGTGATGCGCGATGGGGCCAAGGTGCAGGAATTCGACCGCGGCGATGTGCCGATCCGCACGATTGTGGAGGCGATGGTGGGCCGCTCGCTGGACCGGATGTTCCCGGCGATTCCGGCACCGCAGACGGAGACGACGCTGGAGGTGCGCGGGCTGACGGCGCCTTCGGGCCGCTTCCGCGACATCAGTTTCTCGGTGCAAAAGGGCGAGGTCTTCGGGATTGCGGGCCTTGTGGGCGCTGGCCGCACGGAACTGGTGCGCGCGATCACCGGCGCCGATCCCATCGCCTCGGGCGAGGTGCTGCTGCATGGCAGGCCCGCCACCCCGCGCAACCCGCGCGATGCCATCCGCAACGGCGTGGTGCTGGTGCCCGAGGATCGCAAGCTGCAAGGCGTGGTGCTGGATCACTCGATTGCCGAAAATATCGGCTATGCCAATCTGCGCGATGTTGCCGGGGGTGGCCCGATCACGGCGCGCAAGCTGCATGATTTTGCCGAAGGGCTGATTGCGAAATTCGGCGTCAAGGGGCGCGGCACCCAGAACGCGGGCGAGCTTTCGGGCGGCAACCAGCAAAAGGTGGTGTTGGCCAAATGGCTGGCGCGCAAGCCGCAGGTGGTGGTTCTGGATGAACCCACGCGCGGCATTGATGTGGGCGCGCGCTCGTCGATCTATGAGCTGATCATGGAGCTGGCGCGCGAGGGCGTGGCGGTGATCGTGGTCTCTTCGGACCTTGAGGAGGTTCTGGGGGTGTCGAACCGGATCATGGTCATGGCACAGGGAAAACAGGCTGGCATTCTGGACCGTAAAGACGCCAATGACGTCTCGGTCATGGAACTGGCGACGATTTGAACGAGGAAGATCATGTCTGACATCCAACTGAACGCCCCGAAACTGTTTGATCTGTCGGGGCAGGTGGCGCTGGTGACGGGGGCGGGCAGCGGCATCGGCCAGCGCATCGCCATGGGGCTGGCGCAATGCGGGGCGGATGTGGCGCTGCTGGACCGGCGCAGCGATGACGGTTTGGCGCAGACCGCCGATTTCATCGCCCGCGCAGGCCGCCGCAGTATCCAGATTGCCGCCGATGTGACGCAAGGCGCGGCCCTGACCGAGGCCGTGGCGCGCACCGAGGCCGAGCTGGGCGCGCTGCGGCTGGCGGTGAATGCGGCGGGGATCGCCAATGCCAATCCGGCCGAAGACATGGAAGAAACCCAGTTCCAGACCATGATGGACATCAACCTGAAGGGGGTCTTCCTGTCCTGTCAGGCCGAGGCGCGGGCGATGCTGGCGCATGGGCGCGGCTCGATCGTGAACATCGCCTCGATGTCGGGGGTGATCGTGAACCGGGGCCTCAGCCAGTGCCATTACAATGCGTCGAAGGCGGGGGTCATTCACATGTCCAAGTCGATGGCGATGGAATGGGTGACGCGCGGCGTGCGGGTGAACACCATCAGCCCCGGCTATACTGCCACGCCTATGAACACCCGCCCGGAAATGGTGCATCAGACAAAGCTGTTCGAGGAACAGACCCCGATGCAGCGCATGGCCCATGTTGACGAGATGGTGGGGCCTGCGGTCTTCCTGCTGTCGGAGGCGGCGAGCTTTGTGACCGGCGTTGACCTGCTGGTCGATGGCGGCTTTTGCTGCTGGTGATGGGCATGCGGACCAAACTTGCCGCCGGCAATTGGAAAATGAATGGCACGCGCGCCGCGCTGGCCGAGGTTTCGGCGCTGCTGGCGGCGCATCCCGCGCCCGGCTGCGAGATGCTGCTTTGCCCGCCCGCCACCTTGCTGGCGCAGATGGCCGCACTGGCCGAGGGCAGCGCTTTGCAGGTCGGCGGGCAGGATTGCCACACCAAGGCTTCGGGCGCGCATACGGGCGATCTGTCGGCGGGGATGCTGGCCGATGCCGGGGCCAAAGCGGTGATCCTTGGCCATAGCGAGCGCCGCGCCGATCATGGCGAGAGTGACGCCTTGGTGCGTGCCAAGGCCGAGGCCGCATGGGCGGCGGGGCTTGGCGCGGTGATCTGTCTGGGCGAGACCGAGGCCGAGCGGGATGGGGGGCAGACCCTTGCGGTGATTGGCGTGCAACTGGCGGGATCGGTGCCGGATGGCGCGACGGCGGCAAATACGGTCATCGCCTATGAACCCGTCTGGGCCATCGGCACCGGGCGCACGCCCACGCTGGCCCAGATTGCCGAGGTGCATGCCGCCTTGCGCGCCGC
>NZ_JAEULU010000002.1 GCF_016792925.1 Gemmobacter sp.
AGATCGGCGATCTGGCGCACGGCATGCGCGGCCTCGGCGCCTTTTTTCACGAAATGGGCGTGGAAATAGGCGTGATGCTCGGCGCTTGGCTGGAAGTGATGCGGCGTCAGGCTGACCGAGAAGGTCGGCACGCCGGTTTGCATCTGCGCCTCCATCAGGCCCGAGACCACGGCCTGCGCCACGAAGTCATGGCGATAAATCCCGCCATCCACCACAAGGGCAGCGGCCACCACGGCGTCGAACTTGCCCGACTGGCCCAGCTTTTTGGCCAGCAGCGGCATCTCGAAGGCGCCCGGCACGTCATAGGCGGTGATCTCATGCTCACGGCCCGATGCGGCCATGTCTTGCTGGAAGCCGAGATAGGCCTGATCGACGATATCGGCGTGCCAGCGTGCCTTGATGAAGGCGATACGAAGTTTGGTCATGTGGAACCTCCTGTGTCCAGAATGGCCCCAAGGCGCTAGAGGCCGGTGCCTGCGAAAGCCTGCACCGCCCATCCTCTTCCATCCGGACTATACCGTCGGCCCCGGAGTTTCACCGGATCTGCTGACCCTGCCAATGACAGGCGCTCGCGGGCTATACCGCCGGTGGGGAATTGCACCCCGCCCCGAGAACGCCCGCACTATTGCAGCCCCGCGCAAGCGCCGCAAGAGAGGGAAATCGCCAAAAACAGTCGGTTTCCGGCAATTTTTTGCTGCGTAATCGCTCTGGAACAGGCGATCCCGACGGAGCGCCTGTTCCAGAGGCAGCCCCGATCAGAACGGGCTGTCGGGGAAGTAGAAGCGTTCGGCGTTTTCCTGCGTGACCAGCGTGGAGCCGATGATGAAGCGCCCGTAAACCGGCGTATCCGAGACAAAACGCAGCGCCGTCATCTCGATGGCGGCGGAAATCTGGGCGGGCGGATAGGTCACGTTGACCGGGATCTGCTTGTCGCCCTCCATGATGCGCTTGATGATCTCTTTCATCCCGGCGCCGCCGACGATCCACATTTCATCCTGACGGCCCGCCTGCGCGATGGCCTCCATCACGCCGATGGCCATATCGTCATCCGCCGCCCAAACCGCGTCGATCTTGGGATATTTCGACAGGTAATCCTGCATGACGGTGAAGGCGTCGTCGCGGTTCCAGTTGCCGTGCTGCTTGTCGAGAATTTCGATGCCCGAACCTTCGATGGCCTTCTCGAAGGCCTCCACCCGCTCGTTATCCAGCGTGGTGGGGATGCCGCGCAGCACCACGATCTTGGCGCCGGACGGCAGGTTGGCCTTGAAATACTCGCCCGCCACGCGGCCAAAGGCGGTGTTGTCGCCCGCCACATACAGATCTTCGATGCCCGGCTGCGACAAGCCGCGATCCACCACCGTGACCCATTTGCCGGCATCCTTCACCGCCTTCACCGGCCCGGTCAGCGGCTCGGATTCAAAGGGCAGCACCACCAGCCCGTCGATGTTGCGGGTGGCAAGCATATCTTCCAGATCGTCCACCTGCTTGCCCGGCTCGCCCGCTGTCGCCAGCACGAAATCCAGCTGCGGATAGGTGGCCTCCAGCCGATCGATGGTCTGCTGGGCGTGCCAGTTCAGCCCGCCCATGAAGCCATGGGTGGCCGAGGGGATCGACACGCCGATCGTATAGGTCTTGTCCTGCGCCACCGCGCCGGTGGCCAGGCCAAACCCAAGCGCAAGCGCGGCGGTGGCCCCGAAGACATCTCTGCGTTTCATGGTCTTCCTCCCCATGGTTTTCCTCCCTGTGCGCCGCCCTCCCGGCGGCGGTGTGTTACCGCCCTTCGGCGGAAGATTTGCCGCGCTGAAGCACCACGGCCAGCACGATGATCACGCCCTGAATCGCGCCGTTGAGATAGGGCGAGACCAGATCGGCAAGGTTCAGGATGTTGTCGATCAGGCTGAGGATCAGCACCCCCACCACCGTGCCCCAGACCCGGCCATAGCCGCCCTTCAGCGCGGTGCCCCCGATGATCACGGCGGCAATCGCCTCCAGCTCCCACAACAGGCCGGTAGAACCCGAGGCCGAGCCGAGGCGCGGCACATAAAGAATGGTGGCCAACCCCACCAGCAAGCCGAGGATGACATAGGTGAGCAGTTGCACCCGCTCCACCTTCACCGCCGAATAGCGCGCCACCTTGTCATTCGAGCCGATGGCCTCGGAATAGCGGCCAAAGCGGGTGTGGCGCATCACCACCTCGCCCGCCACGGCGATCAGGGCAAAGACGATGATCGGCCAGGCGATGCCGAACAGCCCGTCATAATAGACCGGGCGATAGAATTGCCGGGCCTCAAAATCGAGCGACAGCGTGCCGCCATCGGCGATCCAGGTCACCAGACTGCGGAAGATGCCCATGGTCCCCAGCGTCACGATGAAGGGTTCGATCCCGACCTTGGTGATGAGAAAACCATTGGCAAACCCGGCCGCGAGGCCCACGGCCAGCGCCACCCCCATGCCCGCCAGCACCAGCGGCACGCCGATGCCCAGGCTGGGGATCAGCGCATTCATCGCCAGAATCATCATCCCCGCGATAAAGGCCGCCATCGACCCCACCGAAAGGTCGATCCCGCCCGAGGTGATGACAAAGGTCATCCCCACCGCGATCATGCCGATGAAGGCCGAGCGCGCCAGAACATTGGTGATATTGCCCGGCGACAGGAAATTCGCGTTCAGAAACGCCCCCAGCACGGTCAACAGGATCAGCGCGGCCAGCGGGCCAAGGGTGGAAAGGGAAAGGTTACGCATCCTGAATGGCCTTCTCTGTCGTGCCCATCACCAGCCGGACAATGGCGGTTTCGCTGATCTCCGCCCCCGCCAGCACCCCGGCCATGCGGCCCTGCCGCATCACCATCACCCGGTCCGACAGGCCAAGGATTTCCGGCATGTCAGAGGAAATGACGATCACGCTCAGCCCCTCGCGGGCGAGGCGGTCAATGAAGTAGTAGATCTGGCTTTTGGTTCCAATGTCGATGCCACGGGTCGGCTCGTCGATGATCACCACCTCGGGCGCGGGCAGCATGGTCTTTGCCAGCAGCAGCTTTTGCTGGTTGCCGCCCGACAGGTTGCCCACGGCCATATCGCGGCGCGGGGCGCGGATGTCGAAATCGGTGATCGCGCGGTCCAGCGCGGCCTCCTCTCCGGCGCGGCGGATCAGCGGCGTGCCGAACCGGTCCAGTGTCGAAAGCGTCAGGTTTTCGCGCAGGGTTTTTGCCAGCAAGAGGCCGCGTTCCTTGCGGTCTTCGGTCAGATAGGCAAGCCCATGGCGCGCGGCATCCGACAGGCTGCGCAGGGTGAGGGCCGTGCCGTTGCGGGTGATCCGCCCGTGATGCGAGCGCAGGCCCACCAGCCCCTCCGCCAGCTCGGTGCGGCCCGAGCCGACAAGGCCCGAAATCCCCAGCACCTCGCCGCGCCGCAGGGCAAAGCTGACGCCCTGCACCAGCGGCGGCACCGCGAAATCGGTGACCTCCAGCACGGTCGGCCCGAAACGCTCACGCCGGGGCGGGAAAATATCGGCCAGATCGCGGCCCACCATGGCCGTCGCCATGGCATCCTCGCTCAGCTCGCCGCGCCCGGCCTGCCGCACCACCGCGCCATCGCGCAACACGGTGATGCGGTCGGCCAGATGCGCCACCTCTTCGAGCCGGTGCGAGGTGTAAAGCAGCGCCACGCCCTGCGCCCGCAGCCGGTCGATCTGGCGGAACAGCACCTGCACCTCGGTCTGCGTCAGCACCGCCGAGGGCTCGTCCATGATCAGCACGCGCGCCTTGCGCGACAGCGCCTTGGCGATCTCCACCATCTGACGGTCTGAGACCGGCAGATCGCGGATGCGGGCATCGGGGCTGACCCGGCATTCCAGCTGATCCAGCAGGGTCTGCGTCGCCTCCCGCATCGTCCTGTGATCCAGGAAAAACCCGCCCATCTCGCGGCCCAGCCAGATGTTTTGCGAAACCGTCAGATCGGCGGCGAGGTTGAATTCCTGATGGATCACCACCACGCCCAAAGCCTCGGCCTCGGCGCCGCTGCGCCACGGGGCCGGGTTGCCCTGCCACTGCACGGTGCCAGATGTGGGCGCCAGATAGCCGCCCAGGATCTTCATGATCGTCGATTTGCCCGCGCCATTCTCGCCGATCAGCGCATGCACCTCGCCGGGGTGCAGGGCGAAATCGACGCCATGCAGAACCTCCGTCGGGCCAAAGCTCTTGCGGACCGATTGCAGCGCCAGCAGGGCCTGGGTCATAGCCGCACCCATGCCGCGTTGCGCGCCGAGGATTGCACGCAGGCCTCGACAAAGCGCATGCCGTTCAACCCGTCTTGCAGGGTCGGGAACAGCACGCCCTCGGGCGCGGGCTGGCCGGCCGCATGGGCGCGGATCGCGGCGGCGACCTCGGTGTAAATGCTGGCAAAAGCCTCCAGATAGCCTTCCGGGTGGCCCGCTGGCACACGGCTGACCCGCGCAGCCTCAGGCCCCGTGCCCGCGCCGCCGCGCGTGAAAAGCTGCTTGGGTTCCCCATAGCGCGTGACCCACAGCCGGTTCGGGTCTTCCTGCGCCCATTCCAGCCCGCCCGCCGCGCCATAGATGCGCAGCCGCAGGCCGTTTTCATGCCCCGGCGCCACTTGGCTTGCCCAAAGCAGGCCCTTGGCGCCGCTGGCATAGCGCAGCATCACATGGGCATTGTCATCCAGCGCGCGCCCCGGCACGAAGCTGGACAGATCGGCGGCAATCGCCTCCGGCTCCATCCCCGCCACAAAACCGGCGAGGTTATAGGCATGGGTGCCAATATCCCCCAAGGCCCCGCCGAGGCCCGAGCGCGCCGGATCGGTGCGCCATGCGGCCTGTTTGCTTTCCACCGCCTGCGTGAGCCAATCCTGTGCATATTCCACCTGCACCAGCCGGATCGGCCCCAGATCGCCGCGCGCCACCATCGCGCGGGCCTGCCGCACCATCGGATAGCCCGTGTAATTATGGGTCAGGATGAACAGCGCATCGGATTCGGCGGCCACCTTGGCCAGCTTTTTCGCCTCGGCCATGGTCGCGGTCAGCGGCTTGTCGCAAATCACATGGATGCCGCGTTTCAGAAACTCGATGGCCGGGGCGGCGTGCATGTGGTTGGGCGTCACGATCGCCACGGCGCGGATGCCATCGCGCCGCCGCGCCTCGCGCACGGCCATCTGGCGGAAATCATCGTAAATCCGGGCAGGATCAAGCCCCAGCTCGGCGCCCGAGGCCTGCGCCCGCGTCGGATCAGAGGACAGCGCCCCCGCGACCAGCCGGAACGCCCCATCCAGCCGCGCCGAGATGCGATGCACGCCGCCGATGAAGGCCCCCTGCCCACCGCCCACCATGCCCAGCGAAATCGGCCCCGGTGCGATTGGCTCCATGCTCATGCCTCCAGCCCCAGCATCCGGCGATTGGCGGCGCGGTCGGCGCCGCTGCCTGCGAAATCATCAAAGGCTTTTTCGGTGACCCGGATGATGTGATCGCGCACGAAGGCCGCGCCCTCGCGGGCGCCATCTTCAGGATGTTTCAGCGCGCATTCCCATTCCACTACGGCCCAACCCTTAAAGCCGTATTGCGTCAGTTTGGAGAACACCCCGCCGAAATCCACCTGCCCGTCGCCCAGGCTGCGAAAGCGCCCGGCGCGGTTGGCCCAGGATTGATACCCACCATAGACGCCTTGCCGCCCGGTCGGGTTCAGCTCGGCATCCTTCACGTGGAACATGCGGATACGCTCGTGGTAAATGTCGATATGCTGAAGATAATCCAGATGTTGCAGCACATAATGGCTGGGGTCATACAGCATGCAGGCGCGCGGATGCTGGCCGACACGCTCCCAGAACATCTCATAGCTGATGCCGTCATGCAGGTCTTCGCCGGGATGGATCTCATAGCACAGATCGACACCCTGATCCTCGGCATGATCGAGGATCGGGCGCCAGCGGCGGGCCAGTTCGTCAAAGGCTTCCTCGATCAGCCCGGCCGGGCGCTGCGGCCAAGGGTAGACATAGGGCCAGGCCAGCGCCCCGGAAAAGGTGGCCATGGCATTCAGCCCCAAGCGGCGCGAGGCGGTCAGCGCCTTTTTCACCTGATCCACCGCCCATTCGGCCCGTGCCACCGGGTTGCCCCGCAGCTCGGGCGCGGCGAAGCCGTCAAAGGCCAGATCATAGGCCGGATGCACCGCCACCAGCTGCCCTTGCAGATGGGTGGAAAGCTCGGTGATCGCCACGCCCGCCTCGGCGGCCACGCCCTTCACCTCGTCGCAATAGGTTTGCGACGTGGCGGCCCGGTCAAGGTCGAGGAAATTGGCGCCCCGGGTCGGCACCTGCACGCCCTTGTAGCCATGCCCGGCGGCCCAGCGACAGATGGCAGCAAAATCGTTGAACGGCGCGGCATCGCCCGCGAACTGCGCCAGAAACAAGCCCGGCCCTTTGATCGTTTGCATTGGACCCCCTCCCAAAGGCGCAATGTAATCGGTTGCATTCAGGTTAACCGTGATATGTAATCGGTTGCAACAAGAATATCTGCCGCGATTTCAATTGAGTGGCCGCCGCCGCCCCAGTAGAACCACCCCATGAAGCAAGATCGGCCCAAGATCAGTGACGTTGCCCGAATCGCCGGTGTCTCCACCGCGACGGTCAGCCGGGTGATTTCCAATCCCGGCATGGTGTCCGAGGACACGCGCGCCACCGTGCAGGCGGCCATTGCGGAGACCGGCTATCGGTTGAACCACGCCGCGCGCAACCTGCGCCATCAACGCACAGGCGGGATTGTGGCGCTGGTGCCGAACCTGTCGAACCCGTTCTTTGCGCAGATCCTGTCGGGCATCGCCTCGGTTCTGGTGCCGGCGGGGTATAACCTGCTGGTGGCCGATACCCATAGCGCCGGGGCCGAGATGCTGCTGGATTACGCCGAACCCTCGCGCGCCGACGGGCTGATCGTGCTGGACGGGGCACTGCCTGCGGCGGGGCTTTCAGGGCGGGTGCCGGTGGTGCAGGCCTGCGAATGGGTGCCAGGCCTGCTGGCGCCGCGCGTCAAGATCGACAATGCCGCCGCGGCCGCTCTGGCCGTGGCGCATCTGGCCGATCTGGGCCATCGCCGCATCGGCCATGTCGCCGGGCCACGCGGCAATGTGCTGAGCGAGGCGCGCTTCAAGGGCACGGTCGAGGCTTTGCGGGCGCGCGGCCTGCCCTGCCCCGATCAGGCCGATTACGCCGCCGATTTCTCGCTGGAGGCCGGGCGCGCGGCGGCGGATCGCTGGCTGGCCGCCGACACGGCCACCCGCCCCACGGCGCTCAGCTTTGCCTCGGATGCCATGGCCTGCGGCTTTATCGGCGAGGTGCAGCGCCACGGGCTTGTGGTGCCGCGCGATGTGTCGGTGGTGGGGTTCGATGACATCGAGCTGATCGCCCATATCTCGCCGCCGCTGACCACGATCCGCCAACCGCGCGCGGCGCTTGGCCGTCTGGCGGCAGAGCGTCTGTTGGCCCGGCTGCGGGGGGAAAATGACCCCGGGGATGACATGCTTTTGCCGGTCGAGCTGGTGATCCGCGCCAGCACGGCCCCGCTGGTCTGAACACCGATTCCGGTTTGCACTTCCTGACTATTTCCGTCAGAAGATCAGCAGCCACGCATCCGCGCCAGCCAGCACCGCCCCCTTTCCGGGTCACCCACCATGTTCAACTGGCAGGCTCCCACCGCCACGCCGCCACTGTCCCTGCGCGGGGTGCGGCTGGGCTATGGCGCAAATCCGGTCTTGCACGATCTGGACCTCGACATCCCCGAGGGGCGGATGACGGTGATTGTCGGGCCCAATGGCTGTGGCAAATCCACCCTGCTGAAGGCCATGGCGCGGCTGTTGCCGGTGACGGCGGGCGAGGTGCGGCTGGAGGGGCAGCCCCTCCATGGCCTGCCCACCCGCCATGTGGCGCAGCGGCTGGCGCTGCTGCCGCAGGCGCCCAGCCTCCCCGAGGGGCTGAGCGTGCGCGATCTGGTGGCGCAGGGCCGTTTTCCGCATCAGGGCTGGCTGGGCCGCCCGCATCCCGGCGATCAGGCGGCGATTGACCGCGCGCTGGCGCAGACCGGCATCGCGGCGCTGGCCGATCGGCCAGTGGGCGCATTGTCGGGCGGGCAGCGGCAAAGGGTGTGGATCGCCATGGTTCTGGCGCAGGAAACCCCGCTGATCCTGCTGGACGAGCCGACGGCATGGCTGGACCTGCGGGTGCAGCTGGATCTGATGGCCTGCCTGCATCGCCTGACCCGCGAGGCCGGGCGCACGCTGGTTCTGGTGCTGCACGAGCTGAACCTCGCCGCCGCCTATGCCGATCACATGGTGATGCTGCGCGAGGGGCGCATCCTGGCCGAGGGTGCGCCCGCTGCGGTGATGACCCCGGCGCTGCTGCGTCAGGTCTTCGGGCTGGAGGCCTCTGTCATCGCCGATCCCCTGACCGGGCGCCCGGTTTGCCTGCCGGTTGCGACGGCATGAGGGGGGCGCTGCCGCTGCTGCTGGCGCTGCTGGCGCTGGCCCTGCTGTGGCATCTGTCGCTGGGTGCGCGCAGCCTGAGCTGGCCCGAGATCGCCCGCGCCCTGCTGACCCCCGATCCCGCCTCGCCCGGCCATGCCGCGCTGCGCGAGCTGCGCCTGCCGCGCGCCTTGGCCGCCATCATCGCCGGGGCGGCGCTGGCAGTGGCCGGGGGCGTGTTGCAAAGCCTGACCCGTAATCCGCTGGCCGAGCCCGCGACGCTGGGCCTTGCCGCCGGGGCCGCAAGCGCAGTGGTGCTGGGCATGGGGCTGACGGGTGGCGCGGCGCTGGTCGACTGGCGGCCCGCCATCGCCGGGCTGGGCGCGCTGGCTGCCGCCGCCCTGGTGGGCGCACTGACCCTGGCCGCGCCGCCCGCGCGACGGCAGGCGACGCTGCTGCTGGCCGGGGCCTCGGTCAGCGCCGGATTGCTGGCGCTGGACAGTGCCGCCTTCCTGCTGTGGCCCGAGAGCTTTCGCGCGCTGCGGCTGTGGCTGGCCGGGTCGCTGGTGGGCGTGGATGCCGCGCGGGTGGCGGCCTCGGCCCCGGTGGCGCTGGCGGGCATCGCGCTGGCGCTGGCGCTGACCCCTGCCCTGCGCCTGATCTCGCTGGGCGAGGAGGTGGCGCGCAGCCTTGGCCTTGCGGTGGGGCGGATGCAGGCGCTGGCGCTGCTGTCGGTGCTGGCCTGCACTGCCGCCGCCATCACCTTGGCCGGGCCGCTGGCCTTTGTGGGCCTTGTGGTGCCGCATGCCATGCGGCTGCTGGCGCCGCGCCACCCGCTGCCGCTGGCGCTTTGTGCCGTGGCAGGCGCGCTGCTTCTGCTGCTGGCCGATCTGGCGGCCCGGCTGGCGCTGGCCCCGACCGAGCTGGCCACCGGCCTTGTCACCGCCCTGATCGGCGCGCCGGTCTTTCTGGCTTTGGTGAGGGCACGGGCATGAAAGGACTGCCTTTTCTGCTGCTCGCCGTGGCGGGGCTGAGCCTGTGGAGCGGCCCCTATCCCCTGTCCGGCGGCGATCCGATGGCGCAGATCGTGCTGCTGGAATACCGGCTGCCCCGGCTGCTGCTGGCCATGGGCTGCGGCGCCGGGCTGGCGCTGTCTGGCGCGCTGTTGCAGGGGCTGACGCGCAATCCGCTGGCCGATCCGGGGCTGCTGGGCGTCTCGCAGGGGGCGGCGCTGGCGGTGGTGGCGCTGATCGTGCTGACGCCCGCAGCACCTTTCGCGCTGCGGCTGCCGGTCGCCTTTGGCGGCGCGCTGGCCGCTGCCGCGCTGGTGCAGACGGTCGGGCGCGGCGCGCCCCTGCGGCTGATCCTCAGCGGCATTGGGCTTTCGGCGCTGCTCGCTGCGCTGATCTCGGCGCTGCTGACGCATGGTGGCCTGCGCGAGGCTGAAACGGCGCTGGGCTGGCTCGCGGGCAGTTTGCACGCAGCCACGCTGGCCGAGGCCGGGCTGATGGCGCTGATCCTGCTGGCGCTGGCGCCACTCTGCGCGCTGCTCGCGCCTGCGCTGGGCGTGCTGCGGCTGGGCGAGGAGGTGGCGCTGGCGCTGGGCCTGCCGCTCCTGCGGGTGCGGCGGCTGATCCTGCTGGCCGCCGTGCTGGCCGCTGCGGCCCCCGCCGCGCTGGTGGGGCCGCTGGGTTTTATCGGGCTGATCGCGCCGCATCTGGCCGCACGGCTGAGCGCGGCGCCGGGGCGGCATCTGTGGCTTTCGGCGCTCACTGGCGCGGCGCTGCTGGCGTTGGCCGATCTGGCCGGGCGCAGCCTTGGCGCCGTGCAGGTGCCGGCCGGGCTGATCACCTCGATCCTCGGTGCGCCTTTGTTCCTTTGGCTGCTGATCCGTCGCCCGGCGGCAGGAGGGGCCCGATGATCCGCCTGCTGGCCCTGCTTCTGCTGCTGCCCCAGCTCGCCCTGGCCGAGGGCTGGCCCCGCCATTTCCCCCACAAGTTTGGCGAAACCGTGCTGGAGGCGCCCCCCACCCGCATTGCCAGCCTCGATTTCGGTGGCGGCGATGACCTGCTTGCTCTCGGTGTCCAGCCGGTGACCCTGCGTCTGTGGACCGGCGAGGGGCAGCTGGGCGTTGGCCCCTGGGCCGAGGATTTGCTGACCAGCCAGCCGGTGCTGTTGCGCGGCGCACCCGATTTTGAACGCATCGCCGCCGCCCGTCCCGATGTGATCCTCGCCTTCTGGTCCGGCATCACCGAGGCCGATTACGCCAAGCTCAGCCGCATCGCGCCGGTGATCGCCACGCCTGCGGGCATGGGCGATTTCGATCTGCCATGGCAGGCCCGCGCCCGCCTTGCCGCGCGCGCCTTGGGTCGCGAGGCCGAGGCCGAGGCGCGCATCAGCGCCCTGCAAGACCGGCTGCGCAGCCTTGCCGCCCGCCATCCCGAATGGGCCGGAAAGACCGCCAGCATCGCCTTTGATTGGGATGGCACGCCGGGCGCCTTTCTGCCTGGCGATGTGCGGGTGCGGCCTTTGGCGCAGCTTGGCTTCACCACACCCGCCGCCCTCACCGCGCTGGCGGCGCCGGGCGCGTTTTCGGTCAGCCTCAGCCCCGAAGACCTTGGCCCGCTGGAGGCCGACCTGATCCTGTGGGTCGGCAGTGCCAGCCCTCCCAACCAGCCGATGCGCCGCTTTCTGGCTGCCCGGCGTGACGGGCGCGAGATCGTGGCCAGTGCCGAGCTGAGCGCCGCCTTGTCATGGTCCAGCCTGCTCAGCCTGCCGCGCGCGCTGGACCTGCTGGTACCGCAGATCGAAGCCGCCCTTCCCCCAGACCGGAGCCTGCCATGAACCTGTCCGACCTGACGATCACCGGCAATATTGCCACCGGCGCGGGGGCCGTTGCGGCGGCGCTTCAGGCGCGGGCGGTGGAATGGGACCTGGCGCTGACCGTCACGCCCGAGGCGCTGAGCCTGCTGCTGTGGGAGGGCGAGCTGCGTCTGACGCGTGAGGGGGAGCGGGCGCGCCTGACCATCACCGCGCCAGAGCGGCGGCTGGTGCAGGTGATCCGTGGCGCGCTGGCCGAATGGTTGGAGCCGCTGGGGGTGCAGGTGGATTGGCCGGGCGCGCGGGACGAAGGGGCGCTGGCGCCCGGTCTGGCGCTGATGCGGCTGGTGGAGGTGGTGCCGCAGGGCGAGGATTTCCTGCGGGTGACGCTGGAGGGGCCGGAGGCCGCCCGCTTCGCCCAAGGGGGCTGGCATTTCCGGCTGCTTGTGCCGCCGCAAGGCCGGGTGCCGCACTGGCCGCGCCTGAACGATCAGGGCCGGGCGATCTGGCCCGAGGGGGCGGATGCGCTGCATCGGGCGGTTTACACGCTGGTCGGGCAGGAGGGCGATCGGCTCTGGTTCGATATGGTGCGCCATGTCGGCAGCCCGAGTTGCGATTGGGCGGCGCGAGCCATGCCGGGCGCAGAGGTGGCGATCATCGGGCCGGGCGGCGGCACCTGCCCCGAGGCGGCGGTGATCTGGGCCTTTGGCGATGCGACCGCCCTGCCTGCCCTGCGCCGGATGCAGGCCGAGGCCAAGGGCACCTTGCGGCTTTGGACCAGTGCGGCGGGCGTGCCCGATGCCCAAGCCGCGCCCGATCTGCTGGCCGCGCTGACCGAGGCCCTACCGGGCCTGCCGCCCGGCACCCATGTCTGGTTCGCGGGCCACGAGGCCGAGGCCCGCGCCGCCCGCGCGCTGCTGGCTGGGGCAGGTCTGGCCAAGCGCGATTTTACGGCTGTGGCTTATTGGTCGTAAGGTTTCCGAGGGGCGGAAGAGGAAACGCATC
>NZ_JAEULU010000012.1 GCF_016792925.1 Gemmobacter sp.
ATTTCGCCCCGCACCTGCCACGCCCCTTCACGCTGGATGCGCTTTGTCTGTTCGGAGAGGCGGCGGATGGCCGTTTTCACCTGTTGCAGCGCCACCCGCTCACAGCCAGCGCTTCCACTTGAAAAACGCCCAGGTGCCCACCGCGCTGGCCAGCATCAGCGCCAGCGCGGCGGGGTAGCCCCAGGGCTGCGCCAGTTCCGGCATATGGGCAAAGTTCATGCCGTAAACCGAGGCGATCAGCGTCGGCGGCAGGAACAGCGCCGCCACCACCGAGACAATCCGCACCGTCACGTTCTGCGCCAGATTGATCATGCCCAAAGTGGCATCCGTGGCCAGCGCCACCCGCTGCCCCAGAAAATCGGCATGAACTTCCAGCGCTTGCAGGTCGCGCATCAGCCCCTTCACCAAGGCGCGCAGGGCGGCATCGCCGCGATCGGCCAGCCCCTGCCCGAAAAAGCTGACCGCACGTTCCAGCGTCAGCAGGGCCAGGCGCAAGCGGCTCAGCAGCTCGCCCTCCTGCCCGGCCTGTTCCAGCGCCGCCTGCAAGACCTGCGCCCGGTCCTTGCCCGGCGCGGGGCGGTAGACCGAGCCCGCCACCGCATCAAGGCTGCGCCCGACGCCTTCCAGCAGATCGGCCAGCCGCCCGATGATATCCTCCATCAGCCCCAGAAACACCCGGTCGGGCCGGTCGCAGCCGGGGCCGGATTTGTCGGCGCGTTCGGGATAGGTTTCAAACGGGCGCGGCGCATGATGGCGCACCGTCACCAGCCGCTCGGGCGCGAGGATGAAGGTCACCGGCCCCGAGGTCGGGCTGCGGCTTTCCGACAGGCCGGGCAGCACCACGGTCATCACCTCCAGCCCGTTTTCGCGGTAAAGGCGGTTGGAGATCTCGATCTCCTCCATATCGGCCAGCGTCGGCACCGCCACGCCAAGCGCCGCCACCGCCGCCACCTGCGCGGGCATCGGGCGGTACAGATCGACCCAGACCGCCTCCGTCAGCGGCTGGCCGCTTTCCAGCGGAAACAGGCGCCCCGCGCGGGGCCGATAGGCAAACATCATGGCAGGCATCCCCGGCAGGCTGGCCCCGGTTTAGGCCGGTTGCGTGACGGTTTTGTTACAGACGGGCGACAGCGGGGCCATCGGGCGGATCAGGAAACGCAGCGCGTTTCCCCGCCCGTGTGGAAACGACCCCGCAAGACCGTTTCAACCCGCGACCGGGAGGCCTGCGCCCGCCGCCCGAAGGGCGGGCGCTGGCCGGTGGCTTTGGGCCACCGGCCCAAACGCGGAAACGTTTCAACATGACCTCGGCGATGGCCTCGGCCCTTCCCCCCCTCAGCGCAACCCGATCTCTGCCAGCGCCCGCGCCAGCTCTTCGGGCAGCGCGTCATCTGCGGCGCGCCCCTTCGGCAGGTCGCGCGGGCTGTCCTCCGGCGCCAGATAGCGCCAGCCCTGAAACGGCCGGCGCGGCGCGGCTTGCGTGCGGATCACCTCCGGGTGCAGCAGCAGCGCGCAGCGCTCCACCCCGTCGCCACCCTCGACCTTCTCCAGCCCGAGGATCACCTGCCGCGCCAGCACCTGCCCCTTGATCACCCAATACAAAGACCCGCCCGCCAGCACCTCGGGCGCCCGCTTGGGCCACATGCGCGTCACATGCACGGCCCGGCCCCGCGGCCAGCGCGGCGCCTGCGACACCTGCCAGGCCTCCAGATCCTCGACCGACTCGGCGCCTACGCAGAGCTTCAGGATATTCACGAAATCCGCCACGATCACCCCCATCGCTCCCGCTCAGATAGGCCGCCCCTGCCGACACGGCAAGACCTTTGACGCTTCCCTCCAAGGCGCGTATCCTGTAGGGCCTCCCCCCGCAGACCACCATATGAAGGATTCCGCCATGTCGCGATTCGCCGCCCCCATTGCCGAGCAGATCTGGGACATGAAGTATCGCCTGAAGGAGGCCGACGGCACCCCGGTGGATGGCAGCGTCGAGGATACCTGGCGCCGCATCGCCCGCTCGCTGGCCGAGGTGGAGAAAGACCCCGCCCATTGGGAGGGCGAATTCTACAAGGCACTGGAAGGCTTCAAATATCTGCCCGCAGGCCGGATCACCGCGGGGGCGGGCACCGGGCGCAATGTCACCCTGTTCAACTGCTTTGTCATGGGCACCGTGCCCGACAGCATGGGCGGCATCTTCGACGCGCTGAAAGAGGCCGCGCTGACCATGCAGCAGGGCGGCGGCATCGGCTATGATTTCTCGACCATCCGCCCGCGCGGCGCCGAGGTGAAGGGCGTCGCCGCCGATGCCTCCGGCCCCCTGTCCTTCATGGATGTCTGGGATGCGATGTGCCGCACCATCATGTCGGCCGGCTCGCGCCGGGGCGCCATGATGGCCACCATGCGCTGCGACCACCCGGATGTGGAGGCCTTCATCGAGGCCAAGAAAGACCCGGCCCGCCTGCGCATGTTCAACCTCTCGGTTCTGGTCACCGATCCCTTCATGGATGCGGTCAAGGCCGATGGCGCATGGGATCTGGTCTTCGGCGGCAAGGTCTACCGCACCGTGCAGGCGCGCGATCTGTGGAACAAGATCATGCGCAACACCTATGATTTCGCAGAACCCGGCGTCATCTTCATCGACCGCATCAACAAGATGAACAATCTGGGCTATGTGGAGCAGATCGCCGCCACCAACCCCTGCGGCGAACAGCCCCTGCCGCCCTATGGCGCCTGCCTTCTGGGCTCGGTCAACCTCGCCACGCTGGTCACCGACCCGTTCACCCCGGCGGCGAAGCTCGACCCGAAGGCGCTCGATACGCTGGTGCGCCTCTCCGTCCGCATGATGGACAATGTGGTGGATGCCAGCCGCTTCCCCCTGCCGCAGCAAGAGGCCGAGGCCCGCAACAAGCGCCGCATCGGCCTGGGAGTCACTGGCCTGGCCGATGCCCTGCTGATGCTGGGTCTGCGCTATGGCTCGGAACAGGCCGCCACCCAGACCGAGGCCTGGATGAAATCCATCGCCCGCGCCGCCTATCTGGCCTCGGTCGATCTGGCCCAGGACAAAGGCCCCTTCCCGCTGGTCGACGCTGACGCCTACCTCGCCCCCGGCAACAGGAGGCAGAGGG
>NZ_JAEULU010000027.1 GCF_016792925.1 Gemmobacter sp.
GAACGGAAAGCCGATCTCATGCGGCTGGCTCGCGGCATCGGAGGGCGGCAGGCCGTCCATGAAGGCCTTCAGATCGGCGACATCCTGCAATTCCATCCGCACATAGGAGGCATAGGGAAAGGCAGGGTAGTAATGCGCCCCCTCGGGCGAGACGCCCCGGGTGACGGCATCGGCAAATTGCGCCAGCGTCCAGCCGCCAATGCCTTGGGGTGAGGGCGAGATATTGGGCGCCTTGAAGGTGCCGAAGGGCGAGGGGAAGGGCTGCCCGCCCGACAGCACCAGCTGCGCCGCGCCCTTGGCCTCGGGGGCCATGTGGCAGGAGGCGCAGCCCGCGGTCCAGAACACCTGCTCGCCCGCCTTGGCATCGCCGGTGAGGCCGGCGGTGGCATCGGGCGGCAGCGGGCTGGGGGCGGTCAGCCACCAAGCGGCGGCGCCACCGATCACGGCAAGGGCGGCAAGGCTGGGGATTGCGCGCATTCGGGCCTCCTCGTTTCGGCCAGCCTAGCGCGGAAGCGGCGTGGCGGTCATCGCATTTCTGTGAAACGGGCCAGATCCTGCCCCAGAGCCTGCCAGGGCCGGGGGTCAAAATGCCCGCGCGCCCGGCCCGAGGGCGAGGGCAGGGCCCAAAGCGCGATGCCCGGCAGGCGCGGATCGGCGGGCAGCGGGCCGGGACGCAGCGCCTTGGCGCCAAGCGCCAGACGCGCGGCGGTGAGGCTGGTAAAGGCCAGCGCAAAAGGTTGACAGGTGTTCATCTTGGTGAACAGCCCTGGCGCGTCCCAAGCCTCTCGCGGGATCTCGGCATCGGCGCCACTGGCGGTTTTGGCCAGATCGGTCAGGCCGATGCCAAGGGCCAGCAGGCGGTCATCCTCCGCAGGCGCAAGGCGGCGCGGCGTGAGGCCCGTTTCATGCAGCAGGGGCCAGAACAGATTGCCCGGCCCCGCATAGTAATGCCCCTTGCGCGCCGAAACCGCCCCGGCTGCGGTGCCGCAAAACACCAGCCGCAAACCGGGGCCAAGCCGGTCGGGCAGGATCATTCGGGGAAGCGCACCTTGCCGATGAAGGGCAGGTTGCGATGGCGCTGCGCATAGTCGAGCCCATAGCCCACCACGAATTCATCGGGGATGGTGAAACCGGTCCAGGTTGCCTGCACCTCGATCTCGCGGCGCGAGGGTTTGTCGAGCAGGGCGCAGACCTCCAGCCGGGCCGGGTTGCGGCTTTCCAGCAGGCGCCGCACATGGCTGAGCGTGAAGCCGCTATCCACGATGTCCTCCACCACCAGCACGTCGCGGCCCGCAATCTCGCCGCGCAAGTCCTTGAGGATACGCACTTCCTTGGAGCTGTGGGTGGCATTGCCATAGCTGGAGGCCTCGAGGAAATCGACCTCGACCGGCAGGTCGATCTCGCGCATGAGATCGGCCACGAACATGAAAGAGCCGCGCAACAGCCCCACCACCACCAGGCGGTCGCTGCCCTTGTAATGGGCGGTGATCTCGGCGCCAAGCGCCTCGACCCGGGCGGCAATGGCCTTGGCCGAGATGAATTGGTCGATCTGATAGGGGCGTTCGGCGGCGGGTTCGGTCATGGTGGCCTCTTGATTTCTGGCGCCGGTTTACACATTACCAAGGCACAAGTCACGCCGGAAGCAAGATGCCCAGACATCACGAAAAGCGCGTTCTGCCGTATCGGGCCGAGCAGATGTATATGCTGGTGGCCGATGTGGCCTCGTATCCGAAATTCCTGCCCTGGACGGCGGCGGCACGCATCCGGTCGCGCAGGCGCATCGCGGGCGGCGAGGTGATGGAGGCCGATCTGGTGATCAGCTTCAAGGTGTTCCGCGAACGCTTTGGCAGCCGGGTGACGCTGTGGCCCGAGGCGCAGAAGATCGACACCGAATACCTTGACGGGCCGTTCAAATTTCTGAAAAGCACTTGGGCCTTCCGTGATGTGGAGGGCGGCTGCGAGGTGGAGTTCTTTGTGGATTTCGAGTTCCGCAATGCCATCCTGCAAGGCATCATCGGCATGGTGTTCAATGAGGCGATGCAGCGGGTGGTGCGGGCCTTCGAGGCGCGGGCGGCGGAGCTTTACGGCAAGGCCTGAAGCGCCCTCAGGATCAGCTGCAAGGCATGGTCGCGCGTCGCAAGCCGGACCTGCGCGCGGCCCCGGGCGCCGAACTCCACGGTTTCGGTGACACAGGGCTGGCCGCGCCGGGCCAGGCCGAAACACACCCGGCCCTCGGGCTTGAACTCTGACCCGCCGGGGCCTGCGATGCCGGTGACGGACACGGCGATCTGTGCGGCAGAGTGCCGCAACGCGCCCTCCGCCATCTCGCGCGCGACCTGTTCCGACACCGCACCATGGGCCTCCAGCGTGGCGGGCAAGACGCCCAGCATCTGCATTTTCGCGGCGTTGGAATAGGTGACAAAGCCCCGGTCAAATACCGCCGAGGAGCCGGGCAGATCGGTGAGCGCCGCTGAAATCATCCCGGCGGTGCAGCTTTCGGCCGTTGCGATACTGCATGAAGAACGCAGCGCAAAATCAAGAATTTGCTGACAAATCACGAAATCACCCGATCATCGGCTTGAGCCAGATGTGATAGATGGCCGCCAGCACGACTGACCCTAGACCAGCGAAAAGCCCGGCCCAGAGATCATCCAGCATCACCCCCGCCGCGTCGCCGCGCCGGTCGGCCCGGCCCACCAGCCAAGGCTTCCAGATGTCGAACAGGCGGAACAGCAGAAACGGCACCACCCAACCCGGCCAGGCGCCGAAGGTCAGCGCCTGCACATTGTGCTGCCAGAGC
>NZ_JAEULU010000054.1 GCF_016792925.1 Gemmobacter sp.
CAGCCCGTCGGCGCCGAATTCGTATTGCGTGCCAAAGGGCGGCGGCGGCACGGCGGGCGCGGGCAGCGCATCGACGCTGGCCTGCGCGGGCGGCAGGGTCAGCGCATCCGAGGCCTGCGGCGGCGCATCGTTGGAGGACAGGATGATTTCGTCCTGCTCGCCCGCCAGCGCGACCGGCACGGGGCCGGTTTCGGCAACAGAACCGGCGGCGGGCGCAGGGTCTGCCGCTGGTTCTGCCGCTGGTTCCGGGGCAGGCTCTGCGGTGGCCAGCACCTCGCCATCGGCGGCGGCCTCGTCATCGGGCGAGGGTTGACCGGACGAGAGTTGATCAGCAGCAAGGGTCGCATCGCCGGGCGGGACGCCCTCGGGCAGGGCTGCGGCGACCGCCTCTGGCGCGGCTTCTGATGTGGCGTCTGGCGCTGTTTCCGGCGCCGCCTCGGGCAGCAGCGCGGCCTGATCGACCGGCGCCGCCAGCGGGGTCTCGGCGGGCGCGTTCATCCGCGACAGCGCGATGGAGGACCAGGCACCGATGATCGCCAGCGCGAGCAACAGCAGGCCGGTCAACACCAGACCCAGATAGCGCGGCTTGCCCCGGCGCATGTCGGGGCGGCCGCGCAGCGTGGTGGTGGCCGTGGCCTGCGTTTCGGCGGGGGGCGCGGTGACAAGGGTGCTGGTGGCGGCTTTGGCAGGCTTGGCCTTGCCCTTCACCGCCCCGAGACCGGCAATGCCCGGCGCCGTCACCAGCCCGGCCAAAGCGCCCTTCCCCGGCTTGGCCGAGGCCTTGGCCCTGGCAGGCGCGGCGGCGGGGGCTGCGGCAGGCAGCGTGGCGGGCTTGCCGGGGCGCTGCGGCGCAGCCCCCAGCGACGCCGCCCCGCCAGCCCGTGCGGCCAGCACCGGCGCGGCGGGCGGCGGCGGCAGGTCTGCCGTCGCCTCGGGCGACAGATCGGAGGCCAGATCGGCTCGGGCCAGCAGCTCTTCCAGATCGGGCGCATAGGGGCGCGCCTCGGCGGCCGAGGCGGCCGTGGCGGGCGGCACCAGCGGCGCCGCAGGGGCGCGGCGATGCGGCGTGACCGAGGTGACGGCCAGCTTCGGCGCCTTGCCAGAGGGCTGCGACGGCGCGGCTTGCTGCGGCACGGTTTGCGGCACGGGGTCGATGTCTTCCAGCTCGTAGCCGTCATCCACTGCGATGAAGGGGGCCTCGGGCATGGGCGGGATGTCGGCGGCCAGCGCCCGCGCCAGCAGGTCGGGGGGCAGCACCTCTGGCAGGGGCGCGTCTGGCAGAGGTGCTTCCGGCAGGGCCATTTCCGGCGGCGCTGCCGGGGCGGCGGGCGGCATGGCGGCGGGCGGCGCGGCGCTGACCTCGGGTTCCAGCCCCGGTTCGGGCGGCGGGGTCCAGGGTTTGTTGCGGCGCGGCGGCGTGGTGACTGGCGGAATGACCTGAGGCCCCGGCGGCAAAACCGGCTGCGGCGCGGGCTCCGGCAGGCCCAGATCGAAGGCCGCCTGACGCTGCGGCGCGGGCGTCAGCTTGGGCTCGGGTTCCGGTTCGGGCGTTTCGGCCAGCAGAATATCCTGCACCGCCACCGTGTCGAACGCGCTGAGCGGCGCGGCTTCGGGGGGAATGGGCTCGGCGGGAGGAGCTTCGGCGGAAACGGGGTCTGGGGATGGGGCCTCGGGCAGCGGCTCGGGCTCCTGCCAGACCAGAGGCGGCGGCTCGGCGGCCAAGGGCGCCGGGATGGCGGCGTCGGGCAGCTCTGCGCCGGCAGGCGCCAATGCGGGCATCTCCGGTTCCGGCATCTCGGGTTCGGGCAACTCCGGCTCGGGCAGCTCCGGCTCGGGGAAAGCGCTGGCGGCATCCGGGCGCAGCGGGCGGGTCATGACCCGCACGGCCTCGATGTCGCGCTCCACCGCCTCGCCGGGCGGCAGCAGGCTGGCCGCCATCGCCGTGGCGCCAAACCACGGCTCGCCGGCAAAACGCGCCGGGTCGGGATGGGCGGCAAAGGAGATCGGGTTGAAGCGATGCTCGGCGGCGAAGGCCTCGGCCTCGGCCAGCGTCTCGCGGGCGATGACGGCGACCTGCACCTTGCGCCCCTCGCCCGCCCAGTCGAACACCAGATCGGCGACATCATAGGGGGTGCGCCCCTCCAGCGCGCGGCGGATCTGCCCCTCGCGCACGGAATCAGAGGGGCCGGGCGCCTCGATCTCCAGATAAAGGATCTGATCCTCGGGCAGCACCAGCTTGCTGGTGACACCATGGGGCGCCAGACCCAGGGCCGAGCGGCGCAGGTAACTCAGCGCCTCCGGCAGGTCCGGGGCGTCGAACGGGGTCGTGCCGATTTCCAGCCAGCCCCGCGCGGTGCGGTGCAGAAGGCCGATACTGTCGGACGTGAAGGTCAGGGCGAAATTCGGTTTCATTGCCTTGGGTCTAGCACAGCTGGGGACGGAGGAGGGAGTCGCTCGCGGCATGTGGGGCGAGCAGTATAGCAGCTTTCCGCCGAAAGGAAGAAAAACACCCGTGAAGGCGCCAAGGATCGGCTTTCCGCCCGCGTCATAAGCTGTGAATGTCGCAAAACGTCAAGGAGGACGAGAAATGCGTGCAGGCAAGATGCGTTTGGGTGCGGTGATGCTGGCGGTGGCGCTGGCGGGAACCGCGATGATGCGCCCGGTTTGGGCGGATGCGGGGATGGCGACGATGCAGGCAGGCGAGATCACGGTGACCGGCGAGGGCCGGGTGTCCAGCGCGCCGGATATGGCGATGATCCATCTGGGCGTGACGACCGAGGGCGACACGGCGGCGGCGGCGCTGGCCGCCAATTCGGCCGAGATCGCCAAGGTGCTGGCGAACCTGACGGCGGCGGGGATCGAGGGGCGCGATGTGCAGACCACCGGCCTGTCGATCAACCCCAACTGGCAAAGCAATGCCTCGGGCGTGTCGTCGATCAAGGGCTATATCGCCTCGAACACGGTGACGGTGCGGGTGCGCGCGCTGGAAACCCTGGGCACGCTGCTGGATGCCGCCGTGAAGGATGGCGCCAATACGCTGAACGGGGTGGAATTCGGCCTGCAACAGCCCGAGCCGGTGATGAACGAGGCCCGCAAGGCGGCGGTGGCCGATGCGAAGGCGCGGGCAGAGCTGATCGCCGGGGCAGCCGGGGTGAAGCTGGGCGCGATCAAGTCGATCACCGAGGGCGGCGCGGCGCCCATGCCGATGCCGATGATGCGCATGGCCGCCGATGCGGCGGCGGGCGCGGTGCCGGTGGCCTCGGGCGAGGTGGGCACCACGGCGCAGGTCACGATCGTCTGGACGCTGGCGCCGTAAGGGACGGCAAGCGGGCGGAGGGGCTTGCCCCCTCCCCCCAGATTGACGGCTCAGGCGTCCGAGACGCCCGCCTCGGCAAAGGTCGCCATGCCGGAATGGCAGGCCACCGCGCCTTTCAGCACCCCGATGGCCAGCGCCGCGCCCGAGCCTTCGCCCAGACGCAGGCCCAGCTCCAAGAGCGGCGACAGGCCCAGCTTCGAGAGCAGCGCCCGATGCGCGGCCTCGGCGCTGGCATGGCCCGCCACGCAATGATCCAGCGCGCCGGGCGCGGCCATGGCGAGGGTGGCGGCGGCGGCGGTGCAGATGAAGCCATCGAGAATCACCGGGATGCGCAGGGCATGGGCGCGGGCAATGGCACCCGCCATGGCGGCAATCTCGCGCCCGCCAAGGGCAGCCAGCACCGCCAGCGGATCGCGCGAAGGGTTGGCGGCCAGCCCCTCGGCCACCACCTGCGTCTTGATCGAGAGCCCGTGATCATCGACGCCGGTGCCGCGCCCCGTCCATTCGCCGGGCGCACCGCCAAACAGCGCACAGGCGATGGCGGCGGCGGCAGTGGTATTGCCAATGCCCATTTCGCCCACCACCAGCAGATCGGCGGCGGGGTTCACCGCCTGCCAGCCCGCGTTCAGCGCCGCCACCACCTCGGGTTCCGACATGGCCGGGCCTTGGGTGAAATCGGCGGTCGGGCGGTCCAGCTCCAGCGCATGAACGGCCATTTCGGCGCCGAAAGCCTTGCAAAGCTGGTTGATCGCGGCGCCGCCCGCCTTGAAATTCGCCACCATCTGCACCGTCACCTCGGCCGGGAAGGCCGAAACGCCGCGCGCGGTGACACCGTGATTCCCGGCAAAGATGATGACCTGCGGATGGGCCAGCACCGGGCGGGCATCGCCGCGCCAGCCGGCATACCAGATCGCCAGATCCTCCAGCCGCCCCAGCGCGCCCGGCGGTTTGGTCAATTGCCCATTGCGCGCCCGCGCCCCTTCCAGCGCGGCGGCATCCGGGCCGGGCAGGCCATTCAGCAGAGCGCGAAACTCGGACAGGGTGGCGAAAGCGGCGGTCATGGCGGGAACTCCGGTTGATCCTCTGGCCCGCCTTGGCTACCCAAGCGCAAGGGCAATGACCATCCCGGAAAGGGCATCCTGATGCAGCCAAGCGACCTGATGCGCGATTTGCGGGCGGCATTTGCGCTGCTGACGCGGCTGCCGCTGCCGCCACCTGCCAGCTTCCCCACCCCGCCCGCCTGCTGGGCTTGGCCCTTGGCGGGGGCGGTGGTCAGCGGTCTGGCGGCGGGCGGGGCGATGCTGGCGCTGGCGGCGGGGCTGACGCCGGGGCTGGCGGCGGCGGGGGCGCTGATGATCGCCACGCTCGCCACCGGGGCGCTGCATGAGGATGGTCTGGCCGATTGCGCCGACGGCTTCTGGGGCGGCTGGACCCGCGAGCGGCGGCTGGAGATCATGAAGGACAGCCAGATCGGCAGCTATGGCGTGCTGGCGCTGCTCCTTGTGACGCTGGCGCGCTGGTCGGCTTTGAGCAGCCTGCTGGCCGCAGGACACTGGCCCGCGCTGATCGCAGCGGGGCTTTTGTCGCGCGTGCCGATGGCCGCGCTGATGGCGGCGCTGCCCAATGCGCGGGGCAGCGGGCTGGCGGCCTCGGTCGGGCGGCCCCGGGCCGGGCAGGCCGGGCTGGCGGCGGGGCTGGCGCTGGCGGGGGCGCTGGCGCTGACAGGGCCAGCGGCGCTTGCACTGGCGCTGGCGGTCACCGCCACCAGCCTCGCTCTCGCGGCGCTGGCCCGCCGCAAGATCGGCGGTCAGACCGGCGATGTGCTGGGGGCAAGCCAGCAGCTTGCGGAACTGGCCGCCCTATCTGTGAGCGTGGCGCTGTTGTAACCTGCGGGATTTGGATATTTGGGCCAAGATGAAGCGCAACCGTGCCTCTTCATCTTGGTCTAAATATCCATCTTTTCGACAGCTCCGCACATGCGGGTTGTCAGGACTGGCGCCCGAACAGCGCCAGCGTGGCGGCGGTGAAGCGGTCGCGATGCACCGGGCGCTCCATCAGGATTTCATGTTCGGCCCCGGCATGGATTTCCAGCTTGCCGCCCGGCCATTCGGCCATGCGGCGGCGGATCGCCTGTTTGCACACGATGCGTTCGCGCGTGCCCATCGCCACCAGCGCGGGCAAGTTGGGGCTCGGGCGGCGGGCCAGATCGGTCATTTCGCGGAAGGCGGCATCCAGCCAGGTGATCGAGGGGCCACCCAGATTGAGGTCGGGATGCGCGGTCAGGTGCTGGCGCATCCAGTGCCACATCTCGGGGTCGCGGGTCAGCATGTTCCAGCGGAAGGCGGCTTGCAGCACATAACCCGCGCGGGTGGTGGTGGGCGTCAGCATCGCGCCCTGCCCGCGCCCATGCAGGCTGGTCGCCAGCCGCGCCGCCATGCCCTGTGGCAAGGGGAAGGCCCGGATGCCCCACATCGGCGCCGAAAACGCCGCCGAGGCGACCGGCAGCCCGTCATGGAGCGCGCGCAGGCCAATACAGCCGCCCATGGAATGCGACAGCAGGTGCAGCGGCTGCGGCAGGCCGCGCGCCTGCACGAAGCCCATCAGCGCCGCGACATCGGCCTGATATTCGGCAAACTCGGCCACATGGCCGCGCAGCGGTTCGGGATGGTGGCGGCTGGAGAGGCCCTGCCCGCGCCAGTCCAGCGTGGCGACATGCCAGCCCGCCGCCACCAGACGCGCCGCGACCGGCCCGAATTTCTCGATATATTCCGACCGGCCATTGAAGATCAGCACGGTTCCGCGGGCGGCCCCCGTCGCCGGCCCCATCGCGGGCCAATGCGCCAGCCGCAGGCGCGCGCCGTCGGGGGTGGTGACGAAGACCGCCTCGCCCCCCTCCGGCCCGACCCCGTCGGGGCCCCGCGCCGCCTGTTCGTAAAGCGGCGCCGCCTGCGTCATCAGCCCAGCACCGCGCCCAGTTGCATGGCCAGACCCATATTGCCATCCACCGACAGCTTGCCGGTCATGAAGGCGGCGGTCGGGTTCATCTCGCCGTCGAGAATCGCCCGGAACACTTCGGCCTCGGCGGTGAGCGTCACATCGGCCTCTTCATCGCCCGCGCGCACGCCGCTTTGGTCGATCATGATCGCGCCCTCGCCGGGGATCACGAATTTCGCCACGCCGTCAAAGCTGGAAACCTTGGCCGACAGGCCCTCGACGGCCTTGGTAATCACGTCGCTCATCTCTCTCTCCGATCTTCCCCTGAAAGTGAGCAGGGGGTTCTGGCTTTTCCGTCCCTCTGCGCTACACTGCAAGCATGAAAGCCGCGTTACCACTACACAAGTTTGTCGTTGCGGCATTTGCTGCGGGGCTGGCCCTTGCCGTTGCGGCAGGGCCGGGTCTGGCCGGGCCGAAGGAAGACGCGGCCGAGTTGGACCGGCTGTTCGCCGCGCTGAAAGAGGCCGATGCCGCCGATGCGGGCATGCTGGAATCGGATATCTGGCGGCTGTGGTCGCGCTCGGGCTCGCCCGCCATGGACCTGCTGCTGGAGCGGGGCGAGAAGGCCGTGGCGCAGGGCGATTACGAGGCGGCGCTGGATCATCTGACCGCGCTGACCGATCACGCCCCCGATTTCGCCGAAGGCTGGAACCAGCGCGCGATCGCGTGGTTTCACCTGGGCCGCTTCGGGCAATCGGTGGAGGATATTCGCCGCACCCTGGCGCTGAACCCGCGGCATTTCGGCGCGATGGTGGGCTTTGGCGCCATTCTGGAGGCGATGGAACGACCCGATCAGGCGCTGGAGGTCTACCGTGCCGCCCTTGCTATACATCCCCATCTGGAGGGGATAGACGAGGCGGTGAAGCGTCTGGAGGCCGAGGTCGCCGGGCAGGAACTTTAAGGCGGCAGAATGGCTTTCAACTCGCGCGTGACGGCGGTGCTTGGCCCGACCAACACCGGCAAGACGCATTACGCCATCGAACGGATGCTGGGCCACCGCACCGGGGTCATCGGCCTGCCGCTGCGCCTGCTGGCGCGCGAGGTCTATGACCGCATCGCGAAGGCGCGCGGGCCTTCGGTGGTGGCGCTGGTGACCGGCGAGGAGCGCATCGTGCCGGAGCGCACCCAGTATTGGGTCTGCACCGTCGAGGCGATGCCCACCGATATTGGCGCCGATTTTCTGGCGATTGACGAGATCCAGCTGTGCGGCGACCCCGAGCGCGGCCATGTGTTCACCGACCGGCTGCTGCATGCGCGCGGGCTGGTGGAGACGATGTTCCTGGGGTCCGACGTGATGCGCCCGGCCATTGCGGCGCTGGTGCCGCAGGCGCAATTCGTGCGGCGCGAGCGCTTTTCGCAGCTGAGCTATACCGGCCAGAAAAAGATCAGCCGGATGCCGCCGCGTTCGGCCATCGTGGGCTTCTCGGTCGATGATGTTTACGCCATTGCCGAGCTGATCCGCCGCCAGAAGGGCGGCTGCGCGGTGGTGATGGGGGCGCTGTCGCCCCGCACCCGCAATGCGCAGGTCGCCATGTATCAGAATGGCGAGGTGGATTATCTGGTCGCCACCGATGCCATCGGCATGGGGCTGAACCTCGACATCAAGCATGTCGCCTTTTCGGCCACCCACAAGTTTGACGGGCGGCGGATGCGGCCCCTGTTCCCGCATGAGCTGGGCCAGATCGCGGGCCGTGCCGGGCGCCATACCGAGCCGGGCAGCTTTGGCGTGACCGGCGAGGCCAGCCCCCTGGACGAAGACCTTGTGGCGGCCATCGAGGACAGCCGCTTTGCCCCGGTGAAAAAGCTGATGTGGCGCAATCCGGCGCTGGAATTCGGCACGGTGGACCGGCTGATCGCCTCGCTGGAGGCGCCCACCCAGAATGAATGGCTGCTGCGCACCCGCGATTCCGACGATCTGCTGGCGCTGAAGGCCTTGGCACAGATGGAGGGCGTGCGCGCCCGCCTGACCAGCCCGCAAGCCGTGCGGCTGATCTGGGATGTCTGCCGCATCCCCGATTTCCGCTCCACCACCGGCGCCGACCACGTGCAGCTGCTGCAACGGCTGTTCGGCTTTCTCCATGAGGGGAAAATTCCGGCGGATTGGCTTTCCAAAGCGGTTGCACGCATAGATAGAAGCGACGGGGATAATGACGCCATCTCGAAACGGCTGGCCTATAACCGCACCTGGACCGATGTTGCGCAGCGCAAGGGTTGGGTCGAGGACGAAATCCATTGGCGCGACGAGACCCGCGCTGTAGAAGACCGCCTGTCGGATGCGCTGCACGCGCGGCTGACGCAAAGATTTGTCGACCGGCGCACTTCGGTGCTGATGCGGCGGTTGAAACAGAAGGAGAGCCTTGTGGCTGAGGTGAATGACAAGGGTGAAGTGATGGTCGAGGGCGAATTCGTCGGCCGTCTGGAGGGGTTCCGCTTCCGTCAGGATGCCTCGGCCTCGGGCGAGGAGGCGCGGGTGATGCGTCAGGCGGCAGTGCAGGCGCTGCGGCCCGAATTCCACCTGCGGGCGGACAAGTTCTATAACGCGCCCGATACCGAGATGGATTTCACCGAACAGGGCGGCCTGATGTGGGGCGGCAATGCGGTGGGCAAGCTGGTGGCGGGCGCTGACGCGATGAAGCCCGGCGTCGAGGCTTTCGTCGATGAGGAAGCCGGGGCCGATGTGGCCGAAAAGGTGAAGCGCCGCTTGCAGCATTTCATCGACCGCAAGGTGGCGGCCCTGTTCGAGCCGCTGCTGGCCCTCGGCCGGGATGAGGCGCTGCAAGGGCTGGCGCGCGGCTTTGCCTTCCGGCTGGTCGAGGGTCTGGGCGTTGTCACCCGCGAAAGCGTGGCCGATGACGTGAAGGCGCTGGATCAGGAGGCGCGCTCCAGCTTGCGCAAGCATGGCGTGCGCTTTGGCCAATACACCATCTTCCTGCCGCTGCTGTTGAAACCCGCGCCGACCCGGCTGCGGCTGGTGCTGTGGTCGCTGGCCAAGGGCTTGCAGGAATTCCCCGAAAGCCCGCCTCCGGGCCTCGTGACCATTCCCAACATCGCGGAAGTGCCGAAAGAGCATTACACGCTGGCCGGCTATCGCCCGGCAGGCGCCCGCGCCATCCGCATCGACATGCTGGAGCGTCTGGCCGATCTTTTGCGCGCCAAGGACAGCCGCGCGGGCTTTGAGGCCACGCCGGACATGCTGTCGATCACCGGCATGACGCTGGAGCAATTCGCCGATCTGATGGGCGGTCTGGGCTACAAGGGCGAGAAGGCCGAGCGCGTGAAGCAGCGCGCCCCGGTCGCCCCGGCAGTCGTCGAGGGCAGCACCGCGCCGATCCCGGAGGAGGTCTCGGTTCTGGCCCCCGCCCCGGAAGAGGCCGCGCCAGTGACCGAAGGCGCGGCGGAAGGCGAAGCCGTGGCCGAGGCCCCTGCCCCGGAGATGGAAACCTTCTACACCTTCGTCTGG
>NZ_JAEULU010000123.1 GCF_016792925.1 Gemmobacter sp.
CGACCGCCTGCCCAGCGAGGCCGAACTGACCCGCCTGCATGCCGTCAGCCGCGCCGTGGTGCGCGAGGCGATTGCGGCACTGCGCTCGGATGGGCTGGTGGAGGCACGCAAGGGGTCGGGCGTCTATGCGCTGGACATGACCGCGCGCAAGACGCGGCCCTTTGACGATCTGACCACCGCCCGGATCTCGCAGGTGATCGAGCTTCTGGAACTGCGCACCGCCTGCGAGATCGAGGCCGCCGCCCTCGCCGCCACCCGCCGCTCTGCCGCGCAGGTGGAACAGATGATGATGGCGCATGATCGCGTTGTGGCCTGTCTGCGCAAGGGCGAGGCCACCCGCGATGCCGATTTCGATTTTCACATGGCGATTGCCGAGGCCACGCAGAACCGCCGCTTCCCCGAGTTTCTGACCTTGATCCGGCAGGGCATCATTCCGCGCGGCGACCTGCAAGGGGCCGAGCCGGGCGCGCGCCCCAAGGATTACAACGAGCATCTGGAGCGCGAGCATCACGATATTCTGGATGCCATCATCGAGGGCGACGGCGCCGCCGCACGGGAGTTGATGCGGGCGCATCTGCGCGGCAGTCTGGATCGCTACAAGGCGTTGCTGCGCGGCATGCGCGGGTGACAGGCTGCGGCGCGCTGGCATCTTGTCATACATCTTTGCCTGATATATAAGTCATCTTGTTTCAATCTATCAGGATGACCTTCATGACGCTGCCCCGCTATCCCGTCGCGCATCCCCATCCCGGCATCGAACGCCAAGTTTTATCGGAATCGCCCGCCATGATGGTGGTGGCCTTCCGGTTTCAGACCGGCGCCCAAGGGGCGCTGCATGCCCATGTTCACACACAATCCACCTATATTGCGCGCGGAAAGTTCAAGTTTTTCCGCGACGGGCAGACGTTCGAGCTGTCGGCGGGCGACAGTCTGGTGATCCCCTCCGGCGTTGAACATGGCTGCGAATGCCTGGAGGCGGGCGAGCTGATTGATTGCTTCACGCCGCGCCGCGATGACTTTCTGGTGCCGCATCACGATTGACAGGGCGCTGCAATCCTGTCAGACAAGATGGAAAATCTGTCAGGCTCATTTGCGTGTCGCGCAGCGGGCCGAACGCCTTGGGGGAGGAAAGATGCCACTGCGCCGCATGCGGCTTCGGGGCGTGATCGGCCAGATCACCACGATTGCCATCACCTTGCTGGGTCTGCTGCTGCTGACCTTCATCATCGGGCGCATGATGCCCGCCGATCCGGTTCGCGCCATCGTGGGCGAAGATGCCACGCGCGAAACCTATGACATGGTCTATGCCCAGCTGGGCCTCGACCGCCCGATCTGGGAGCAGTTCCTGCGCTATCTGGGCGATGTGCTGACCGGCGATTTCGGCACCTCGATCCGCACCGGCCAACCCGTGATCGAGGACATTCTGCATGTCATGCCCGCCACCATCGAGCTGGCGACCTTTGCCATCCTCATCGGCGCGGGGCTTGGCATCCCGCTGGGCGTGACGGCGGCGGTGAACAAGGACCGCTGGCCCGACCATCTGGTGCGCGTGCTGAGCCTGTTCGGCCATTCCATGCCGATCTTCTGGACCGGCATGATTGCCCTGATTGTCTTCTATGCCGGGCTTGGCTGGGTGGGCGGATCGGGCCGGATGAGCCAGTTCTATATCGGCATGGTGCCGGATCGCACGGGGTTCTTGCTGATCGACAGCGCCCTGGCCGGGCAATGGGATGTGTTTGCCAGCGCCATCAACCACCTGATCCTGCCCGCCAGCCTTTTGGGCTATTCTTCCTCGGCCTATATCACCCGGATGACCCGCAGCTTCATGCTCGATCAACTCGGGCAGGAATATATGGTCGCGGCCCGGGTCAAGGGCCTCAGCCGGGCGCAAACCATCTGGCGCCATGCCTTTGGCAATATCCGGGTGCAGCTGGTGACGATTGTGGCGCTGGCCTATGGCAGCCTGCTGGAAGGCGCCGTGCTGATTGAAACCGTCTTTGCCTGGCCCGGCTTTGGCCAATACCTGACCCAGAACCTGATCATCGGCGACATGAACGCGGTGATGACCTGCGTGCTGATCGTGGGCGTGATCTTCATCGCGCTGAACCTGCTGTCGGACCTGCTCTATCGCTTCTTTGACCCGAGGACCAAATGACCACGCAAGCCTCCCGCCTGCCGGGGCCGCTCCTCGCCCTGCGCAATATCCTGAGCTTTCTGCTGCGGCAGCCGACCTCGGCCTTTGGGCTGGCGGTGCTGGCCGTGCTGATCCTGGCGGCGGGGTTTGCCCCGCTGATCGCCACGCATGACCCCTATCTGCAAGACCTGAACAATGTGCTGCAACCGCCGGGCAACGGCCATCTGTTCGGCACCGACGAGTTGGGGCGCGACATTTTTTCCCGCCTGATCTGGGGCGCGCGCATCACCCTGACCATCGTGTTTCTGGTGTCCATCGTGGTGGGCCCCATCGGGCTGATGGTGGGCACGGTGGCGGGCTATCACGGCGGGCGCATTGATACCGTGATGATGCGAGTGACCGATATTTTCCTGTCTTTCCCGTCGCTGATCCTGTCGCTGGCCTTTGTGGCGGCCCTTGGCCCCAGCCTGAACAACGCCATCATCGCCATCGGCCTGACCGCATGGCCGCCAATTGCCCGGCTGGCACGGGCCGAGACGATGACCTTCCGCAAGGCCGATTACATCGCCGCCGCGCGGCTGCAAGGCGCCTCCAGCACGCGGATCATCGTGAAATCCATCGTGCCGATGTGCCTTCCTTCGGTGCTGATCCGGCTGACGCTGAACATGGCCACCGTGATCCTCACGGCCGCGGGGCTTGGGTTTCTGGGCTTGGGCGCGCAGCCGCCCTTGCCCGAATGGGGCGCGATGATCGCCACCGGGCGGCGCTACATGATCGACAGCTGGTGGTTGGTCACCTTTCCCGGCCTCTCCATCCTTTGCGTCAGCCTGGCGTTCAACCTGCTGGGCGATGGGTTGCGCGATGCGCTGGACCCCAAACAGATGAACCGGAGGTAAGGCGATGGAGCAGCCCATTCTGGAGGTGCAGAACCTCTGCATCCGCTATCCCGGTGCGCCTGTCGACGCGGTGCGCGGCGTGTCCTTCACCCTGGGGCGCGAACGCCTCGGGATCGTGGGCGAAAGCGGCTCGGGCAAATCGACCGTCGGGCGGGCGCTGTTGCGCCTGCTGCCCGGTGCCCGCGTCACCGCTGATGCCTTGCGCTTTGAGGGCGAAGACCTGCTCGCGCTGACCGAGGCGCAGATGCTCAAGGTGCGGGGGCGCCGCATGTCGATGATCCTGCAAGACCCGAAATTCAGCCTGAACCCCATTCAGCGCGTCGGGCAACAGGTGGCCGAAACCCTGCTGCGGCATTTCCCGGTCAGCCGGGCCGAAGCGCGGGCGAAAACGCTGGAGATGCTGGCCGCCGTGAAGATCCGCGACCCCGAGCGGGTGCATGATCTGTACCCTCACGAGATTTCGGGCGGGATGGGTCAACGCGTCATGATCGCGATGATGCTGCTGGCCGACCCCGATCTGGTGATCGCCGATGAGCCGACCAGCGCGCTGGATGTGACCGTGCGCCTGCAAGTGCTGAATATTCTGGACGGGCTGGTGCGGGATCGCGGCATTGGCCTCATCATGATCAGCCATGACCTCAATCTGGTGCGCAATTTCTGTGACCGCGTGTTGA
>NZ_JAEULU010000147.1 GCF_016792925.1 Gemmobacter sp.
CCGGGAAGTCACGGCCACCAGCGAAGCGGTTCAGTTGCCAGACAAGCGCCTCGAACAGGTCGGGAGGCTCGAGTTCGGTATTCTCGCGCAGAAAGCTGATCAAGCCCTCGGCGCCCATCTCGTTGCCGTCGGGATCAGGGCATTCCGTCACGCCATCTGACACCAGAAACAGCCGGTCACCGGGCAAAAGCGTCGTCTCGATCCGGTCAAAACCCACATTGGGCAAAAGGCCAATCGGCATGCCACCCTGGCCCAGTTGCTCGATCTCCCCCGAGGCACGGATGAGCAGCGGATGGGGATGCCCGGCCTGCACCAGCATCACCTTTCCGGTCAACATGTCGATTTCGGCATAGGCCATGGTGAAATACTGCTCGACCTGAATATCGTCCAGCATCATCCGGTTGAGCCGCCACGCCACCATCTCGGGCGGCCAGGCGCCACGGTTGCCATCCACACCGCCCGTCAGCGCAATGTTCTGATCGGGCGCCGCGCCCGACAACATGCCCGCCAGCCGCGCGGTCATCATGGCGGAGGCGACGCCATGCCCGGAAACATCCACCGAATAGAGCGCAATGCGACGCGCGCTGATGTCGAAAAACCCGGCCAGATCGCCCCCCACATGACCGGAAGGGCGCAACAGGATCGAGGCAGTGCCATGGCTGAACACGCGATGCCGTTCGCGCACGAGGGTTTGCTGCAGCTTGCGCGCCTCGATCAGATCGCGGTCGAGCGAATCATAGAGCTTTTGCAGCTCATCCAGCGTGGCGCCGATCAGCCGGTTCTTGGCGACCAGCTCGCGCTGCATGCCGATGATGCGCTCGCCGGCGCGCAGGCGGGCATGCAATTCGTCCGAATTCACCGGCTTGGTGAGAAAGTCATCGGCCCCGCCATCAAGACCATCCGCAATTTCGCCTTTCTCCGACTTGGAGGTCAACAAAACAAAATAGCCATAGCGCTCGCTGGGTAAGGCCCTGAATGCCTTGCAGAATTCCAGGCCAGACATGCCCGGCATCACCCAGTCGGACAGCACAATATCAAAGGCTGTTTGCGCGCAATGGCGCAGCGCCTCTTCGGCCGAGCCCGCCTCGGTCACCTGATACCCCCAACGCTCCAGCGAAAGGCTCAGAATCCGGCGCTGCGCCTTGCTGTCATCCACGACAAGGACGCGCCGGGGGCCTTCGGCCTCCGGTTCGGGCATTGGAACGTGACGACCTGCATACGGCACAACGAACTCCCCGCTCAATCTGGGTCGAGATTCGCCGCTCCGGATTAAGAGAGGATGAAGCCTAAAATGCAAAATGACTGGAGGGGAGAAGATAACCGGATGTTAAGGGCTCGGCCCCAGATTTGGCCTGTGGTGTTGTGGCCGATGGGGGCGATGATGATTGACTGGACAAGGGTGGATGAACTGCGCGCCGAGGTGGGCGACGACGGGTTCGACGAGGTTGTCGATCTTTTTCTGGAGGAAACCGATGAGGTGATCGCGCGCCTGCTCGAGGTGGATGATTCTGCCCTGGGGAGCGACATGCATTTCCTCAAGGGCAGCGCGCTGAACCTGGGGCTGAGCGAATTGGCCAAGCTGTGTCAGGATGGCGAACGGCTGTGCGGCGCGGGGCAGGCTGCTATGGTGGATCGAGGCGTCTTGATCCATGCCTATCACAGTGCAAAGGCCAGCTTCCGGGACGAAATCGCCCGCCGCGCCGCCTGAGCGCAACGGCGGGCCTGACCGGGCTTCAGATCAGGAACTCGGCCAGCGCCTCATCGCCGGTGATGTCGCGATAGGCGAACCCAGCTGCATCCATGCGGTCTGCGAGGGCCTGAAATTGTTGCGCCTGTTTCGTCTCGATCCCGATCAGGACCGAACCGAAATTCCGCGCCGATTTCTTCAGATACTCGAACCGCGCGATGTCATCATCCGGCCCCAGCATATTCAGAAACTCGCGCAGGGCACCGGGGCGCTGCGGCATGCGCAGGATGAAATACTTTTTCAGGCCGGAATAGCGCTGTGCGCGCTCCTTGACCTCGGGCAGGCGCTCGAAATCGAAATTGCCGCCCGAGGTGACGCAAACCACTGTTTTACCGCGAATATCATCTGCCAAGACCGGCAGAACATCGACAGAAAGCGCCCCCGCAGGCTCCAGCACGATGCCCTCGACATTCAGCATCTCCAGCATGGTGATGCAGATGCGATCCTCGGGCGCGAGCAACACCTGTGCAGGATCGGCCCATTTCAGGGCCTCATAGGTGTGGGCGCCAAGCCGGGCCACCGCTGCCCCATCGACAAAGCTGTTGATGCGCGGCAACGAGACCGGCGCCCCGGCTTGCAGGGCGGCCAACAGGCTGGCACCACCCGCAGGCTCCACAAAGCAGAAGGCGACTTGCGGCGCGACCTCGCGCAGATAGCGCGTGACGCCAGACGCCAGACCGCCACCGCCCACGGGCAGGACCACCAGATCGGGCGCGGCGCCCAGTTGCTCCAGCAACTCCACCGCGACCGAGGCCTGCCCCTCGATCACGTCGGGGTCGTCGAAGGGCGAGAGAAAATGCGCCCCCTGTTCGGCGCAATAGGCCTGGCTGGCGGCGAGCGTCTGGTCGAAGTAATCGCCGGTCAACACGATCTCGACCGCTGCACCACCAAACGTGCGCGTCTTGTCGATCTTTTGCTGCGGCGTGGTGACCGGCATGAAGATGGTGCCCTTCACCCCGAAATGGCGACAGGCATAGGCCATGCCCTGCGCGTGATTGCCGGCGCTGGCACAGACGAAATGCCCCTGATCGGGCCGCGCCACCCGCACCTTGCGCATCGCATTGAACGCCCCGCGCAGCTTGTAGCTGCGCACCGGGGTCAGATCCTCGCGCTTGAGATAGATCTCAGCCCCATAGCGCGCCGACAGATGGTCGTTGCGCTGCAGGGGCGTGGCATCAAACAGGTCGCGCAGGGCTGCCGTGGTGTGGCGGGCGGTTGTGGCAAAATCACTCATGCCGCCGATTAGACCCAGCCCCGCGCGATTGGCAAGCCAGTGCCGTTCCGGTTTTCAAAGCAGCGGGCGCTTTTCGATGTAATGGCCGTAAAGCGTGGTCAGGATGGAGGCCGAAACCATCAGCTGCACCCAGCCCGCCACCAGCTCCCACAGCAGGGCAAAGACCGAGCCCTGCGGCATCAGCGACAGCGGCGCCCCCAGAACGATCCCGATCAGGCCGGTGAAAAACGCCAGAATCAGGATGGTCTCGGTCTCGCCCGTCGTGGCCACCCAGCCATCGGCAAAGGCGGTCTGCCGATCCAGCGCCAGACCGGGCAGCGAGGCGCTGAGCCGATACAGCACCGCAAAAGCGGGCACGATCATCGCCAGCGCCGCCAGCAGATTGGCCAGCGGGCTT
>NZ_JAEULU010000219.1 GCF_016792925.1 Gemmobacter sp.
GTCGCCAATCGCGGCGATCACCTGTTTGTCGTGGTGAACGCCGCCTGCAAGCAGGCCGACATCGCCCATATGCAGGCGCATCTGTCGGCCACCACCGAGGTGATCCCGGTCACCGACCGCTGCCTGCTGGCGCTGCAAGGCCCGGCTGCGGAAACCGCGCTGGCCCGGCTGGTGCCCTCGGTTACCGCCATGCGCTTCATGGATGTGGCGCAGGTGCCGACGGTGTTTGGCGAGCTGTGGATCAGCCGCTCCGGCTATACCGGCGAGGACGGGTTTGAAATCTCGGTCCCCGACGCGGGCGCCGAGGGGCTGGCCCGCGCGCTGCTGGATATGGCCGAGGTCGAGGCCATCGGCCTGGGCGCGCGCGACAGCCTGCGGCTGGAGGCAGGGCTCTGCCTGTACGGCCATGACATTGACACCACCACCTCGCCGGTCGAAGCGGCCCTCACCTGGGCCATCCAGAAAGCCCGCCGCGCTGGCGGCGCGCGGGCCGGGGGCTTCCCCGGCGCGGACCGCATCCTGCGCGAACTGGCCGAGGGGCCGTCGCGCCTGCGCGTGGGCCTGCGCCCCGATGGCCGCGCGCCGATGCGCGAAGGCGTCGAGTTGTTCGCAGGCGACGCGCCCGCTGGCACCCTCACCTCCGGCGGCTTCGGCCCCTCGGTCGAGGCCCCCATCGCCATGGGCTATGTCGCCACCGCCGCGCTGGACAGCGCGCTGACCGCCGAATTGCGCGGCAAGCGCCTGCCCCTGGCCCGCGCAGACATGCCTTTCCACCCCACAACCTACAAACGCTGAACGGTGACCCAGATGAAATTTACCAAGGAACATGAATGGCTTCGCGTCGAGGGTGACCTCGTGGTGGTCGGCATCACCCCCCATGCCGCCGAGGCGCTTGGCGATGTGGTCTTCGTCGAACTCCCCGAGCCCGAAACCCAGGTGGGCTCGGGCGATGAGGTCTGCGTGATCGAAAGCGTCAAGGCCGCCTCCGACATCCTCGCTCCCGTTGATGGCGAGATCGTCGAAGTGAATGACAAACTGGCCGACAATCCCGGCCTCGTGAACGAAGACCCGCTGGGCGCCGCCTGGTTCTTCAAGATGAAACTCGATGACCTCTCGGTCCTCGACGATTTCATGGACGAAGACGAATATAACGAGCTGATCGGCTGAACCGCCGATTTTTCGCAGAAAAATCGTAACCCGAGTTTTCGTCGAAAACTCGGACCGCTCCTGCATGGGGATGTGTGACATGACCTTCACGCCGACCGACTATAACCCGTATGACTTTGCCAACCGCCGCCATATCGGCCCCTCGCCCCTTGAGATGGCCGAGATGCTGGAGGCCGTGGGCTGCGACAGCCTCGATCAGCTGATCGGTGAAACCATCCCCGCCTCCATCCGGCAGGACAAGCCGCTGGCCTGGGCGCCGCTCTCGGAACACGAGCTGCTGGCGAAAATGCGCGCGGTCGGGGCCAAGAACCGCGTGATGACCAGCCTGATCGGGCAGGGCTATTACGGCACCGTCACCCCGCCCGCGATCCAGCGCAACATTCTGGAAAACCCGGCCTGGTATACCGCCTATACCCCCTACCAGCCCGAAATCGCCCAAGGCCGCCTCGAGGCGCTGCTGAACTATCAAACCATGGTCTGCGATCTGACCGGGCTGGATGTCGCCAATGCCTCGCTGCTGGATGAAGGCACCGCTGCGGCCGAGGCCATGACCATGGCCGAGCGCGTGTCGAAATCGAAGGCCCGCGCCTTTTTCATCGACGAAAACTGCCATCCGCAAACCATCGAGGTGATCCGCACCCGCGCCCTGCCGCTGGGGATCGAGATCCTGACCGGCGCCCCGGAAGAGCTTGATGCCACCCGCGTTTTCGGCGCGATCTTCCAATATCCCGGCACCTGGGGCCATGTCCGCGACCTCACGCCCTTCATCGACAGCCTCCACGCTGCCAAGGCCGTGGCGGTGGTGGCGACCGATCTGCTGGCGCTGATGATGCTGAAAGCACCGGGCGAGATGGGGGCGGATATTGCCGTGGGTTCGGCGCAGCGCTTTGGCGTGCCGATGGGCTATGGCGGCCCGCATGCCGCCTTCATGTCCTGCCGCGACGATTACAAGCGCAACATGCCGGGCCGCATCGTCGGCGTCTCGATCGACGCGCGCGGCAACAAGGCCTATCGCCTGTCGCTGCAAACCCGCGAGCAACATATCCGGCGCGAGAAAGCCACCTCCAACGTCTGCACCGCGCAGGCACTGCTCGCCGTGATGGCCTCGATGTATGCCGTCTTCCACGGCCCCAAGGGCCTGCGCGCCATCGCCGAACGCGTGCATAGCTACACCATCCGCCTGGCCAAGGCGCTCCGCGCGGCGGGCGCCACCCTGCCGCCCAAGCATTTCTTCGACACGATCACCGTAGAGGTCGGCGTGGGGCAGGCGGGCATCCTCGCCGCCGCCCGGGCCGAGGGGCTGAACTTCCGCAAAGTGGGCCATGATCACGTCGGCATTTCGCTGGACGAGACCACCAACGAGGACGTGCTGCGCCGCGTGCTGCGCGCCTTCGGCATTCTGGATGCCCCGCTGCCCGAGGGCGATCTGGGCTTCCCGGTGGAGCTGCTGCGCCAGTCCGAGGTTCTCACCCATCCGGTCTTCCACATGAACCGCGCCGAATCCGAGATGATGCGCTATATGCGCCGCCTGTCGGACCGCGATCTGGCGCTGGACCGCGCGATGATCCCGCTGGGCTCCTGCACCATGAAGCTGAATGCCGCCGCCGAGATGATGCCGATCACCTGGCCCGAATTCGGCAGCCTCCACCCCTTCGTGCCCGCCGATCAGGCCGCAGGCTATGCCGAGGCGATTGCCGATCTGTCGGAAAAGCTGTGCGAGATCACCGGCTATGACGCCATGAGCATGCAGCCGAATTCCGGCGCGCAGGGCGAATATGCGGGGCTTTTGACCATTCAGGCCTATCACCGGTCGCGCGGCGATGATCAGCGCAAGGTCTGCCTGATTCCGGTTTCCGCCCATGGCACGAACCCCGCTTCGGCCCAGATGTGCGGCATGGAGGTGGTGGTGGTGAAATCCTCGCCCAATGGCGATGTGGATGTGGAGGATTTCCGCGCCAAGGCCGCCGAGGCGGGCACCCGTCTGGCGGCCTGCATGATCACCTATCCCTCTACCCATGGTGTGTTCGAGGAAACCGTCCGCGAGATTTGCGCCATCACCCATGAGTTCGGCGGGCAGGTCTATATCGACGGCGCCAATATGAACGCCATGGTGGGCCTCGTGAAACCGGGGCAGATCGGCGGCGATGTCAGCCACCTGAACCTGCATAAAACCTTCGCCATCCCGCATGGCGGCGGCGGCCCCGGCATGGGCCCGATTGGTGTGAAAGCCCATCTGGCCCCGCATCTGCCGGGCCACCCTGAGATTGGGGGCTCCGAAGGCCCGGTGAGCGCCGCCCCCTATGGCTCGGCCTCGATCCTGCTGATCTCCTGGGCCTATTGCCTGATGATGGGCGGTGAGGGGCTGACGCAGGCGACGCGCGTGGCGATCCTCAACGCCAATTACATCGCCGCCCGCCTGCGCGGCGCCTATCCGGTGCTGTTCATGGGCAACCGGGGCCGGGTGGCGCATGAATGTATCCTCGACACCCGCCCCTTTGCCGACCATGGCGTGACAGTGGATGACATCGCCAAGCGCCTGATCGACAACGGCTTCCACGCTCCCACGATGAGCTGGCCGGTGGCCGGCACCCTGATGGTGGAGCCGACGGAGAGCGAGACCAAGGCCGAGATCGACCGTTTCATCACCGCCCTGCACGCCATCCGCGCCGAGATCGCGGCGGTCGAGGCCGGCGAGATCGCGGCCGAAGACAGCCCGCTGCGCCACGCCCCCCATACGGTGAACGATCTGGTCGCCGACTGGACGCGGAAATACTCGCGCGAACAGGGCTGCTTCCCGCCCGGCGCCTTCCGGGTGGACAAATACTGGCCCCCCGTGGGCCGGGTCGATAACGTCCATGGCGACCGCAACCTGATCTGCACCTGCCCGCCGGTCGAGGCCTACGCCCAAGCCGCCGAATGATCCTGCCAGAGGCGGCGCGCAACCCGGCCGCCTCTGACCCTGTTGCGCCCGCGCCGCCCTGAGACGCGGCGCGGGCGACCTCGGCGGGGGGCCAGCCCCTGCATCGTGCCGCAACAGCGGGGGGCCAGCCCCCCGCACCCCCCGGGATATTTTGGCCAAGATGAAAAAGGCGCGGGCTTGACAGTTCTGCTGCCGGGCCGGAGGGTCGCGGCATGACCGCAAACACCTCTCCCGCGACGTTTCTGCAAGGGCTTGGCGCTGCCGTGCCGGTGGCGCTTGGCTATGTCCCCATCGCCTTTTCCTTTGGCGTGGCCGCCGCGCAGGCCGGATTCTCGCTGGTCGAGGCCACGGCCTTTTCGCTGATCATCTATTCCGGTGCGGCGCAGTTTCTGGCGGTGACGCTGCTGGCCGGAGGCGCGCCTCTGCTTGTCTCTGCCTTCACCCTGATCGCCATGGGCGTGCGCCATCTGGCCTATGGTCCGGCGCTGATGCGGGCGGCGGGCGGCAGCCAGACGCGCCGCGCCTGGGTCTGGGCCTTTGGTCTGACCGATGAGGTGTTTGGCGCGGCCTTGGGCGAGCTTGCGCGTGGGCGGCGCTTTTCCGAACCCTTCATGCTGGGTCTGGGCCTTGGCGCCTATGGTGCCTGGGTTTCGGGCACCGTCGCCGGAGCCTTGGCCGGGGGCGGCGCCCTCGCGGGCTTTCCGGCGGTGGAGGCGGGGCTTGGCTTCATGTTGCCCGCGCTGTTTCTGGCGCTGCTGCTGTCCATCCTGTCGCGGGCGCAACTGCCGGTGATCGCCGTGGCGGCGGCGGTCACGGTGGCGCTGACGCTGGCGGGGCAGCCGACGCTGGCGCTGCTGGCGGGCATGGCCGCCGGGGCGGTGACAGGCGCCCTGCGGAGATCCGCATGAGACCCGACGTTCTCGCCCTGATCCTCGCCGTTGGCGCCTCCAGCTGGGCTTTCCGCGCCTTGCCCTTCCGGCTGGACCTCTCGGGCCTCTCGCCCGAGGGGCGGCTGGGGCGTCTGCTCGCCGCCACCGGCCCGGCTGCGATTGCCGCGCTGTTCGTGGCCTCGGCCTTGCCCATGCTGGGGCAGGGGGCGCCGCTCTGGGGGGGCAGCCTCGCCGTGCTGGCGGTCTGGTATGCCCGCCGCTCGGTCGTGCTGGCGACCCTGGCCGGAGCCCTGGCCTATGGGCTCATATCCGCGATGCCCGGATGGTGAGAGGGGCCATGGAAAGCGTGAAACTGATCTGCGCCACCTGCGCCCAGGCCAATCGGGTGCCGCTGGCGCGTCTGACCCAGGGCCCGAAATGCGGCAGTTGCGGCGATCCGCTGGCCGAGGGCCGCGTGCTGGTGCTGGATGCGGCCAGCCATGACAGGGCCACGCGCGGCGACGAGCTGCCGCTTCTGGTGGATTACTGGGCGCCGTGGTGCGGCCCCTGCCGGGCCATGGCGCCGGAATTTGCCAAGGCCGCCAAAGTCTTGGCCCCCGTCGCCCGGCTGGCCAAGCTGAACACCCAAGACCACCCCCAGATCGCCGCCCGCGCCCGTATTCAGGGCATCCCGGCGCTGATCCTCTATCGCAAGGGGCGCGAGATCGCCCGCCTCGCAGGCAGCCGCCCCGCCGACCAGATCGTCGATTTTCTCCGCCAAAGCCTTGGGGGCGCAGGCTGAAAAATCCCGCTCTGCCGCCGCGCGGGGCGCTTGACATTCGCAAATCAAAGCGCCAGAAAACGCTCAGGTCGCGGGGCAGTAGCTCAGTTGGGAGAGCGCGTCGTTCGCAATGACGAGGTCAGGGGTTCGATCCCCCTCTGCTCCACCAGACCTTCCACATAAATGCCGACATCAAGGCTCCGGCCTCGCGCGCTGTGGCCAGCCGAAGGGCAGGGCACCGGGCGGCTTGCTCGACCGGGGCGGGATCGGGGTGTCCGGAGGGATTCCAGCGCCCGCCTGCTGTCAAATCTCGCCCGCCAGCGCCTCGCGCAGAAACTCTTCCGGGTCGAGGGCGAAGTGGCGGTAGAGGCGCATATGGGCCGTGTCGCGCCAATCCACCGCGCGCACGCCCTCGCGGGTGATCTCCAGCACCTGTGCGCCGGGCACGGCCATCAAAAGCGGCGAATGGGTGGCCATGATCACCTGCGCCATCGGGCGGTGGGCCAGCGCCGCCAGGTGCCGCAGCAGCTCCAGCTGGCGTTTCGGCGACAGGGCGCTTTCGGGTTCGTCGAGGAAATAGAGGCCCTGCCGGTCCATCCGCTCGGCAAAGACGCGCAGGAAGCCCTCGCCATGGCTGTGCGACAGGAAATCGGGCGGGGCGCCGCCGCTGGCGCGCGCGGCCTCGTCCAGATAGCGCGCGACGGCATAAAAGCTCTCGGCGCGGAAGAACCAGCCCCGTGTGACCTTGGGCAGCCAGCTGGCGCGCAGCGCGGCGCCGAGGGCCGCGCCATTCACCTCCAGCGCCTGCGCATGATCCACCGGGCGATAGCCCTGGCCGCCCCCCGCCTCGTCAAAGCCCGACAGCGCGGCCATCGCCTCGATCAGGGTGGATTTGCCGCTGCCATTCTCGCCCACCAGAATGGTGACGGGGGCGGTGAACTCCAGCGCGAATTCGGCATGCAGGAAGGGCAGGCTGAAGGGATATTCCGGCTGGGCCTGCCACATCTCCGGGCGCAGGCGCACCTGTCGCAGAAAGGGGGCGGGCAGGCGGGTCTCACTTTGTTTGCGGGCCATGGTCGCAGCCTGCCATGCCCGCCGCCAAAAGAAAAGGCGCGGCAAGGTTGCCCTGCCGCGCCCGCCTTTCCCCTGAAGGAAAAGGATTACTCTTCGGCCACCAGACCCGAGGGGGCCGTGATATTGGCGATCACGAAATTGCGGTCGATGGTCGGCTTGGCGCCGTTCGGCAGGGTCACGTCTTCGATGTGGATGACATCGCCGAAGGTCTTGCCGGTCAGGTCCACCACGATTTCCGACGGGATGTCGGAGGCGAGGACTTCCAGTTCCACTTCCGGGCGCACCACGGTCAGGGTGCCGCCACGCTTCAGGCCGGGGGCCGCGTCGTGGTTGATGAAGGTCACGTGGATGAACAGGTTGATGCGGCTGTCATCGTGCAGGCGCATGAAGTCCACATGGGTCGGCAGGTCTTTCACCACATCGCGCTGAACGCCGCGGCAGACGACGTGAACGTCGGGCTGGCCTGCCACTTTCAGGTTGAACAGGGTGGAGAGGAAGCGGCCCTGACGCAGGCGCTTCAGCAGGGTGTTGTAGTTCATCTGGATGGCGACAGGCTCTTGCTTGTCCCCATAGACGATGCCGGGGACGAACCCCTCGCGACGTGCCTGACGAGCGGCCCCCTTGCCCGACCCCGTGCGCACATCGGCAATAAGATCTTCGATCTCGCGTGCCATTGGTATCTCCGTAATTAGCATGCATTGATCCGCCACCCTCCAAGGGTGCGTGACGGATCGGCGGGCTATAGCGGGGAATCACCTGTGGGGAAAGGGGAAAGTGGGGAAGGGGTCGGGGCCGGACACCGGAAACGCACGGCGTTTCCCCGAAGCTGTGGGAGCGGTGGAGCAAGACCCGTTCAACCCGCGACCGAGAGGCCATCGCCCGCCCGGCGGGACGGGCGCGGGCCGTCCGTCGGTCAAGGGGCCGGAAACCGGAAACGCACTGCGTTTCCCCGGCCCTGTGAGAGCGGGGCCGCAAGACCATTTCAGCAAGTCATCGAAAGGCCAGAGCCTGCCCCGGCGGGTGCGAAGCGCCCGCCAATGGCGGGGCGGGCGCTGGCCGGTGGCTTCGGGCCACCGGCCCGAACTCGCTGACGTTTTAACATGACCTCGGCAATGGCCTCGGCCAATCGGGACGGATCAGAAAACGCACCGCGTCTCCCCCAGCCCTGCGGGAACGGCGAAGCAAGACCCTTTCTACAAGGACCGCGGGGCAAAGCCCGCCCGGCGGGACGGGCGCGGGCCGTCCGTCGCTCAAGGGGCCGGATACCGGAAACGCACCGCGTTTCGCCGGCCCTGTGGGAGCGGGGCCGCAAGACCGTTTCAGCAAGTCCATCGAGAGGCCAGTGCCTGCCCCGGTGGGAGCGAAGCGCCCGCCGCCCGGAGGGCGGGCGGCTCACCCGGTGGCTTCGGGCCACCGGCCCGAACTCGCTGACGTTTCAACATGACCTCGGCAATGGCCTCGGCCATAAGACGGGCCGGAAACCGGAAAAGCAGCGCGTTTCCCGGGCCTTGTGGGAGCGAGGACGCAAAAGCCGTTCACCCAAGACCGAGAGGCCATCGCCCGCCCCCGGCAGGGCGGGCGGCCCACCCCGTGGCTTCGGGTCACCGGCCCGATGTAAGAGCGGTGGCGCAAGACCTCGGCAATGGCCTCGGCCATCACCCCAACTCCGCCGCCCGCATCACCGGGAAAAACACCCCCGACGACCGCACACCGAACCACTCCCCCTCCACCTCGCCCAATTCCATCAGCCGGTAAAAGCTCTTGCGGTCCACCCGCGCCTCCAAGCCCCGCCGCACCATCACGTAAGGCGCGCCGCCCTCCATCCGCAACCCATGCTCCGGCCCCAGCACCACCCGGTCCTCCACATTGGTCACAAACTCCACCACGCCGTTCTCAACCGTGAAATCCACCGCCACAAAGGGCGCATCCTCCACCGTGATCCCCAGCTTCTCCACCGGGGTCACCAGATAGAACCGCCCCTCCTCCAGCTTTAGGATCGAGGCAAACAGCCGCACCATCGGCGCCCGGCCAATCGGCGAGCCCTCGTGAAACCACGTCCCGTCGCGCGCAATCCGCATATCCATCTCGCCGCAATAGGGCGGATTCCACAGATGCACCGGCGGCGGCCCCTTCTTGGCCGCCTTCGTCGCTTCCGCCAGAATGTTCTCTGCCATTTGCCGCACTTTCGCTTTTGTCATTTGTGCCCGGCGGCGCGAACCGCTTAAATGGGCAGTATAAACCGTTGAAGGGCATTGTCATGACAGAAGCGCTGCTGGACCGGATCGAAACCCTGGGCGCCAAGCTGGCCGAGGCCAAGGCCTCGATCAACCGCCGCTTCATCGGGCAGGAACGGGTCGTCGACCTTGTTCTGGGCGCCATGCTTTGCGGGGGGCACGGGCTGCTGGTGGGCCTGCCGGGCCTTGGCAAAACCCGGCTTGTCGACACGCTCTCCACCGTCATGGGCCTGCATGGCAGCCGCATCCAGTTCACGCCAGACCTGATGCCCGCCGACATCCTCGGCTCCGAAGTGCTGGAAACCGCCCCCGATGGCAGCCGCGCCTTCCGCTTCCTCGAAGGCCCGATCTTCTGCCAACTGCTGATGGCCGACGAGATCAACCGCGCCAGCCCGCGCACCCAATCGGCGCTGCTGCAAGCCATGCAGGAACGCGAGGTCACCATCGCAGGCCAGCACCGCCCGCTGGGCCGCCCCTTCCACGTCCTCGCCACCCAGAACCCCATCGAGCAGGAAGGCACCTATCCGCTCCCCGAGGCGCAGTTGGACCGCTTCCTGTTCCAGATCGACGTGGAATACCCGACGCGCACCGCCGAGCGCGACATCCTCCTCGCCACCACCGGCATTGATGAGGCGCGGGCGCATCAGGTCTTCACCGCCACGGAACTTCTGGAGGCGCAAGAGGTCATCCGCCGCATGCCCGTGGGCGAAAAGGTGGTCGATTCCATCCTCGATCTGGTCCGCGCCTGCCGCCCCGGCGAGCCCGAGGGCGCGGCCCTGGCCGATACGCTCTCATGGGGCCCCGGCCCCCGCGCGGCGCAAGCCTTCATGCTGGCCGTCCGCGCCCGCGCGCTGCTGGAGGGCCGCCTCGCGCCCTCGGTGGCCGATGTCGCGGCGCTGGCGCGCCCCGTCCTCACCCACCGCGTCGCGCTGACCTTCGCCGCCCGGGCGCGGGGCGACAGCATCGCCAGCGTGATCGAGACCGCCACCGCCCGCAGCCTGCGGCTTGAGGCGGCGGCGTGACCAGCGCCGCAGCGCCTTCCAGTCTGCGCGCCCGCGCCGCCGCCCTCGGCGCCGCGCTGCCGCCGCTTCTGGCTGCCGCCGATCATCTGGCGGCCTCGGTGGCCTTTGGTGAGCATGGCCGCCGCCGCGCAGGGCAGGGCGACGAGTTCTGGCAATACCGCCAGGCCCATTCCGGCGATGCCGCCCGCGCGATCGACTGGCGCCGCTCTGCCCTGGGCGATGTGCAATATGTGCGCGAGCGCGAATGGCAATCGGCGCAAAGCGTGTCGCTCTGGGTCGATGCCTCCGCCTCCATGTCTTTCACCGGCGACAAGAGCCGCCCCGCCAAATCCGACCGGGCGCAGCTTCTGGCCCTCGCCCTCGCCAGCCTTCTTCTGCGCGGCGGCGAGCGCGTCGGGCTGATGGGCGATCTGGCCCCGCCGCGCCCCGGTCGCGCGCAGCTGGAGCGTCTGGCGGCGGCGCTTTTGCAAAACAGTATCGGTGATGACAGGTCCGGGCAGGCAAAGCGTATAGCCGGTTACACTTTGCCCCCTGAAACGGGCGAAAAGCGTATAGAGAATTACCCTTCAGCCCCCGATTATGGCCGCCCCGAGGTCACCGGCATCGCCCCCCATGGCCGGGTCGTGCTGATCTCCGATTTCATGGGCGATCTGGCCGGGGTCGAGGCCGCGATGGCCGCCGCCACCGACCGGGGCGCGCGCGGCGTATTGCTGCAAGTGCTTGATCCAGCAGAGGAAACATTCCCCTTCGACGGGCGCACCATCTTCACCTCCATGGGCGGCAGCCTGCGGTTTGAAACCTTGCGCGCAGGCGATCTGCGCGCCCGCTACCGCGCCCGGCTGGCCGAACGCCGCGACCGCCTCGCCCAACTGGCCCGCGCGGCGGGCTGGCATCTCGCCTCCCATGACACAGGGCAGGGGGCGCAACCTGTTTTATTGTGGCTTTACAAGGCCTTGGAGGCCGCTCTTTAATGTGGATGATCGGCCCTCTGGGCTTTGCTGCCCCCTTGATCCTGCTGGCGCTGGTGGCGTTGCCTGTGCTGTGGATCTTGCTGCGCGCCGTGCCGCCTGCGCCGATTCTCCGGCGTTTTCCGGGGGTTACGCTGCTTTTGGGCCTGAAGGACGAAGACAGCGAGACCGACCGCACCCCGTGGTGGCTGCTCCTCTTGCGCGCCGCCGCCCTCACCGCCGCCATCTTCGGCTTTGCCGGCCCCATTCTCAATCCCACGCCCGCTGATCCCGGCTCCGATGCGCCCTTGCTGATCGTGATGGATGGCAGCTGGGCCGATGCCCGCGACTGGCCGCGCCGGGTGGAACGTGCTGAAATGATTGCAGAAAATGCAGGCCGCGCCGGGCGCACGCTGGCGTTGATCCGGCTGACCGACGCGCCGCAGGCGCCGCAATTTCAGGCCGCCGACGCGCTGATGCCGCGCCTCGGTGGCTTGCAACCGCAGCCCTTCGCCCCCGCCGACATGGCCCGCTGGATTGCCGCCCTGCCGTCGCAAGCCTTTGATACCTATTGGATTTCCGATGGTCTCGCTCATCCCGGCCGTGCCGACCTGCTGGCCGCTCTGCAAACCATAGGCACCGTCCGCGTCTTTGAAACCCCGCGCCCTTTGCTCGCGCTGCGCCCCGTCACCTTTCAGGATGGCGCCGTGCAACTGACCGCCGACCGCCTCCCCGCGGGCAGCCAGTCAGAGGTCGAGGTCTCCGCCCGCGGCCTCGATCCCGCCGGGATCGAACGCGAGCTGGCCCGCGCCACGCTGACCTTCGCTACCGGCCAAACCACCGCCGAGACCGCACTGAACCTGCCGCCGGAATTGCGTAACCGTCTGACAAGGTTCGAGATTTCCGGCCAGCGCCATGCGGGCGCCGTGACCCTGACCGATGACAGCCTCAAGCGCCGCAAGGTCGCGCTGATCGGCGGCGGTGCCGGGCGCGAGGGGCTTTTGCTGCTCTCGCCCACGCATTATCTGGAACAGGCCCTCGCCCCGGTGGCCGATCTGGTGACGGGCAATCTGGCTGATGTCATCACCGCCAACCCCGATGTGATCGTGCTGGCCGATATCGCCCGCGTGACGGGCGAGGAGGCGAACGCCTTGATTAAATGGGTGGAAAAGGGCGGGTTGCTCTTGCGCTTTGCCGGGCCGAAACTCGCCGCCTCTGACATCGCCCGCAGCGAGGAAGACCCGCTGCTGCCGGTGCGCCTGCGTGAAGGCGGCCGGGAGTTGGGCGGCGCGATGAGCTGGGGCGACCCGAAAACCCTTGCCGCCTTCCCCGAAGGCAGCCCGTTCTTCGGCCTGCCCGTCCCGCCCGAGGTCTCGGTCAAGGCGCAGGTGCTGGCCCAGCCCGACCCCGATCTGGCCGCCCGCACCATCGCCACGCTGGAAGACGGCACCCCGCTGGTCACCCGAAAGGTGCTGGGGCAGGGGCAGGTGGTGCTGGTGCATGTGACGGCCAATGCCGAATGGTCTTCGCTGCCGCTCTCGGGGCTTTTTGTGCAAATGCTTGAAAGGCTTGCCATTTCCACCCGCCCGGCCCTGCCCGAGGCCGCCGATCTGAAGGGCCAGACCTTTCAGGCCGACACAGTGCTGGATGCCTTCGGCGCGGTGCAGGCGCCGCAGGGCCTGCCCGGTGTGAAGGGCGAGGATCTGGCGGGCGCCGCCCCCGGCCCCGACCTGCCGCCCGGCCTTTACGCGGGCGAAGATCGCCGTGTGGCGCTGAATGTGATCGGCGCAGACACCCGCTTGAGCCCTGCCGAATGGCCCGCCTCCGTCCCGGTCGAGGGCGCGGTGGCACAGGCCGAGATGCCGCTGAAAGGCGCCGCCCTCGCCCTCGCGCTGTGCCTGCTGATGGTCGATGTGCTGGCAGCGCTGCGGCTCTCGGGCCGCCTTGGCGCGCTGACCGCCGCGCTGTCGCTGCTGCTGCTGGCTCCGCCGCAGGCACAGGCGCAAGGCGCCGATGCCTTCGCGATCGAGGCCACCACCGAGCTGCGTCTGGCCTATGTCGTCACCGGCGATACCAAGGTGGATCAGCTTTCAAAACAAGGGCTTGACGGCCTCCGCCAACAGCTTTTCGCCCGCACCACCATTGAACCGGCGGAGCCGATGGGCGTGGATCTGGAGGCCGATGAGCTGGCCTTTTTCCCCTTCCTCTACTGGCCGGTGACGGCGGATCAGCCGATCCCCTCGGTCGCGGCCTATGGCAAGCTGAACCAGTTCCTGCGCACCGGCGGCATGATCCTGTTTGATACCCGCGACGCCGGAATGGCGGGCGGCACCTCGCCGGAATCGCGCCGGTTGCAACTGATCGCCGCCGCGCTCGACATCCCGCCGCTGGAGCAAGTGCCGCCCGACCATGTGCTGACCCGCACCTTCTATCTGCTGCAAGATTTCCCCGGCCGCCAGAATGGCCCGATCTGGGTGGAGCAAGCCCCGCCCGATGCCGCGCAGGCCGACGGCATGCCGTTCCGCAGCCTCAATGACGGCGTGACCCCGGTGGTCATCGGCGGCAATGACTGGGCGGCGGCCTGGGCGGTGGATGATCGCGGCGTGCCGGTTTACCCGGTCGGGCGCGGCAGCACCGGCGAGCGCCAGCGCGAGATCGCCTGGCGTTTTGGGATCAACATCATCATGCATGTCTTTACGGGCAATTATAAATCCGATCAGGTGCATGTGCCTGCATTGCTGGAAAGGCTGGGGCAATGAGCGCGCTGATCCTTGATCCGCTGGTGCCTGTCTGGCTGCTGGGAGGGCTGGCGGCGCTGGCGTTTGGCGCTGTGATTCTGGCATTGCTGCGCGGCCTTGCGGGCTGGCCCTGGCGGGGGCTGGCGGCGCTGGCGCTGCTGGCGGCGCTGGCCAACCCCTCGCTGCAAGAGGAAGACCGCAAGCCGCTGTCCGACATCGTGATCGCGATTGTCGATCAGACATCCAGCCAGTCGGTCGGCGACCGCACGGCGCAGACCGAAACCGCCTTGGCCGCCTTGCGAGCCGAGGTCGCGGGGCTGCCCAATACCGAATTGCGCGTCGTGCCGCTGCGCGACGCGCCGGGTGACGGCGGCTCTCCGGTGATGGCGACCCTCGCCGAGGCCCTCGCCGCCGAGCCGCGCGACCGCATTGCAGGCGCGGTGATCATCAGCGACGGGCAGGCGCATGACCTTGATCTGAAACCACATTCTCCCGCACCCGTGCATCTGGCGCTGACCGGGCGCAGCCGCGATTGGGACCGCCGCCTGATCGTGAAAAACGCCCCCGCCTTTGCCATCCTGGGCGAGCCGGTGGCCCTGACCCTGCGCATCGAGGATCAGGGTGCGGTGCCGACTGAGGCGCAGGGCATGGCCGAACTGTCCATCGCGGTGGATGGCGGCCCGGCGGAATATTACTCGGTGCCCGTAGGCGAAGACCTCGATCTGCCGGTCACCCTGCCGCATGGCGGGCAGAATGTGCTACAATTCGAGGTGAGCGAGGGGCCGGGTGAGCTGACCACGCGCAACAATGCCAGCGTCACCGCCATCAATGGCGTGCGCGACCGGCTGCGGGTGCTGCTGGTTTCGGGCGAGCCGCATACCGGCGAGCGGGTCTGGCGTAACCTGTTGAAATCAGACCCTTCGGTCGATCTGGTGCATTTTACCATCCTGCGCCCGCCGGAAAAGCAGGATGGCATCCCGGTGGAGGAACTGTCGCTGATCGCCTTCCCCACCCGCGAGCTGTTCGTGGAAAAGATCGACGAATTTGACCTGATCATCTTCGACCGCTATCGCCTTCGGGGCATCCTCCCGACGCAATACCTTGAAAACGTGCGCGATTATGTGCTGCGCGGCGGCACGGTGCTGGTGGCGGCAGGGCCGGAGTTTGGCACGGCCGACAGCCTTTGGCGCTCGCCTCTGGCTGATATTCTGCCCGTCACCACCACCAGCCGCGTGCTGGAGGGCGGCTTCAAACCGCAACTGACCGATCTGGGGCAGCGCCATCCGGTGACGCAAGGCCTTGAAAAACAAGCGCCTGCGGGCGGTTGGGGGCGCTGGTTCCGCCAGATCGAGATCGCGGCGCGCGGGGCGGGGCAGGTGGTGATGCAGGGGCTGGAAGGCAAGCCGCTATTGGTCCTGTCGCGCGAGGGTGAGGGGCGGGTGGCGGTGCTGGCCTCAGACCACGCCTGGCTTTGGGGGCGCGGCTATGAGGGTGGCGGTCCGCAGCTGGAGTTGCTGCGGCGGCTGGCGCATTGGATGCTGAAAGAACCGGAGCTGGAGGAGGAAATCCTTGCGGCAACCACGGGCGACGGCACGATCCGCATCACCCGCCGCACGCTGGCCGCCGTGCCTCCGGGCCCGCTGAGCCTGACCGGACCGGATGGCGCCGAGCAACAGGTCACCCTGCCACAGCGCGGCCCCGGCCTCTACAGCATTGAAATCGCGGCGCCTTTGGTGGGCCTCTATCGGATGGCGCAAGATGATCTCGCCACTGTCGTGGCTGTCGGCCCGCCCGCGCCGCGCGAGTTCGAGCAAACCCTCGCCAGCGCCGATCCCCTGCGCCCCTATCTGGAGGGCACGGGCGGTGGCATCTTGCGGCTGGAGGACGGCATGCCCGACCTGCGCGCCGTGGGCGAGGGTCGCACCGCCGCCGGGCGCGGCTGGCTGGGCATCACCCCACGCGGCGCCTATGTCAGCCAGGATGTGCGCGTGGCGGAAATCCTGCCCGCCTGGGCCTGGCTGATCCTCGCGGCGAGCCTCACGCTGCTCGCTTGGTTGCGCGAAGGCCGGATGAGCCTGCGCAAGGCCTGATCGCCGCCGCGGGGGCGCTTCGCCCCCCGCACCCCCCGAGGATATTTTCAGACAGAAAAAGAGCAGATCCGCACTTTTGCTTTTTCTGTTCAAAAATATCCTCGGGGGGAGGCCCGTAGGGCCGTGGGGGGCAGACAGCCCCCCATGCTGCCCTGACAGCCGCTCACGCGTCTTCCGACAGGCGCGCGACGATGGCGGCCCGGCTTTGCGAGGCGAATTCGCGCCGCGTCAGGGTGGCAAAGGTGGCCGTCATGGTCAGCAGCAGCGCCCAGGGCCCCAGCAGCCAGCCCAGCGAGCCAAGCGCGAAATAGACCGAGCGCAGACCCCGGTTATAGTTGCGGGCAGCGGTGATGTTCACCTCGGCGGCGCGCGCGGCGCGGTCATAGGCGCGGGGGTGGCCGGGGTCATTCGGCACCGAGGCCATCAGCACCGAGCAATAGCCGAACAGCCGGTGCGACCAGACGAATTTCAGGAAGGCATTCACCACAAAACCCAGCGTGAACAGGATCTTGGCCTTGACCAGCAGGGCCGGGTCACTGGCCAGATCAAAGCTTTGCGCCAGCCCTTGCAGCGGTGTGGTATCGGCCAGCAAGGCCAGCCCGGCGCCGAGGGCCAGCAGGCAGCTGGAGGCGTAGAAGGTGATGCCTTGCCGCAGCCCGTCCAGGATGGTCGCGTCAAAGATGCGCGGTTGCCGGGTGACGAATTCGCGCATCCAGTCGCGGCGATAATGGCTGAGGATCTGCGACACCGAGGCACGCGGCAGGCGCGGGCTTTCAATCGCCCAATGCAGGGCCATGCCGCCCGCCAGCGCATAGGTGGCGGCGGCAAGATCGAGGGGCGAGAAAAGGCGCAGCAGGGTGAGGGCTTCCATACCCTTGGATAGCCTGTGGCGCGGCGCTTGCCAAATGGCAAAATTGGTTATATAAATTTACCAATAGACTGGAGGTCGCCATGGACATGCCTGTTCCCAGCCCGCTGATCCTGTCGCGCAAGGCGCGGATCGTGACGCGGTTGCGCGCCGTGCTGCCTGCGGATGCGGTGATCGACGCCGGTGTCGAGCTGCGCGCCTATGAATGCGACGCGCTCTCGGCCTATCGCTGCCCGCCCATGGCGGCGATCCTGCCGCGCTCCACGGCGGAGGTGGCGGCGGCCTTGCGGGTTTGCCACGAGGAGGGCGTGCCGGTGGTGCCGCGCGGGGCGGGCACCTCGCTGGCAGGGGGCGCCTTGCCGACGGCGGACAGTGTCATTCTGGGATTGGCGCGGATGACGGCGGTGCTGGAGGTCAGTCTGGCCGACCGCTTCATCCGGGTTGAGGCAGGGCGCACCAATCTGGCCGTGACGGCGGCGGTCGAGGGCGAGGGGTTCTTTTACGCGCCCGACCCGTCCAGCCAACTGGCCTGTGCGATTGGCGGCAATATCGCCATGAATTCCGGCGGGGCGCATTGTCTGAAATATGGTGTCACCACCAACAATCTGCTGGGCGTGACCATGGTGCTGATGGATGGCACGGTGGTGGAGGTGGGCGGCCCGTGGTCGGATGCGGCGGGGCTGGACCTTCTGGGCGTCATCTGCGGCTCGGAGGGGCAATTGGGCGTGGTGACAGAGGCGTATTTGCGCATCCTGCCCAAGCCCGAGGGCGCGCTGCCAGTGCTGATCGGGTTCCAGTCCTCCGAGGTGGCGGGGGCCTGTGTGACCGATATCATCAAGGCGGGCGTGCTGCCGGTGGCGATCGAGTTCATGGACGGGCCCTGCATCAAGGCCTGCGAAGATTTCGCCCGCGCGGGCTACCCCGATTGCGAGGCGCTGCTGATAGTCGAGGTGGAGGGGGCGGAGGCGGAAATCCGGCACCAATTGGGCCTGATCACCGAGATTGCGCAGCGGCACAACCCGGTAGAGTTGCGCGCCGCCGCCGATGCCGATCAGGCCAAGCGCATCTGGCTGGGCCGCAAATCGGCCTTTGGTGCCATGGGGCAGATCAATGATTACATGTGCCTCGATGGCACGATCCCGGTCTCCAGCCTGCCGTTCGTGCTGCGCCGCATTGGCGAGCTGAGCCGGGAGTATGGGCTGGATGTCGCCAATGTCTTTCATGCCGGCGATGGCAACATGCACCCGCTGATCCTCTACAATGCCAATCAGCCGGGCGAGCAGGAGAAATGCGAGGCGCTTGGCGCCGATATTCTGCGGCTTTGCGTCGAGGTGGGGGGCTGCCTGACCGGCGAGCATGGGGTGGGGATCGAGAAGCGCGATCTGATGGAGGTGCAATATGGCGCCGCCGATCTGGAGGCGCAACTGCGGGTGAAGGATGTGTTCGACCCCGGCTGGTTGCTCAATCCCGCCAAGGTGTTCCCGCTGCATGTGACGGCCAGCCGGCGTGCGGGTTGAACCGCTGGGGGCTGTCT
>NZ_JAEULU010000224.1 GCF_016792925.1 Gemmobacter sp.
CGCGATCCGACCCCGGTGGATCTGGAACGCAGGCTGGCTCTGGGTGCCTGACCGGCTTTACCTCATGGCCCGCCTCTCCTACATCTGATCCGATCAGGGGAGGCGCGCATGATGGTGAAACCGGTTGAGGAGCTGACGCAGGCAGAAGCCGCCGCCGAGCTGGCGCGGCTGGCTGCGGCGATTGCCGGGGCGAACGCGGCCTATCACACCCGCGACACGCCCGAGATGTCTGACAGCGACTATGATGCGCTCAAGCGGCGGAATGCCGAGATCGAAGGGCGCTTTCCCGGCCTCAAGCGGTCGGACAGCCCCAGTGATCAGGTCGGGGCGCCGGTGGCAGAGGGTTTTGGCAAGGTGGCGCATGTAATCCGCATGCTCAGCTTGGAAAACGCCTTCTCGGAGGAGGATGTGGCCGATTTCGAGGCGCGGGTGCGCAGCTATTTGGGCCATGATGGCGTGCTGGCCTTTACCGCAGAACCCAAGATCGACGGCCTGTCCCTCTCCCTGCGCTATGAAAATGGGGTGCTGGTGCAGGCAGCCACCCGGGGCGATGGCGAAACCGGCGAGAATGTGACCGAAAACGCCCGCACCATTGCGGATATTCCGCAGCAGATCATTGGCGCGCCTGCTGTGCTGGAGGTGCGCGGCGAGGTTTACATGTCTCACGCCGATTTCGCGGCGCTCAATGCGCGGGCCAGTGCGACAGGTGAGAAAACCTTTGCCAATCCGCGCAATGCCGCCGCAGGGTCCCTGCGTCAGCTGGACGCCACGATCACCAAAACCCGTCCCCTGCGCTTTTTTGCCTATGCCTGGGGCGCGCTGTCCAGCCCTCTGGCCGATAGCCAGTTCGATGCCATTCAGCGGCTGAAAAGCCTCGGCTTCCAGACCAATCCGCTGACCCGGCTTTGCCAGGGCGCGCCAGAGATGCTGGAGCATTATCGCAGCATCGAGGTGCAGCGGGCGACGCTGGGCTATGATATCGACGGCGTTGTTTACAAGGTGAATGATCTTGCGCTGCAACGGCGGCTTGGCTTCCGCTCTGCCACGCCTCGCTGGGCCATCGCGCATAAATTCCCGGCCGAACTGGCATGGACGCGGCTGGAGGCGATCGACATTCAGGTCGGCCGCACCGGCGCGCTCAGCCCGGTGGCGCGGCTGTCGCCGGTGACGGTGGGGGGCGTCGTGGTGTCGAACGCGACCCTGCATAACGAGGATTATATCGCCGGACGCGACGCCAAGGGCGGTGTGATCCGCGAAGGCAAGGATATTCGCATCGGCGATTGGGTGCAGGTATATCGCGCAGGCGATGTCATCCCAAAAATCAATGATGTTAACCTTGAAAAGCGGCCTTCTGACGCTGTTCCTTTCACTTTTCCAACAATTTGCCCCCAATGCGGATCAGAGGCCATCCGCGAGGACGGCGATGCGGTGCGCCGCTGTTCTGGCGGGATGATCTGCCCGGCGCAGGCGGTCGAGCGGCTGAAACACTTCGTCAGCCGCAACGCTTTTGACATTGAGGGGCTTGGCGCCAAACAGGTAGAGGCGTTTTTCCATGACCCCGTGCTGCCGGTGAAAACGCCGGCAGAGATTTTCACCCTGCAAAGCCGCGATGCCGCGCAGCTGGCCAAGCTGGAAAACCGCGATGGCTGGGGCAGGGCCTCGGTGAAAAAGCTGTTTGCGGCCATCGAGGCCAAGCGCCAGATCCCGCTCAACCGCCTGATTTTCGCGCTTGGCATCCGCCATGTCGGGGAAACCTCGGCCAATCTCTTGGCCACCCATTACGGCAGTTGGGCGGCTTTTGAGGCTGCCATGACAGCGGCGCAGGTGGGCGAGGGCGCCGAATGGGCCGATCTGACGGCGATTGACGGCGTGGGCGCCGTGCTGGCAACGTCGCTGGTCACGGCCTTTCACCAGCCGGCCGAACGCGCGGCGATGGACGCGCTGGTGGCGCATCTGACGGTGCAGGAGGTGAAGGCCCGCGCGCCGGTCGATTCTGCGGTGGCGGGCAAGACGCTGGTTTTTACCGGCACGCTGGAGAAAATGAGCCGGGCCGAAGCCAAGGCGCGGGCCGAGGCGCTTGGCGCCAAGGTGGCGGGGTCGGTCTCGGCCAAGACCGATCTGCTGATCGCGGGGCCGGGCGCGGGCAGCAAGGCCAAGCAGGCGGCGGCGCTTGGCATCCGCATCATCGACGAAGATGAATGGCTGGCCTTGGCGGGCGAGGCCTGATGTCGCGCCCGCCTGAGCTGTTTCCGCTTTTTGCCGAATTGGAGACGCTGGAAGGCGTTGGCCCCAAGACGGCCAAGGCCATGGCGGGTTTGGGGGTGGAGCGTCCGAAGGACCTGTTGTTCCTGCTGCCGCATTCCGGCACGGATCGCAGCCGAAAGGCCTCGCTGCGGGAGGTTGTGCCCCCTGCCACGGTGACGGTCGAGGTGACGGTGGGGGCGCATTTCCCGCCCAGATCGCGTGGGCGCCCCTATCGAATTTCTGTGAAAGACCAAAGTCTTGAGTTTCAGTTGGTGTTCTTTCACGCGCGCGGCGACTATCTGAAAACCTTGTTGCCAACGGGGCAGCGCCGGGTGGTTTCGGGCAGGGTGGAGTTGTTCGACGGCATCGCGCAGATGGTGCATCCAGAGCATGTTCTGCGCCCCGAGGAGGCCGGAGAGCTGCCGGATTATGAGCCCGTCTATCCGCTGGTCGCCGGGGTCACGCAGCGTGGCCTTGCCAAGGCGGTGCAGGCGGCCCTGGCGCGTCTGCCCGAGCTGCCGGAATGGGTAGACGGGCCGCTGAAGGCGCGCGAGGGCTGGCCGGATTGGGCGGCGGCGGTGCGTGCGGTGCATGCGCCGACGGGCGCTGCCGATCTGGCTGCAACGGCGCCCGCCCGGGCGCGGCTGGCCTATGACGAGCTGTTTGCGCATCAGATCACCTTGGCGCTGGCGCGCGCGCAGGCGCGGCGGGGCAAGGGGCAGACCAGCGTCGGCACCGGAGTTTTGCAGCGCAAGGTTTTGGAATCGCTTCCTTATCAGCCGACGGGGGCGCAAATCCGCGCCGGGAGCGAGATCGCTGCCGATATGCGCTCTGCGCTGCGGATGAACCGGCTGCTGCAAGGCGATGTCGGGGCGGGCAAGACGTTGGTGGCCTTTCTGGCGTTGCTGATCGCGGTGGAGGCCGGTGGACAAGGCGTGATGATGGCGCCAACCGAAATTCTGGCGCGACAGCATCTGGAGGGGTTACAGCCCCTCGCGGCGGCGGCGGGGGTCAGGCTTGAGATACTGACCGGGCGCGACAAGGGCGGCGAGCGGGCCGAGAAGCTGCGTGCCTTGGCCGAGGGCGAGATCGGCGTTTTGGTCGGCACCCATGCCGTGTTCCAGAAAGACGTGGTTTTCAAGGACTTGCGGCTGGCGGTGGTGGATGAACAGCACCGTTTCGGTGTGGCGCAGCGCATGGAGCTGGGCGCGAAGGGAGAGGCGGCGGATGTGCTGGTGATGACGGCCACGCCGATCCCGCGCAGCCTTGCCCTGGCGAGCTATGGCGACATGGATGTCTCGGTGCTGGATGAAAAGCCGCCGGGCCGCAAGCCGGTGAAGACGGCGATGGTTTCCACCCAGCGGATCGACGAGGTGGTGGCCCATCTGCAAAAGGCGGTGGCCGAGGGGCGGCAGGCCTATTGGGTCTGCCCGCTGGTCGAGGAAAGCGAGCTGGTCGATTATGCCAGTTCCGAGGCCCGGTTCGAGCATCTGCGCGCGCTGTTTGGCGACAGGGTGGGGTTGGTGCATGGCCAGATGCCCCCGGCAGAGAAAGACGCCGCAATGGCCCGCTTTGTGGCGGGGCAAACTTCGGTTCTGGTGGCCACGACTGTGATCGAGGTGGGGGTGAACGTGCCCAATGCCTCGATCATGGTGATCGAGCGGGCCGAAATCTTTGGTCTGGCGCAATTGCACCAGCTGCGCGGCCGGGTCGGGCGCGGTGCGGCGCAATCCACTTGCCTGCTGATGTATCAGGCCCCGCTCAGCAGTGCGGGCGAGCGTCGGTTAACCACCTTGCGCGATACCGAAGACGGGTTCCGCATCGCCGAGGAGGATCTGGCGATGCGCGGCGCGGGCGATCTGATCGGCACGGCACAATCGGGGCTGCCGCGCTTTCGCGTGGCCGATCTGGAGCGGCAAGCGGCGCTGATGGCGATTGCCCAAAGCGATGCCCGGCGTTTGCTGGCCGAAGACCCCAGCCTCGAATCGCCGCGGGGACGGGCGGCGCGGGCGTTGCTGTGGCTGCTGGACCAGGACCGGGCGATCCGCCTGATCAATGTTGGGTAGCAAAATCAAGGCATTGCGCTGTTCCTCCTGATTTGTTCTCAAATGTTCCCTTAAAGTTCTTTACAGAAGGTAAAGATTGTGAGAACAATATGGCAACAAAGCACAGGAGATGACCATGCTGAAGGAAGTGAAAGCCATCGTCGCCCGCTCGTCCAGCTCGATGATCGAAGATGCCCTGGGCACGGTCGT
>NZ_JAEULU010000244.1 GCF_016792925.1 Gemmobacter sp.
ACCGCCCCAGCCCAGCTCGTAATAGGCCCACCAGGAGCCAAGCGCGATGCCGATGGTGAGGAAAATCCAGGCGGCCAGCGTCCAGGGCCGCACCCAGCGGCCCCAGGCGGCATCAACCCGACCCTCCAGCAGGGCGGCGACGGCAAAGCTGAAGGCCATGCTGAGCCCGACATAGCCGAGATAGAGGAAGGGCGGATGGAAGGCGAGGCCGGGGTCTTGCAGCAGCGGGTTCAGGTCATCGCCGTTGAAGGGCGGCACTTGCAGCCGCAGAAAGGGGTTGGAGGTGAAGAGAAGGAAGGCCAGAAAGGCCAGCCCAATCAGCCCCTGCACCCCCAGCACCCGCGCCCGCAGGCTTTGCGGCAGGTTCGACCCGAACAGCGCGGCACAGGCGCCAAAGCCCGCGAGGATCAGCACCCAGAGCAGCAGCGAGCCCTCGTGATTGCCCCAGACGCCGGAGATCTTGTAAAGCATCGGCTTGTCGGTATGGCTGTTCATCACCACCAGCCGCAGAGAAAAGTCTGATGTGACAAAGGCATAGGTCAAGGCCCCGAAGGCCACCGCCACCAGCAGAAGCTGCACGATGGCCGCAGGCTCGGCCACGGCCATCCAGGCGGGCCAGCGCCGCCAGGCCCCGACCAGCGGCAATACCGATTGCAGCAGCGCCACGCCAAGCGCCAGCACCAGCGCAAAATGCCCAAGCTCTACGATCATGCGGCTCTCCCTGTTCGCGGCCCGAGTTTAGGGCAAAGCCGCGCCCCCCGCCATGCCGACCTTGGGGGGATGCGCGCGAAGGTCGCAGGGGGCGCTCGGGGCCAGCCTCGCCGGGGGGCTGTCTGCCCCCCGCACCCCCCGAGGATATTTTTGAACAGATGAATGGGGCCGTCAGGCCGGGCGGCGCCCGGCGCGGCGGGTGGAAAGGAGGAGATTGGTTTCCGAGGTCATCACCCCCTCGATATTGCGGATGCGGTGGATGACCTCATCCAGTTCCAGCAGGGTCTGGGTGGACAGCTCCACGATCAGATCCCATTTGCCATTGGTCGAATGCACCGCCATCACCGCCGGCAGGCCCGAAAGCCGCGCCATGATCTTCTCGCCGCCGCGCCCCTCGATGCCGATCATCATCAGCCCGCGCACCGGGGCGGCGGTGACATCGCCGCGGGTGACCACGGTGAAGCCTGCAATCTCGCCCCGGCTCATCAGGCGCTCCATCCGGGCGCGGACGGTGGCGCGGCTGAGGTTGAGGCGCTCGGCCAGATCAGACAGCGAGGCGCGGCCATCGCGGCGCAACTCGGCAATCAGGCGCTGATCGGTCTCTTCCATTCTGGCATTTCCTTTGCCCGTTTCGTGCAGGTGGCGCACATTTTGCACGACAGGATAGTGGAAACTGGCACAATCCGGCAAGAGACTAGGATCGAACAGGAGACTGACATGACCCAGACCATTCTCATCGGCGCCCCGGTTGACAGCGGCCAGCGGCGCCCCGGCTGTCTGATGGGCCCGGCGGCCTATCGCGTGGCGGGGCTGGCGCAGGCCATCCGCGATCTGGGGCACGGGGTGCAGGATCGCGGCGATCTGGCGCCGGTGCCCGCCCTGGGCACCTGCCCGAACCCGGCGGTGGACCAGCTGCCCGAGACCCTCGGCTGGACCCTGGCGCTGCGCGAGGCGGTGGATGATGCGCTGAGCGAGGGCGGCATGCCGATCGTGCTGGGCGGCGATCATGCGCTGGCCCTGGGCTCGGTGTCCGGGGCGGCGCTGCATGCGCGGCGGCTGGGGCGGCCTCTTTTCCTGCTGTGGCTGGATGCGCATAGCGATTTCCACACGCCGCTGACCACCACCAGCGGCAACCTGCATGGCACGCCGGTCGCCTATATTGCCGGGCGCGACGGGTTTGACGCCTTTCCGCCCTTCCCGGCGCCGATCCCGGCAGAGCGCATCTGCCTATACGGCATCCGCTCGGTCGATCCGGCGGAACATGCGGCGCTGCTCGACCATGACATTGCGATCAATGACATGCGGGTGCTGGACGAGCAGGGCATCGTGGCGCCGCTGCGCGCCTTCCTGGGCCGGGTGCGCGCGGCGGGCGGGCTGCTGCATGTGAGCCTCGATGTCGATTTCCTCGACCCCTCGATTGCTCCGGCCGTGGGCACCACCGTGCCCGGCGGCACCACCTTCCGCGAGGCGCATCTGGTGATGGAGCTGCTGCATGAAAGCGGGCTGGTCACCAGCCTTGATCTGGTGGAGCTGAACCCCTTCCTCGACGATCGCGGGCGCACGGCCAAGCTGATGGTTGATCTGGTGGGCAGCCTGATGGGCAAGAAAGTCTTTGACCGTCCGACCCGGAGCTTCGCATGAGCCTTTTGCCCTCTCGTAACGCCTTGGTGCCTTTTGTCAGCGTTGACAACATGATGCGGCTTGTTCTTCATGTTGGCATCGAAGAGATGATGCAAGGTATCGCCACCGAGATCGAAGCCGATTTCCGCCGCTGGCCGCTGTTTGACAAGACGCCGCGTGTGGCCTCGCATTCCGAGATCGGGGTGATCGAGCTGATGCCCACCTCGGATGGCGAGACCTATGGGTTCAAATATGTGAACGGCCATCCGTCCAACATGAAGAAAGGCCTGCAAACCGTTACAGCATTTGGGCTTTTGGCGGATGTGGCCACGGGCTATCCGGTGATGCTGTCGGAAATGACGATCCTTACCGCGCTGCGCACGGCGGCGACCAGCGCGGTCGCGGCCAAATGGCTTGCGCCCAAGGGGGCCTCGGTCATGGCGATGATCGGAAATGGCGCGCAGGCCGAATTTCAGGCGCTGGCCTTCAAGGCGATCTGTGGCATTCGTGAAGTGCGGCTTTACGATATTGACCCGGTCGCGACCGAGAAATGCGCCCGCAATCTGGCCGGGCGCGGGCTGACCGTGGTGCCATGCCACAGCGCCGAACAGGCGATCCTGGGCGCACAAATCCTGACCACCTGCACGGCTGACAAGCAGAATGCGACGATCCTGACCGACAATATGGTCGGCGCGGGCGTCCATATCAACGCGGTCGGCGGCGATTGCCCCGGCAAGACCGAGCTGCACCGGGATATTCTCACCCGGTCCTCGATCTTTGTGGAATATCCGCCGCAAACCCGGATTGAGGGGGAGATTCAACAGCTTGCCGCCGATTACCCGGTGACCGAGCTGTGGCAGGTGATGACCGGCGCCGTGGCGGGGCGGCAGGCGGGCGAAGAGATCACGCTGTTTGACAGCGTGGGCTTTGCCATCGAGGATTTCAGCGCGCTGCGCTATGTGCATGCCCAGCTGAAGGCCACCGGCCTGTCGCAGAACCTCGACATGATCGCCGACCCCGATGACCCGCGCGACCTGTTCGGCATGATCCTGCGGGCCAGCCAGGGTTAACGACCGCCTGCGTCAATGCAGGCGGAACTCGCCCACCACATTGCGCCACTCACCGGGGCCGATCAGCTTGCGGTGGGTGAAGCGGACCGAATGCAACGGCCCCTCGATCTCCTGCTGCCAGAATTCAATGAAGGCAAACAGGCGCGGATGATCGGGGGCCAGATCATAGTCTTGCCAGATGAAGCTGTTGAGAACGCTGCGAAAATCCGGCATCCGATAGTAAAGCTCGGCCGTCGTGAGGCCATAGCCCTTCAGCATGAGTTCGGTTTCCTGATGCGCCATTCTGTGCCTCCGTGCCTGCGCCCATAGGAAAAGTGTTGCGCAAATCCATTAACAGTCAATGAAAACAATATGTTGGCACCCTGCCCCGCTGGCTGCCAATCCGCGCCCAGATGCGCGGTTGCACCCCATATCCGCGATGGTCTATAGTGCCGCCAACCAGATCTTGAGGGGCGCGCCCCTCGCAGCAGAAAAGGCGGACCGGGGTGAGCGATCAGCCGGAAGATATTGAAAAGATGGAAGAAACGCCGCGCGGCACCTATGAGGGTCCGCAGGTCTCCATCGAGAAGGAAATGAAGACGGCTTACCTTGATTACGCAATGAGCGTGATCGTGAGCCGCGCCATCCCCGATCTGCGCGACGGCCTGAAACCTGTGCATCGGCGCATTTTGTATGCGATGGATGAATCCGGCAATACGCATGACAAATCCTATCGCAAATCGGCGCGTCCGGTCGGCGATGTGATGGGTAAATACCACCCGCATGGCGATGTCGCGATTTATGATGCGCTGGTGCGGATGGCGCAGCCCTTTAGCATGTCGCTGAAACTCCTTGATGGACAAGGGAATTTCGGCTCAATGGATGGCGATAACGCCGCCGCCATGCGCTATACCGAAGTGCGGATGGACAAGCCCGCCGCCTTCCTGCTGGCCGATATCGACAAGGATACCGTCGATTTTCAGGACAATTATGACGGAAAAGACCGCGAGCCGACGGTGCTGCCCGCGCGTTTCCCCAACATGCTGGTCAATGGCGCGGGCGGTATCGCCGTGGGCATGGCGACCAATATCCCGCCGCATAACCTCGGCGAAGTGATCGACGGTTGTCTTGCCATGATCGAAAACCCCGATCTGTCAGCCGAACGGCTGATGGAGCTGATCCCCGGCCCGGATTTTCCGACGGGCGGTCAGATTCTAGGCCGGGGTGGCATTCGCAAGGCCTATCTGGAGGGGCGCGGCTCGGTCGTGATCCGCGCCAAGACCCGGATCGAGGAACTGCGCAAGGATCGTTGGGCGATCATCGTCGATGAAATCCCCTATCAGGTGAACAAGGCGGCCATGATCGAAAAGATCGCCGACCTCGTGCGCGAGAAGAAGGTGGAGGGCATCGCCAATATCGCCGACGAATCCGACCGCGTGGGCGTGCGGGTGGTGATCGAGCTGAAGCGTGATGCCACGGCGGATGTGGTGCTGAACCAGCTGTTCCGCTTCTCGCCGCTGCAAACCTCTTTCGGCTGCAACATGCTGGCGCTGAATGGCGGGCGGCCCGAGACGCTGGCCTTGCGCGATTTTATCAGCCATTTCCTCACCTTCCGCGAGGAAGTTGTAGCACGTCGCACGGCTTTTGAGCTGCGCAAGGCCCGCGAGCGCAGCCATATTCTGTGCGGTCTGGCGGTGGCGGTATCGAACGTCGATGAGGTGGTGGCGACCATCCGCGCCTCCGCCGATCCGGCCGAGGCGCGCGAACGCTTGATGACCCGGCGCTGGCCCGCACATGATATTGTCAGCTATATCAAGCTGATCGACGATCCGACGCATACGGTGAACGACGACGGCACCTATAACCTGTCGGAAATTCAGGCCCGCGCCATTCTGGACCTGCGCTTGCAGCGCCTGACCGCGATGGGCGTCAAGGAAATCACCGACGAACTTGAAGAACTGGCTGCAAAGATCAAGGATTATTTGGAAATCCTGTCTTCGCGCGACCGGATCATGGGGATCATCTCGGGCGAGTTGACCGAGGTGAAAGAGCTGTTCGCCATCCCGCGCCGCACCGAAATCGTCGACTGGGCCGGCGATATGGATGACGAAGACCTGATCGAGCGCGAGGATATGGTCGTCACCATCACCTCGGGCGGCTATATCAAGCGCACCCCGCTGGCCGAGTTCCGCGCGCAGAACCGCGGCGGCAAGGGGCTGGCCTCGATGGCCACCAAAGATGACGATGTGGTGACCACGTTGTTCGTGGCCAACACCCATACCCATTTGCTGTTTTTCACAACAGATGGGATGGTTTACAAGCTGAAATGCTGGCGCCTGCCGCTGGCCGGGCGCACCTCGCGCGGCAAGGCTATCGTCAATATCCTGCCAATCGAAACTGGCGTCTCCATCGCGGCGCTGATGCCGGTGGACGTGCCGGAGCTGGATTGGGACAGCCTGCAAATCGTCTTTGCCACCTCGGATGGCGATGTGCGGCAAAATGATCTGAGCGATTTCACCAATGTGAAACGTAACGGCAAGATCGCCATGAACCTGCCGGAGGGCGTCAGCCTGGTGAATGCGGCGATTGCCGACGAGAATGACGACGTGATGCTGGTGACGGCAAGCGGGCGCGCGATCCGGTTTTCGACCACGGAAATCCGGGTGTTCAAATCGCGCGGCTCTACCGGCGTGCGCGGGATTCGGCTGGGCGAAGGCGACAAGGTGGTCTCGATGTCGATCATCCGCCATTTCGAGGCCGACCCGGCCGAGCGTGCCGCTTATCTCAAGCAGCGCAGGCTCTTGGCGGGCAATCTTGAGGAAGAGGTTGAAGGCGACGATGAAGAGGCCGTGGCTGAGGGCCAATTGTCGACCGAGCGCTATGCCGAGATGTCTGCCGCCGAAGACCTGATCCTGACGATCACATCAAAAGGGCTCGGCAAGTTGTCGTCCAGCCACGATTATCCGGTGCGCGGGCGCGGCGGCATGGGGGTCACCGCCTTCGAGAAAACCATGCGCGGCGGGCCTTTGGTCGCCTCTTTCAAGGTCGATCCCTCGGATCAGATCATGCTGGCCACCTCGACCGGCCAATCCATCCGGGTGCCGGTGGAGCAGATCAGCTTCCGCTCGCGCTCGGCCGGGGGGGTGAAGGTCTTCAACACCGGCCGCGACGAGGAGGTCGTGTCGGTGGCCCGGGTTGCCGATCAGGGCGACCCGCCGGAACCGGCACAGGACGCGTGAAAAAGGCCGGGGTTGCGCCCCGGCCTTAATCTTTTGGCAAGACGAGTCGGGTTTCATGGCCTTCCGGGAAAGGAGGCGGCATGAACCTTTATCACTGCCTGATCGAACTGAAATCAGAGGCGCGGGCGCTGGCCTTCGCGGCCGCGGTGCATAGTTGGATGAGCTATCTCCAGGATCAGGGGCTGGTGAACGGCTGGCGTCTGATGCGCCGCAAGTTCGGGCTGGCCTCCGGGGCGCATTGCGATTTCCTGCTGGAGATGGAGCTGCCCGATATGGCGGCGCTGGATACCGCCTTTTCGGCTTTGGCGCAGGCCGATGAACAGGCGGCCCGACGATACGATCAGATGCACCAGATGATCGCTGAGGTGTCGGTCGGGCTGTATCGGCCATACCCGGATGCGGCACAACGCGAACGCATTGCCTTGATCTGAGCCGCGCATGGGGCTATCTGCGCTGCATGCGCGATCCCATTCACATCATCGGCGGTGGCATGGCCGGGTCGGAGGCCGCCTGGCAGGCGGCTCAGGCTGGCGTGCCGGTTGTCATCCATGAAATGCGGCCTCAGGTGGGCACCTTTGCCCATCGCACTGGCAGTTTTGCCGAGATGGTCTGCTCCAATTCCTTCCGCTCGGATGATGACGAGCGCAATGCGGTGGGTTTGCTGCATTGGGAAATGGGCGCGGCGGGCGGGCTGATCATGGAAATGGCGCGGCTGCATCGCTTGCCTGCGGGCGGTGCCTTGGCGGTGGACCGCGATCCCTTTGCCGAAGCGGTGACGGCGCGGCTGCGGGCGCATCCGCTGATTTCGGTGGTCGAGGGCGAGGTGACAGACCTCCCTAAGGACGGGCGCTGGATCATCGCAACCGGCCCGCTGACCAGCACCGCTTTGGCCGAAAGCATCCGGGAAGAGACCGGAGCCGAAAGTCTGGCTTTTTTCGATGCCATCGCCCCCATCGTCTATGCCGAAAGTATCGACATGTCAGTGGCTTGGCTGCAAAGCCGCTATGACAAGGGCGAAACCGAGGAAGAGCGCACCGCCTATATCAACTGCCCGATGGACAAGCCGCAATATGAGGCATTCATCGACG
>NZ_JAEULU010000249.1 GCF_016792925.1 Gemmobacter sp.
ATGGCCAATAAGGTTCTGGTGGCCAGCGCCGGGGGGCTGTCTGCCCCCCCTTGCGCGCAAGGGCGCGCAATTCCCCCCCGAGGATATTTGCGCCAAGATGAAATGGGGGCGGGTATATGATCCGGTTGGAGAAACGGCCCAATCCGTCGGTATTCTGGAGCCGGGCGACGCCCTTGATGGCGGTGGCGCTGACCATGGTGGCGGGCGGGCTGATGTTTGCCGCCCTTGGCAAGAACCCGTTCGAGGCGCTGCGCGCGATCTTCTGGGAGCCGCTGTTTGGCGAATTTGCCTTTTACTTCCGGGGGCAATTGCTGGTGAAGGCGGGGCCGCTGATCCTGATTGCGATCGGGTTGAGCCTCGGGTTCCGGGCAGGCATCTGGAATATCGGCGCCGAGGGGCAGTATATCATCGGCGCGATTTGCGGCGCGGCTGTGGGGTTGGCGGTGTTTCCGACCGAAAGCCGCTGGATTTTTCCGGTCATGGTGGTGGCGGGCGCTTTGGGCGGCTGGGTCTGGGCGATGATTCCGGCGATCTTGAAGACGCGGTTCAACACCAATGAGATTCTGGTGTCGCTGATGCTGGTTTATGTGGCGGAAACCGTGCTGGCCATGGCCTCGACCGGGTTCTTGAAGAACCCCGAGGGCATGGGCTTTCCGGGCAGCCGCAATTTCAGCGGCTATCCGGCGGCGCAGAATGCCAATCTGGTGGAGGCTTTGGGCCTGCATTGGGGCGGCGTGACGGCGATGTTTGCGGTGGTGGCGGCCTATGTGCTGCTTCAGCGGCATATGCTGGGCTTTCAGATCAAGCTGTCGGGGCAGGCGCCGCGCGCGGCGCGCTTTGCGGGAGTGGCGCCGGAGCGGCTGGTCTGGCTGTGCATGGGCGTGGCGGGCGCGCTGGCGGGCATGGCGGGGCTGTTCGAGGTGACGGGCCCGGCCGGGCAGATCAGCATTGATTTCAATGTGGGTTATGGGTTTACCGCGATCATCGTGGCCTTTCTGGGCCGGTTGAACCCGCTGGGCATTCTGCTGGCGGGGCTGCTCATGGCGCTGACCTATGTGGGCGGCGATCTGGCAGCGCAGAATTTGGGCATGCCTGCCGCGGCGATCAAGGCTTTTCAGGGGATGCTGTTGTTCTTCCTGCTGGCCTGCGAAGTGCTGACCAATTTCCGCATCCGCTGGATGAGGGGGGTGCGGGAATGACGCGGGCGCAGACGAATGGGCTGGCCTTGGGGCTGGCGCTGGCTGCTGTGGCCTTGGGCTATCTGGTGCCGCTGGTCGGGCCGATCCTGGCGGGCTGTCTGCTTCTGATCGTGATGGCGGCCATGCTCGGAGATGCCGGGCCGATGGCGGAACTGGTGTTTCGGCCGTTTCAGGCGTTGGCGCGCTGGCTGGCGCGCCCCGGTGAGGGGCGGTGGTTGCGCCGGGCGCCTGTATGCGGGCTGCTGGCGGGGGCCATCGGGCGCTGGATGACGGGATCTGGGATGGGCGCGGGGAGCTGAGACATGGCGGAGGGGAGCAAGCCGATGGGCAAAGCGGAGGTGCGGGTGTGATGGGTGGCATTGATCCGGCCCTGTTGATTGCGGCGCTGCTGACGGCCTCGGTGCCGATCCTGCTGGCTTCGGTGGGCGAATTGGTGGTGGAGCGGTCTGGCGTGCTGAACCTCGGGGTCGAGGGGATGATGATCATCGGCGCGATCTGCGGTTTCATCACGGCGGTGGAGACCGGCAGCCCCCTGGCGGGGTTCCTCGGCGGGGCGGCGGGCGGGGCGGTGCTGAGCCTGCTGTTCGCGGTGCTGGTGCTGGTGATGCAGGCCAATCAGGTGGCCTCGGGGCTGGCGCTGACGCTGTTTGGCCTGGGGCTTTCGTCGCTGATCGGGCAGAATTATGTGGGGATCAAGCCGCCCTTGACCGGCGCCGTGCCTTTCGGACCGCTGGCGGATATTCCCTTTTTCGGCAAGGTGTTCTTCTCGCATGACCTGCTGGTTTACCTGTCGGTCGTGCTGGTGGCGGCGGTTTGGGCTTTCCTCAAGTTCACGCGCGGCGGGCTGATCCTGCGCGCGGTGGGCGAAAGCCATGAGGCCGCCCATGCGCTTGGCTACAAGGTGTTGCGCATCCGGCTGATGGCGATTGCCTTTGGCGGCGCGATGGCGGGGCTCGGCGGCGCCTATCTCAGCCTTGTGCGGGTGCCGCAATGGGTGGACGGCATCACGGCGGGCGCGGGCTGGATCGCGCTGGCGATTGTGGTTTTCGCCAGCTGGCAGCCCTGGCGGGCGCTGCTGGGGGCCTGGCTCTTTGGCGGGATTTCGGTGTTGCAGCTGAACTTGCAGGTGGCCGAGGTCGGCATTCCGGTCGAGTATCTGTCGATGTCGCCCTATCTGATCACGATTGTCGTGCTGGTCATCATGTCCTCGGGCAAGGGCCGGGCCAGCTTTGCGGCGCCCGCCTGTCTGGGGCAGAATTTTCACGCCGCAAGGTGACGTAGCGGCAGCCTTCGCAGGCAGCGCGGTGACGCGTTGCCAAAGTCACGGCGGCAGACCAATCTGGCGCCATATAACCGGGGCGAGGCCCCTACAGGGAGAATGCGCATGATCCGCAGAACACTTCTGGCCAGCGCGGCCATCGGTCTTTCGATGCTGGCCGGTGGCATGGCCATGGCGCAGGACAAGACCAAGGCCTGCTTTGTCTATGTCGGCCCGATCGGCGATCTGGGCTGGAGCTATCAGCACCATCAGGGCGCGCTGGCAGTGCAGGAGAAATATGGCGACAAGGTTGAGGTGCAGTGGCAGGAGAGCGTGCCGGAAGGCGCCGATGCCGAGCGCGTGCTGACCCAGATGGCACTGGGCGGCTGCGACATCATCTTCACCACCTCGTTCGGCTATATGGACGCGACCAATGCGGTGGCGAAAAAGTTCCCGAATGTGAAGTTTGAACATGCGACCGGCTTCAAGCGCGAGTCGCCGAATGTGGCGATCTACAACGCCCGTTTCTATGAGGGCCGCGCGATCCAGGGCCATATCGCGGGCAAGATGACCAAGACGAACAAGATCGGCTATATCGGGTCTTTCCCGATCCCCGAGGTCATCATGGGCATCAACAGCTATTACCTGCATGCCAAGAAGGCCAATCCGAATGTGGAGCTGAGCGTGGTCTGGGCCTTCACCTGGTTCGACCCGGCGAAAGAGGCCGATGCGGCCAAGGCGCTGATTGATCAGGGCGTGGATGTGATCGCGGCGCATACCGACAGCACCGCCCCGCTGGCCGAGGCCGCCAAGACCGAGGGCAAGGTGATCGGCTTTGGTCAGGCCTCGGACATGGCGGATTACAAGCCCAGCCCGCGCGTCTCGTCGATCATCGACAATTGGGCGCCTTACTATGTGGCGCGCGTGGGGCAGGTGCTGGATGGCAGCTGGACCTCGACCGATACCTGGGCGGGCATCAAGGATGGCGAAGTGGAGATCGGCGAGATCACCGAGGCGGTTCCGGCGGATGTGAAGGCCGAGGCCGAGGCGCTGCGCGATTCCATCGCGGCGGGCACCTATCACCCCTTCACCGGCCCGATCAAGAAACAGGATGGCAGCGACTGGCTGGCCGAGGGCGCGACCGCGCCGGATGGCGACCTGCTGGGCATGAACTTCTATGTCGAGGGCATCACCGGCGAAATTCCGAAGTGATCTTTGCCGCCGCAAGGCAATGGGAAGGCCCGCCGTTCTGGCGGGCCTTTTGCATTTGCACGGCAGAGGCCACATCGCCCCTGGCCGTCGTCGCGCTGTCGCGAATGGGCAAGATGCGGCGCCTCCGCAGGTCTAGCCTGCGGCCATGACACAGGATTTCATCATCATCGGGGCCGGGATCGCCGGTCTTTCGGCCGCGGCAGAGCTGGCTGCCTTGGGGCGCGTGCTGGTGCTGGAGGCGGAGGCGGCGCCTGCGCATCATGCCTCGGGGCGTTCGGCGGCGCTGTATGAGCCGCGCTATGGGTTGCCGCCGGTGGTGGAGCTGTCGCTGGCCTCGGAGGCCGCGTTCCGCGCCATGCCGGGCATGCTGAAACCGCGCGGCCTGATGATCCTTGCCCGCGCCGATCAGCGCGCGGCCTTCGAGGCCGATCTGGCAGGGTTTCAGTTGCAAGAGGTCTCGCTGGCGGTGGCGCAGGCGCGGGTGCCGATCCTCAACCCCGCGACGGTGGCCTTTGCCGCCATGGCCGATCACGCCTGGGATATTGACACCGATCTGCTTATTCAAAGCCATATCAAGCGCTTGCGGGCGCAGGGCGGTGAGGTTCTGTGCCGCGCGCCGGTCAGCGCCATCACCCGTGAGGCCGGGCAATGGCAGGTGCAGACGCCGCAAGGCACCTTTGCCGCGCCGCTGCTGGTGAATGCGGCGGGGGCCTGGGCCGACCGGGTGGCGGCGCTGGCCGGGGTGGCGCCGCTGGGCCTCACGCCCTATCGCCGCTCCATGGCGCGGCTTCCGGCGCCGGGCGGGCATGATGTGTCGGGCTGGCCGATGATCTTTGGCTGCGGCGAAAGCTGGTATGCCAAGCCCGATGCCGGCGCCCTGATCGTCTCGCCCGCCGAGGAGGACAGGCAAGACCCCCATGACGCTTGGGCCGATGACATGGTGCTGGCCGAGGGCCTCGCGCGCTATGAGGAGATGGTGACCGAGCCGGTGACGCGGCTGATCGCCAATTGGGCGGGCCTGCGCACCTTCGCGCCCGACCGGGTGCTGGTGATCGGGCCGGATGTGGCGCAGCCATCCTTCTTCTGGCTGGCGGGGCAGGGCGGCTATGGCTTTCAGACCTCGCCCGCTGCCGCCGGGTTGCTGGCCGATCTGCTGGCGGGGCGGGCGCCCGCCCTCGGGCCAGCGCTGGCGGCGCGGCTGTCACCCCGGCGCTTTGCCCGCGCCTGACCCCGGCGGATTTCACCGGGGCGACCGGATTCCGGGGTGACATTTCGCGCGGTCTTCGGCAACGATGGCGGAAGATTGTTTCCCCTGAGGTTCCGATGCGCTTTTCCACCTTTGCCCTGCTTGCCTCTGTCGCCGTGCTGACGGCCTGTGGAGGGGGCGGCAGGTCTGTCGATCGCGGGGCCGCACCCGTGGCGGCGGGCGCGGTGGTGGCGCCGAATTTCGACGATGCCGACCCGCATCCCGAAACGGCGGTGGCCCGCAGCCGCCATCCGGTGCATGGCATTGACGTGGCGCGCTTCCAGACCTCGGTGGATTGGCGGGCGGCGCGGGCCAATGGGGTGAATTTCGCCTTCATCAAGGCCACCGAGGGCGGCGACCGGGTGGATGAGATGTTCCAGAGCCATTGGCGCGGTGCGGCGGCGGCGGGGGTGCGGCGCGGCGCCTATCATTTCTTCTACCATTGCCGCGCGCCCGAGGAACAGGCGCGCTGGTTCTTCCGGAATGTGCCGCGCCGCTCGGGCGATCTGCCGCCGGTGATCGACATGGAATGGACGCCCGACAGCCCGACCTGCACCATCCGCCGCCCCGCCGCTGAGATCCGCGCCGATGCGGCGGTGCTGATCGCCATGTTCACCGAGCATTATGGCACGGCGCCGGTGCTGTATACGACGGTGGATTTCTACGAAGACAACCAGATGTGGAAGCTGGGCGGCACCGATTTCTGGCTGCGTTCCGTGGCCGCGCATCCGGGCGAGCGTTATCCGGGGCAACATTGGGCCTTTTGGCAATATACCTCGACCGGGTTGATCCCCGGCATCGCGGGCGAGGTGGACATCAATGTCTTCTCGGGCGGCGAGGCGGCCTGGGCCGAATGGCTGGCCCGGCGCGCCCAGCCCTGAGGCATCAGGGAAAGCGCTCTCCGGCCAGGGGCGGCAGCATGTCGCCCGAGACGAGCGCGGTCAGCAGGCGGCGCATTCCCGGCAGGCGCGACAGCGGCGCCAGCAGGTGATCGCGCAGCGGCGGCAGGCTGCGGCTGCCGGATTGATACATCGGCGTGAAGGCCGCGCTCATGCCCTGATAGGCGCGGATATGCCAGCGGCGCATGGCGGCATAGGTGGGCAGCGGGTCTTCGCCCTCCAGCGCCAGCGCCAGCGCGAGGGCATCGAGCAGCGCCATATTCGCCCCCTGCCCAAGCTGCGGGCTGGCGCGGTGGGCGGCATCGCCGATCTGCACCAGCGCGGGGGCATGGGGGCGGCGCAGCGTGCCATGAGCATAGCGCGCCGGGGTGAATTGCCCCAGATCGGTGACGACGCGGGTGAAGGGCTCGGCCTCGGGCCACAGCGCACGGGCCTGCGCCTGCCAGGCGGCGAGGCCTGCGGCGCGGAAGCTCTCGAACTGCGCCACCGGCAATGACCAGAACAGCGCCGCCAGCCTTGGCCCGCCGGGCTGCATCTGCCCGATGGGCAGCACGCCCATCATCTGCGCCGCCCCGCGATAGCGCTGGCGCAGCTGATCGGTCGGCAGGGGGCTGTCTTCGGGCCAGGGCAGGCTGGCCCAGACGGCGCCATAAGACAGCGGGCGGGCCTTGAGGGCCGACAGGGCCGAACCCGCGCCCGAGGCATCCACCACCAGATCGAAGGGGCCAAGCTGGCGGCCATCGGCCAGGATCAGGCGGCGCTGCGCCCCCTCCAGTGGCGCGGCCTGCACCGTGGCATCGGTAACCACCGGCACGCCTGCCGCCAGCGCGGCCTGCCAGAGGCAGGAAAACAGCGCGGCCCGGTGCAGCGCGAGGCCCGGCGCCTGCGGGCGATAGCTGACATCCAGCACCGGGATCCGCCGCCCGCCGGCATGGCCCAGCATCCGGGCAATGGGCGCGCCAAGCGCGCGGGCGCTGTCGCCTGCGCCGATGCGGTCCAGCACGGCCAGACCAACCGGCTGGATCACCAGACCCGAGCCGACCGGGCCGGGGGCGTGAAACCGCTCGACCAGCGTCACATCGCGCCCCGCCCTTGCGGCCAGTGCGGCAAAGGCCAGCCCGCCCATCCCTGCGCCCACCACGGCAATCTTCATACGGACCTCCTGCTGTCGGCCCCCAGAAGGATCGCAATCACGCGGCTTTGCCAAGCCCGAAAGGCTGGACCCGGCGCAGCCCCTTGCGTATAAGGCCCGCATGATGACCCTGATCGCGCTCATCCATCGAATTACCGTCCCGGCGTGCTGACAAGCCGCCGGGTTACGCATTCTGCTTGCGGCCCCGTGGCGGGCCGCCTTTTTCCGATCTCTCCGAGGACTGCCCGAGATGTGCGCCGACACGCCTGAAACCGATCCGAAATATCCTGTTTTCCTGCCCGAAACCGCCTTTCCAATGCGCGCGGGCCTGCCGCAGCGCGAGCCGGGCTGGCTGGCCCGCTGGGCCGAGATCGGGGTTTATGACCGGCTGCGCGAGAAGGCCGCCCAGACCAAGGGTGGCCGCAAGCCCTTCACGCTGCATGACGGCCCTCCTTACGCCAACGGCCATCTGCATATCGGCCACGCGCTGAACAAGATCCTCAAGGATTTCATCGTGCGCAGCCAGCAGATGCTGGGCCATGACGCGCGCTATGTGCCGGGCTGGGATTGCCACGGCCTGCCGATCGAATGGAAGATCGAAGAGCAATACCGCGCCAAGGGCCTGAACAAGGATGATGTGGATGTGGTGGCCTTCCGTCAGGAATGCCGCAAATTCGCCGAAGGCTGGGTGGATATCCAGCGCGAGGAGTTCAAGCGCCTCGGTGTCGCGGGCAATTGGGCCAACCCTTACCTGACGATGGATTTCCACGCCGAGGCGGTGATCGCCGAGGAGTTCATGAAATTCCTCATGAACGGCACGCTCTATCAGGGCTCGAAACCCGTGATGTGGTCGCCGGTGGAAAAGACCGCCCTGGCCGAAGCCGAGGTCGAGTATCACGATCATACCAGCCATATGGTTTGGGTGCGCTTTCGCGTGGCCCCTTTGCAAACCTTTGTCTCAGATGATGCAAAAGTTGCGGCTATCGCGGCACAATATCTGTCAAATGCCTCGGTGGTGATCTGGACCACGACGCCCTGGACCATCCCGCAGAACCGCGCGGTGGCTTTCAACCCGGCCATTGCCTATGGCGCGTACCGCGTGGATTCGGTGGCCGAGAATGCCACGGCGCAAGTGGGCGAAGTGCTGGTGCTGGCCGACAAGCTGGCCGAGGGCGTGATGGCCTCGGCCAAGGTGACGGGCTTTACCCGCGTGGCGGATATGCCGACCAGCGCCTTTGACGGCGTGGTGTTGGCCCACCCCTATGCGGGCATCGAAGGCGGCAAAGGCGAGTGGGATTACCCCGTGCCGATGCTGCCGGGCGATCATGTGACCGATGACGCGGGCACCGGCTTTGTGCATACCGCGCCAAGCCACGGCGATGACGACTATCAGCTGGGGCTCAGGTGGAACCTCAAGATGACCTATAACGTCGAGGCTGACGGCTCCTATCGTGCCGATCTGCCGCTGTTCGCGGGCCAGCACATCATCACGCCCGAGGGCAAGGAGGGCCCGGCCAATGTCAGCAATATCAAGGCGTTGCACGGGGCGGGGGCGCTGTTTGCCAAGGGCAAGCTGAAACATTCCTACCCGCATTCGTGGCGCTCCAAGGCGCCGGTGATCTATCGCAACACGCCGCAATGGTTTGCCGCGATTGATGCCAAGATCGAGGACGGCCAGGGCACCTATGGCGATACGATCCGCCAACGTGCGCTGCATTCGATCAACCAGCTGGTGCAGTTCACGCCCGTCTCGGGCCGCAACCGCCTGCATTCGATGATCGAAGCGCGGCCCGATTGGGTGCTGTCGCGCCAGCGCGCCTGGGGCGTGCCGCTGACCTGCTTTACCAAGAAGGGCGCGCGGCCCACGGATGCCGATTTCCTGCTGCGCAACGCAGAGGTGAATGCCCGCATCGCGGCGGCCTTCGAGGCCGAGGGCGCCGATGTCTGGTATGTGCAAGGTTTCAAGGAAAAGGTGCTGCAAGGCATCGTCGATCCGGCGGATTATGAACAGGTCTTTGACGTGCTGGATGTGTGGTTCGACTCTGGCTCGACCCATGCTTTCGTGCTGCGCGACCGGGCTGATGGCACCGAGGATGGCTTGGCCGACCTTTACCTTGAAGGCACCGACCAGCATCGCGGTTGGTTCCATTCCTCGATGCTGCAAGCCTGCGGCACCAAGGGCCGCGCGCCCTATCGCGGCGTGCTGACCCATGGCTTCACGCTGGACGAGAAGGGCATGAAAATGTCCAAATCGCTGGGCAATACGGTCGCGCCGCAGCAGGTGATCGACGAATACGGCGCCGATATTCTGCGGCTGTGGGTGGCGACCTCGGATTACACGGTCGATCTGCGCATCGGGAAGGAGATCCTGAAAGGCGTGGCCGACAGCTATCGCCGGCTGCGCAATTCGATGCGCTATATTCTGGGCAATCTGGCGGGCTTCACCGAGGCTGAGCGTCTGGCCCCGGCCGAGATGCCGGAGCTGGAGCAATGGGTGCTGCACCGTCTGGCCGAGCTGGATACCGAGGTGCGCAAGGGCTATGCCGCCTATGATTTCCAGGGCGTGTTCCAGAAGCTGTTCACCTTCTGCACGGTCGATCTGTCCTCGGTCTATTTCGACATCCGCAAGGATGTGTTGTATTGCGACGCGCCCGAAAGCCTGCGCCGCCGCGCCGCCCGCACGGTGCTGGACATCCTGTTCCACCGGCTGACCTCCTGGCTGGCGCCGATCCTGGTGTTCACCATGGAGGAGGTCTGGCTTGAGCGTTTCCCCGCGGAGGGCTCGTCGATCCATCTGACCGATTTCCCTGACACGCCGAAGGATTGGCTGAATGAGCCGCTGGCCGCGAAATGGGCGCAGGTGCGGCAGGCGCGGCGCGTGGTGACGGCAGCGCTGGAGGTGCAGCGCAGCGCCAAGGTGATCGGCGCCAGCCTTGAGGCCGCGCCGGTGGTGCATGTGGAAGATGCGGCGATGCGGGCCGCGCTGAAATCGGTGGATTTCGCGCAGGTCTGCATCACCAGCGCCATTCAGGTGACGGCAGACCCGGCCCCCGCCGAGGCCTTCCGCCTGCCGGAACAGCCCGGTGTGGCCGTGGTGTTCGAGATGGCGGAGGGCGAGAAATGCGCCCGCTGCTGGCAGATCCTGCCCGATGTCGGCACGCATAGCCACGCCCAGACCTGCGCCCGCTGCGACGAGGCCCTGGGCTGAGGCCGCCAGCCACGCGAGACCAGAAGGGCCGGGATTTCCCGGCCCTTTGCTTTGCGCGCGGGCTTTGTGCCGGGCTGGCAAACGGCCGCAATCCTGCGCGCATGGCGCGAAACCGCAAGGTTCAACCTGCCGGATCGTCTATCACAAACAAGGGGATGAATGGTGCTGCAAGAGAGGATTGAACTCTCGACCTCTCCCTTACCAAGAAGCGGGCCGCCAGTTTCTCCCGGTATCCGGTGGGCTCCGCGCATAGCCTAAACCCCTTTATTTGTAGGCACTTGGACGCTATACTCGTCTCCGGTGGCGTAGGCCGGTTAAGCCGAATAGCCCGCCATTCCGTTACCCCGCCGTTACCCCGGAGCCTGCGATGAAGAAGAAGCTGACGGAAGTTGCCGTCCAGAAGCTCGCACCCGAGGCGGGCAAGCGGATCGAGGTTTTCGACACTCTGACCCCGGGCCTCGCGCTGCGCATCACCGAGGCCGGGAAGAAAAGCTAGTCGGTGATGTATCGTGTCGCGGGCCGGGGCGATGCGGGGAACCGGGGCGCGCTGCGCCGGATGACGCTGGGCGCCTATCCCCTGATCGACCTGAAGGCCGCGCGCGAGAAGGCCCGGGCTGCCATCGACCTTGCCGACCGGGGCGACGATCCCGCCGACCAGCGCAAGGACGAGCTTCGCCAGAAGGGCGAGCGGGTGTTCGAGGTGATCTGCGCCCGGTTCATCGAGCTTCACGCCAAGGCCCACACGGTGAAGTGGCGCGACACCGAATGGCTGCTGAACACCTATGTCGTGCCGGAATGGAAGTCGAAGCCCATCGACACGCTGGACCGGGCGACGGCGCACGAGCTTCTGGACGAGGTTGCGATGGAACACGGGACGGGTGCGGCGCGTGAGGTTCGGAAGCACATCACCAAATTCTTCAACTGGGCCGTGGACCGGGGCCTCCTGACCGCCAGCCCTGTCACCGGGATGCGCCGCCCGGAACTGGGCTATGTCGCCCGCGAACGGGTGCTGACGATGGACGAGCTTCGGGCGATCTGGGATGCGGCGGGCAAGATAGGCTACCCCTTCGGCCCGATGGTGCGGCTGCTGATCCTGACGGCGCAGCGCCGAGCTGAGGTTGCGAACCTTGAACGCGGCTGGCTCCTGACCGGCCAGCAGGCATTCGAGGTCCCGGCCAGCCACTACAAGACCGACCGCCCGCAGGTGGTGCCGCTGTCTGCCCCTGCGAACGCGATTGTCGAGGCCCTGCCGCAGACCAGCGGCGACTTCCTCCTCTCGACCACGGCAGGCAAGGTGCCCGTCTCCGGCTTCTCGAAGGCAAAGGCCCGGATCGACAAGCTGTCGAAGGTCGAAGGCTGGACCCTGCACGACCTGCGCCGATCTGCCGCCACCCATATGGCGCGCCTCGGCATCCCGCAGGAACACATCGAAAGGGTGCTGGGCCACGCGATTGAGGGGGTGGCGGGGACATATAACCGCTACTCCTACCTGGACGAAAAGCGGGCGGCGCTGGAGACTTGGGGGGCGCTATGGGCGTGAAGGATT
>NZ_JAEULU010000268.1 GCF_016792925.1 Gemmobacter sp.
CCAGGTGCCGCGCGGCTGGCCATCCGGCCCCAGCAACACCTTGTTGAAGTTCCAGCCGGGCGTGAACCCATGCTGTTCGGCCATCCAGCGATAGAAGGGATGCGCCTCTGGACCCAAAACCCTGGTGATCGTGGTCATCGCCAGCGTCAGGTCAAAGTTCAGCGCGCAATATTCCTTGACCTCGGCCTCGCTGCCCAGCTCCTGCTTGAAGTCATCCGAAGGCACGGCCAGCACCACCAGCCCGCGATCGGCATAGCGGTCTTGCAGGGTTTGCAGCGTGTCGAACTGCCGGGCAAAGCCGCACATCGAGGCAGTGTTGACCACCAGCACCGGCTTGCCGCGCCATTGCGCCGTATCCAGCGTGCCGCCGTCAATCGCCTCGAACTGAAAGCCGGGGGCGGCAGCGGCCCGCACCGCCGTGGCGGCGAAAGCGGCCATGCCGCCCAGAACCATCGCGCGCCGGTTCCACATTGCCTTTTGCATCGCGTCCCCTTCCTGGCCCTGTCAGACGCCCTGTCAGACCTTCGCCCGTCTCAGACTTAGCGCTTTGATGCGGCGCGTCAACCTGGCTGTCGACCGGCGGAAACCCGCGCGAAAAGCCACAATTCCGCACGGAAACGATACAAAACTGTCAAGCTGGGTTGAATTTCAGGTCTGAGCTTTCATTATTCTGAAAGAGAGTGGTCGCAATCTGGCATCTTGCCAGCCTGTGAAACCTCTCTCTCCCAAATCCGAGGTGGCGACAGAACCATCGCTGACAGAAAGTGACAGGCGTATGATCCGAGCAGAGTTTCCCCCCCCGATCCGCGCAGGCGACACCCTCGCCGCCGAGGACAGCGATGTGCGCACGCAATATGGCGCGCTGTGCTGGCGCCTCGGGGCGAAAGGGGTGGAGGTTCTGCTGATCACCAGCCGGGATACCGGGCGGTGGGTGATCCCGAAGGGCTGGCCGATCGACCGCCTGACGCCCGAGGCCTCTGCCGCGCGCGAGGCCTGGGAGGAAGCCGGGGTCGAGGGCGCCGCCGATCCGGAATGCCTTGGGCTTTATGCCTATGACAAGGGCATCGGGGTCGAGCGTCTGCCCTTGCCGTGCCGTGTTGCGGTCTTTCCCTTGCAGGTCGAGGCGCTGGCCCGCCGCTATCCCGAACACAAGCAGCGGCGGCGCAAGTGGTTCTCGCCGGAAAAGGCCGCGCGCAAGGTGGCCGAGCCCGAGTTGCAGGCGCTGCTGGCGGCCTTTGTGCCACCGGCCGTGGCCGGGGCCTGAGGCGGGGCATTTGCAGAGGGGCGGTTGAAATTGCCCGCGCGCCGGGCCATGTCTGTCAGACCGCAACAGGATGCAGGCGATGATCCGCTACGCGCTCAGATGTGCCGAGGGGCATGATTTCGACAGTTGGTTCGCCAATGCCGCCGCCTTTGATGATCTCAAGGCGCGGGGGCTGCTGGCCTGTGCGGTCTGTGGCGGGGCCGGGGTGGAAAAGGCGCTGATGGCGCCGCGCGTCGCCCATGCCGAGCCTGCCACCGCCACCGATCTGCGCCAGCCGCTCAGCCCCGCCGAGCAGGCCATGGCCCGGCTGCGTGCCGAGGTGGAGGCGAAATCGGAATATGTCGGGGTGAATTTCGTCACCGAGGCGCGCGCCATGCATGAGGGCAGCAGCCCCGAACGCCCGATCTATGGCGAGGCCAGGCCCGAGGAGGCTCGCAAGCTGTTGGAGGAGGGGGTGCCGGTGATGCCCTTGCCGTTTCTGCCCTCGCGCAAGGCCAATTGAAGGGGCAAGGCCAATTGAAAAGGCCGGGGATGCCCCCGGCCTCTTGTGTCAGATGCCGCGCGGGTTGATCAGGCGGCCCATCACATCGGCGGGCCGGATACTGCCTACCACCGATCCGCCCTGCGTGACCGCCAGTTCCGGCACGCCGTCGCGGAACAGCTCCATCACGGCTTTTACCGCCAGGTCGGCATCCACCGCGCGATCCGCGCCCGAAGGGCCGCGCCGCATCACATCCGCCGCCGACAAGACGGAAAGCGGGTTCATATGCGCCACGAAATCCTGCACATAATCATTGATCGGATTGGCGATGATCTCGCGCGCGGTGCCGCATTGCACGATCCGCCCGCCCTCCATCAAGGCAATCCGGTTGCCGATCTTGAAGGCCTCGTCGAGGTCGTGGCTCACGAAAACGATGGTGCGTTTCAGCCGGGCTTGCAGGTCCAGCAGCTCGTCTTGCAGCTTGCTGCGGATCAGCGGGTCCAGCGCCGAGAAAGGCTCGTCCATCAACAGGATCGGCGCCTGCGTCACGAAGGCGCGCGCAAGGCCCACGCGCTGCTGCATGCCGCCCGACAGATCGCCCACCTTGCGCTCGGCCCATTGGGTGAGGTTCACCAGCTCCAGCTGTTCATCCACCGGCTTGCGGCGGGCCTCGACCGGCAGCCCCGCCAGCTCCAGCCCAAGGCCCACATTCTCGCGCACGCTGCGCCAGGGCAGCAGGCCGAATTGCTGGAACACCATGGCGATGCGCGACAGGCGCAGACGGCGCAGGGTCTCCGGGTCGGCCTTGGTCACAGAGACCATCTTGTCGCCATCCGACACCCGCACCTCGCCCCGCACCACAGGGTTCAGCGCGTTCACGCCGCGCAGAAGGGTGGATTTGCCCGAGCCGGACAGGCCCATCAGCACCAGAATCTCGCCCTCGTTCACCGTCAGCGAGCAATCATGCACGCCCAGCACCTGCCCGGTGGCGGCCTGCACCTCGGCGCGGCTTTTGCCCTGATCCATCAAGGGCAGCGCGGCCTGCGGATTGTCGCCAAAGACGATGGAGACGCGATCAAATTCAACAGCGGTCATTTGCGCGTCACCTTCAGCATACGGTCCAGCATGATGGCCACCACCACGATGATGAAGCCGGATTCAAAGCCCAGACGGGTGTCCACCGTGCCAAGCGCGCGCACCACCGGCGTGCCAAGGCCATTGGCGCCCACCATGGTGGCAATCACCACCATCGACAGCGACAGCATGATGGATTGCGTCAGGCCCACCATGATCTGCGGCAAGGCCCAGGGCAGTTCCACCCGCCACAGGCGCTGCCAGGGCGTTGCGCCAAAGGCGGTCGCGGCCTCCATCAGTGCGGTCGGGGTGGAGCTGACGCCCAGATGGGTCAGCCGGATCGGCGCGGGCAGCACGAAGATCACCGTAGCAATCAGCCCTGGCACCATGCCGATGCCAAAGAACACGATGGCGGGGATCAGGTAAACGAAGGTCGGCAGGGTTTGCATCATGTCCAGCACCGGCGAGACCGCGCGGTAAAACCGCGGCCGATGCGCCGCCATGATGCCCAGAGGCACGCCAAACCCCATGCAGGTGACGCAAGACAGCAGGATCAGCGTCATGCTCTGCATCGTCTCTTCCCAGTAGCCCTGGTTGAGGATGAACAGAAAGCTGAGCGCCACCAGCGCCACGGTTTTCCAGCTGCGCTGGATATACCAGGTCAGGCCGAGGAAAGCGGCCACGATCAACAGGGGCGGCGTCTCGGTCAGCACGAACAGGCAACCGTCGATCACCGACTGCATGATGAAGCGCAGAAACTCGAACACCGGCCCGCCATTGTCGTTCAGCCAGGTGAAGATCTGCTTGGCCCATTTTCCAATGGGCAATTTGTATTCGGTCAGCCAGTCGCTGCTGTAAAGCCAGTCCATCCGCGGCCTTTCTTGGGTTGCAGGAGGGTCTTCGGTTGCAGGAGGTGTGCGCGCACGCATGCAAAAGCGACGGGGGCGGCGCGGGCCACCCCCGTCTTGCGGTCAGGCGGTGTCAGAGGCCGAAGGCCGTCTTGACAGCGGCCAGCCCGTCGCCGCCATCCTTGGTGGTCACGCCCTTCAGCCAGCCATCCAGCACCGCCGGATTGGCCTTGACCCAGGCGGTCACGGCATCGCCCGCATCCTCGCCATCGTCGAGGATCGCGCCCATGATCTCGTTTTCCATCGGCAGGGTGAAAGTCATGTTCTTCAGAAGCGCGCCGGTATTCGGGCATTCCGCCGCATAGCCCACGCGGGTCACGGTGTTCACCACGCCCTCCTCGCCAAAGAACTCCTCGCCGCCCGGCAGGTATTTCAGCGAGAAATTGGCGTTCATCGGATGGGGTTCCCAGCCCAGGAACACGACGGCCTTCTGGTCGGGGTAAAGCCGCGACACCTGCGCCAGCATGCCCTGTTCCGAGCTTTCCACCACTTCCATGCCTTCCAGCGACTTGCCGGCGGCGGTTTGCTCGATCAGATAGCCATTGCCCTCATTGCCCGGCTCGATGCCATAGATCTTGCCTTCCAGCTCGTCCTTGAACTTCGGCACATCGGCAAAGGTCTTCAGGCCCTTGTCATACAGATAGGTCGGCACGGCGAGGGTGTATTTGGTGCCTTGCAGGTTGGTGGTCAGCACTTCGACGGTCTTGTTGTCCAGATAGGGCTGGACGGCGGCGGTCTGCGCCGGGATCCAGCTGCCCAGGAACACGTCGATGTCGCCCTTGCTCAGCGCCTCATAGGTCACCGGCACGGCCAGCATCTTCACTTCCACATCATAGCCCAGACCCTCCAGCACCAGCCGCGCGGCGGTGGTGGTGGTGGTGATGTCGGTCCAGCCCACATCCGAGAAGGTCACCTTGTCGCAACCCTCGGCAAAGGCGGCGCCCGAAAGCGCCAGCATGGCCGCCGAAGCGAGAAGGGTGGTTTTCAGTTTGGTCATCGCGGTCTCCCTGTGGTGGTTCGCGGGTGTTTTATGTCTCAAGCGTCTGCGCGCTTTTTGTTGATTGACGAGTCAATAAACTTCGCGCTAGCTCGGTTTGGCAAGAAGTTTTTTCACGGACATGCCATGCCCAAGCTTGGAATGGAGCCTATCCGAAAGGCCGCGCTGGTCAAAGCGACCATCGTGGAGATCGGGCGCGCAGGCTCGCTGGATGTGACGGTCAGCCAGATCGCCAAACGGGCAGGCATGTCCTCGGCCCTGGCGCATCATTATTTCGGCTCCAAGGAAGACATGTTTCTGGCAGCCATGCGTCATATCCTGTCGCTTTATGGCGCGGAAGTGCGGGGCGCACTGGCCGCAGCCGGGGATGCGCCCGAGGCGCGGTTGCAGGCAATCCTTCGGGCCAGCTTCAGCCCGGGCAATTTCCGGCGCGAGGCCGTCGGCGCGTGGCTCAATTTCTATGTGCTGGCGCAGACCGTGGCCGAGGCAAGGCGACTGCTTGCGATCTATCAGCGACGTTTGCGGTCAAACCTGATGTCGGATTTGCGCCCTCTGGTGGGGGCGCGGGCACCGGGGGTGGCGGCTGCACTCGGGGCGCTGATCGACGGTGTCTATCTGCGCGAGGCGCTGAAAAACGGGCCGCCCGATTCGGCGGCAGCTGTGGCGGTGGTGATGGACTTCCTGACCACCGAACTTGGAAAACAATCATGAAAGGGGTGACCATGCGGGCACAACCGAAGGCCAGTCATTTCGTCAATGGTGCTTATGTCGAGGATCAGGCCGGGGCGGCGATCGAGGTGATTTACCCTGCCACGGGCGAGGTGATTGCCGTCTTGCACGAGGCGACGCCTGCGGTGATCGAGGCCGCGGTGGCCGGGGCCGAGGCCGCGCAAAAGGCATGGGCCGCCACCCGCCCGGTGGAGCGTGCCCGCATCCTGCGCCGCGCCGTCGATCTGATCCGCGCCCGCAATGACGCGCTTTCGATTCTCGAAACCCTCGACACCGGCAAGCCCATTCAGGAAACCACGGTGGCCGATTGGCCCTCGGGTGCCGATGCGCTGGAGTATTTCGCGGGCCTCGCGCCGACCGTGACTGGCGAAACCGTGCAGCTCGGCGGCGATTTCGTCTATACGATCCGCGAGCCTCTGGGGGTTTGTGTCGGCATCGGCGCGTGGAACTATCCCAGCCAGATCGCCTGCTGGAAATCGGCGCCCGCGCTGGCGCTTGGCAATGCGATGATCTTCAAACCCTCCGAGGTCACCCCCTTGGGCGCGCTGAAACTGGCCGAGATTTTCATCGAGGCGGGCCTGCCGGCGGGTCTTTTCAACGTGGTGCAGGGCAGGGGCGCCGTGGGGGCTGCGCTGGTCACCGATGCCCGCGTGGCCAAGGTCTCGCTCACCGGCTCGGTGCCGACGGGGCGCAAGGTCTATGCCGCCGCCGCCGAGGGCATCCGCCATGTCACCATGGAACTGGGCGGCAAGTCGCCGCTGATCGTGTTCGAGGATGCCGACATCGAAAGCGCCATTGGCGCGGCGATGCTGGGGAATTTCTATTCCACCGGGCAGATCTGCTCCAACGGCACGCGGGTTTTCGTGCATAAGGCGATCAAGGAGCAATTCCTGTCGCGTCTGGCCACCCGCACCGCCGCCATCCAGCTGGGCGACCCGCTGCACCCCGACACCCAGCTTGGCCCGATGGTCTCCGAGGCGCAGCTGACCAAGGTGCTGGCCTATATCGAAAAGGCCAAGTCCGAGGGCGGGCGGCTGGTGGCGGGCGGCGCGCGTGGCGAGTTGAACACCGGCTTCTATGTGCAGCCCACCGTCTTTGCCGACATCACCGACGAGATGACGCTGGCCTGCGAGGAGGTCTTTGGCCCGGTCATGGCCGTGCTGGATTTCGAGGATGAGGCCGAGGTGATCGCCCGTGCCAATGCCACCGAATTCGGTCTGGCGGCGGGCGTCTTCACCGCCGATCTCGCACGCGGGCATCGTGTGGTCGCGCAGCTGCAAGCGGGCACCTGCTGGATCAACGCCTATAACCTCACGCCGGTCGAAGGGCCGTTTGGCGGGGTGAAAGCCTCGGGCGTGGGCCGCGAAAACTCCAAGGCGGCGGTCGAGCATTACACCCAGGTCAAATCGGTCTATGTCGGCATGGGCCCGGTGGAGGCACCCTATTGATGACATCCGATTACGTTATTGTCGGCGCCGGTTCGGCGGGCTGCGCCATGGCCTATCGTCTGGCCGAGGCCGGGCGGAGCGTCACGGTGATCGAGTTCGGCGGCACCGATGCCGGGCCGTTCATCCAGATGCCCGGCGCGCTGTCTTATCCGATGAATATGGGCATCTATGACTGGGGTTTTCAGACCGAGCCGGAACCGCATCTGGGAGGCCGCGTGCTGGCCACCCCGCGCGGCAAGGTGATCGGCGGCTCGTCCTCGATCAACGGCATGGTCTATGTGCGCGGCCATGCCAAGGATTTCGACCATTGGGCCGAACAGGGGGCGAATGGCTGGTCTTATGCCGATGTGCTGCCCTATTTCCGGCGCATGGAAAACTGGCACGGCGAGACCGGCGACAAGGCCTTCCGCGGCCATGACGGCCCCTTGCACATCACCCGCGGCCCGCGCCAGAACCCGCTGTTCAACGCCTTTGTCGAGGCGGGCCGTCAGGCCGGTTACCCGGTGACGCCCGATTACAACGGCCAGCAACAGGAAGGCTTCGGCGCCATGGAGGCGACGATCTGGAACGGCACCCGCTGGTCCGCCGCCAATGCCTATCTGAAACCGGCCCTCAAAACCGGGCGGGTGAAGGTGGAGAAGGGCTTTGCCCGCCGCATCGTGATCGAAAACGGCCGCGCCACGGGGGTAGAGATCGAACAGCGCGGGCAGGTGGTGGTGATTCCGGCCGCGCGCGAGGTCATCATCTCGGCCTCCTCGATCAACTCGCCGAAACTTCTGCTGCTGTCGGGCATCGGCCCTGCCGCGCATCTGGCCGAACATGGCATCCCGCTGGTGGCCGATCGCGCCGGCGTGGGCCAGAACCTGCAAGACCATCTGGAACTTTACCTGCAATTCGCCGCCAGCCAGCCGATCACGCTTTATAAATACTGGAACCTCTGGGGCAAGGCGATGATCGGGGCGCAGTGGCTCCTCACCCGCAAGGGCCTTGGCGCGTCGAACCAGTTCGAGGCCTGCGCCTTCATCCGCTCGCAGGCCGGGGTCGATTACCCCGATATCCAATACCATTTCCTTCCCATCGCGGTGCGCTATGACGGCAAGGCGGCGGCAGAGGGCCATGGCTTCCAGACCCATACCGGCCCGATGCGCTCGCTGTCGCGCGGGTCTGTCAGCTTGCGCTCGGGCGACCCCAAGGCCGCGCCGAAAATCCTGTTCAATTACATGAGCCATGAGCAAGATTGGGATGATTTCCGCCGCTGCATCCGCCTCACGCGCGAGATCATCGGGCAGGACGCGTTCAAGCCCTATTACAAGTCTGAAATCCAGCCGGGCGTGAACCTGCAATCCGATGACGAGCTGAACGGCTTCATCCGCGAGCATGTGGAAAGCGCCTATCACCCCTGCGGCACCTGCCGGATGGGCCGGGCCGATGACCCGATGGCCGTGGTGGACCCGGAGGCCCGCGTGATCGGGGTGGAGGGGCTGCGCCTTGCCGACAGCTCGATCTTCCCGCGCGTGACCAATGGCAACCTGAACGGGCCATCCATCATGACGGGCGAAAAGGCTGCGGATCACATTCTGGGCCGCACGCCGCTTGCCCCCTCCAATCTGGAGCCCTGGATCAACCCGAACTGGCAGACCAGCCAACGCTGATCCCCGAAAAGCCCGCCCCACTGGCGGGCTTTTTCATGTCGGAAATACATGAATTGCCAAAGGATTGATCCGTATCAAACCCCGGCGTGATTCCCGGCGCTATCCTGTCTTCGTAACGCAGGAAGGAGACACGCGATGTCCAATACCCCGCATGAACTGCTTGAGGAGTTTCCGGCCGAGGCGCTGAAAATCTCGGCGCTGAAAGAGGCCGATGCCCATTTCGCCCGTCTGGTGGAGGAATACCACGAGGTGAACCGCGCCGTGCATCGCGCCGAAACCCGGGTGGAGGCCGTCGCGCCCGAGCGCGAAACCGAATTGCGCAAGAAGCGCGGCGCGCTGAAGGATCAGATCTGGGCCCGGCTCAGCGCGTGATCTGCCAAGGCGCCGATCTGCCAAAGCCCCGGCGCTTGCGCCGGGGCGCCATCGGCGGATTTCCCACATATGCCAAGCCTTTACGACTCTGTGATCTGGCCCATACGGCGAATCATGCTATGGGAAGGCACGAGCAGAGCCCCAGCAAGAGGGCCGCAGGAGTATGGCAGATGTTTCTTGATTTCCTCCCCGCGCTGATGGGCGCGGCGGCTGTTTACGCCGCACAGATTTTCTTCGTTCCCCCGGCGGCCACGCCCGAGGATGACGCCGCGATTCGCTCGCTCGAGGATATTTTCCCCGGCGAAAGCTGATCCCCCCGGGCCGAGCCTTGGCGGCCCGCCTCCCGCGCGCTAGGTGAGGGAAGAGGAGACCGCCATGCTCAACCCCGCCGATGCCGATTTTCTGAACCGTCTGCCGCAAGACCTGCTGCGCCCCGCGCAAGCCGCCGATCTGGAAGAGCCGCGCGGGCGCTGGACCGGGCAGGGCAGCGCCGTGGCCGTGCCGCGCAGGCTGGCCGATGTGGCGGCGCTGCTGGCGGCCTGCCATGCGGCGCGCGTGGGCGTGGTGCCGCGTGCGGGCGGCACCGGCCTTGTCGGCGGCCAGCTGATGCCGGATGGCCCGGCGCCTCTGATCCTGTCGCTGGAACGCATGACCGCGCTGCGCGGCCTCCACCCCGAGGAAGGCGTGCTGGAGGCCGAGGCCGGGGTGATTCTGTCTGATCTGCACGCCATGGCCGAAAGCGCGGGGCGGCTGTTCCCGCTGACGCTGGCCTCGCAAGGTTCGGCCCGGCTGGGCGGCTTGCTGGCCACCAATGCCGGCGGGGTGAATGTGCTGCGCTATGGCAATGCCCGCGATCTGGTGCTGGGGGTGGAGGCGGTGCTGGCCGATGGCACGGTGGTCAACGGCCTGAAACGCCTGAAGAAAGACAATACCGGCTATGACCTGCGCCATTTGCTGATCGGGTCCGAGGGCACCCTGGGCGTGATCACGGCGGCCAGCCTGCGGCTGTTTCCGCGCTCCGGTGCCGAGGGCGCGGCACTGCTGGCCGTGCCCGGCCCCACCGAGGCGCTGCGCCTGCTCGCCTTGGCCGAAGACCGCCTGCCGGGCATGGTCTCGGCCTTTGAGCTGATCCACCGCCAGGGCCTTGAATTCCTGCGCGAGACCCTGCCACAGGTCCGGCAACCCTTTGAAAACCCGCCGGAATGGCTGGTGCTGATCGACATCGGCCTGCCGCCCGGCCTGAACCCGTCCGAGGCCTTGGCCGATCTTTACGATGCGGCGGGCGATCTGGTCGGCGATGGCATCATCGCCCAATCCGGCACGCAACGCGCGGCCTTCTGGGCCCTGCGCGAATCCATCCCGCTGGCCAATCGCAAGATCGGCGCCGTCTCCTCGCATGACATCGCGCTGCCTCCCGGCCTGATCCCCGCCTTCATCTCCGAGGCCACCGCGGCGCTGGCCCGCGTCGACGCCTTCCGCATCAACTGTTTCGGCCATCTGGGCGATGGCAACCTGCATTTCAACGTCTTCCCCCGCCCCGGCCAAAGCCGCGCTGATCACGATCCTCAGCGCGAGGCGGTGAAATCCTGCGTGCATGACATCGTGCATCGCATGGGCGGCTCGGTCAGCGCCGAACATGGCATCGGGCGGCTGAAAGTCGCGGATCTGGAGCGCTACGCCGACCCCGGCAAACTGGCCGCGATGCGCGCGATCAAGGCCGCGCTCGATCCGCACGGCATA
>NZ_JAEULU010000288.1 GCF_016792925.1 Gemmobacter sp.
AGCCGCGATGCGCCTTGGGTGCGGGCCAAGGGCTGCGCTTCGGTCATCCGCAGCAGATCGGGGGGGGATTGCGATGCAGCCCAATCGAAAAGCTGGTCATAGATGCGCCGGTTCAGGCCAATATGCTGAAGCGCGGCCAAAACCTCGGCTTGCGTGCGGCAGATCGGCAGCGTGACCCCGGCTGCGTCCAGCAGATCCTGAAGTTTGTGGGTATTCGCCTCGAGCAGGACAAAGGGCACGCGGGCGCGCAATGCGGCATACATGACATGATGGCGCCCCGTCACCACCGCACTGGCAGTGGCCAAAGTCGCGATCGCGTCTGACCAGCCATGGGCGGCCAGATCGAAATAGGGAAGCCGGGCGAGCGGCCCGGAGGTGCTGCGGACAAAGCCCCCGAAAACATGGTCAAAGTAATCTGTCACCACGGCTGCGCCGCCATAATCCACCTTCGGCGCGCAGGCGGTGAGGGGGGCGAAAAGCGACAGGTCGGGATGGTGGAAGGCCGCGATGCCATGACGGTCGTGCAGGTCTTTGGCGCTGGCTGGGCCGCGCAGCGTCAGGATGTCGAGCCGACGCAGGATGGTGTCAAACCGGCCACTGTTCTCTTGCCAGACCGCGTTGATCAGGCCGGTTTTCTTGCCCAGCATCTGCGCGGCTTCGATCCGGGCCATCTTGGCCACGCATTCCGAAGAATCGTGATGCATCGACCCTTCGCCATTCACCAGCAGAACATCAAACGGCTCGCCGGGGCTGGTCAGGGTCACGTTCTCGCCCCGCAGCAGGTGTCTGATCGCCTCGATGACCGCGGCGCTGCCGCCGTGATAGGTGCTGTGATCGCCGCTGATCAGCACCCGTGTCGGGCTGTCGGACATGGTGTTTTCCTTCGCTGGCGGGCTGGCTCTGCGTATTGAGACAGGCTGCACCGGCTCTTACCGCGTCCCGCCGCCATTTTCCACTGTTCGAGGCCCTGGGCCGGAAGGGCACAAGAAGAAAGCGGGATCGACCGGGCCAGAGCCACCGCGCGCCTTGGCAACGGCGAGCCAGCGGCAGCGTGCGGCGCAGCTCGCTGTCATTCCCAACGGTCATTCCGCGACTAGCCAAGCATCCGTTTTCTGCACTGGCCGCCCTTGCCTCTGCGGACGCCCGGTCGCTCCGCACAGGGCATGGTCTGACAGGTCTTGGGAGGAGGATCTTGTTCCGCAATGGTTTTTTCGCCAGCTACCCATGTCGGCGCCCTTGGCGTTTGCAAGGATTGCCTCGCCGCAAGGTTCGCCGAACCCGGGCGATAACCCACAATCCACGCCTACCTATTGAGATTGCTGGCGACTCCGACAGGACTTGAACCTGTAACCTGCCCCTTAGGAGGGAAGGCGCGAAATCATGATTTTCTGCGCTTTTTCAGCGACTTAATCTGTATTTTGTTTTCGGCCTGTACCGGTGATGTACGGACGCGCTCCCTGATCTCTGCCTCGTTCGTCTCTGCGTGGGCATAGATTCTCAGTGGCAGGGTCACGTCTGCCCACCGGCCTGCCTTGGCCGCTGTGACCGGATCGACC
>NZ_JAEULU010000306.1 GCF_016792925.1 Gemmobacter sp.
GGCGTGAAGGCGAGGCAGGCCGGACCGGCGCGAGATACCCGCAGCGAGACCTTTCCAAGGGTCAGCTTTTTAAGATGGCGGCCTTACTCTGCCGCCACCCGGTCCGCGCGCCGTCGGGCCTCCAGCGCGCGCACCAGCGGCAGGACGTGCTGGCCGAAATAGGCGACCTCTTCCTGAAAATGCAGGAAACCCAGCAGAACAAGGTCCGCCCCGGCCTCTTTCAGGGCCAAAATCCGCTCGGCCACTTGCTGCGGCGTGCCGATCAGATCGGTGCGGAAGCCGTCATTATATTGCACAAGATCGGCAAAACCGGATTTGGCCCAATTGCCTTCGCCTTCCGGGCTGGATTTGCCCGCATTCTTCACCTCATGGGCAAAACCCTGCACCGCCTCGGGATTGGCCTTTGCCACGATCTCTTGCACCACCGCGCGCGCGGCCTGTTCGCTGTCGCGCACCACGGCGAAGGCGTTGATGCCGATCTTCACCCGGTTGCCGGTCTCTGCTGTCTTGGCGCGGATGTCCTCGACCTGCGCGCGCAGCCCCTCTGGCGTGTTGCCATTGGTGAAATACCAATCCGACACCCGCGCCGCCATGTCGCGGGCCGCGCGGCTGGAGCCGCCCTGAAACACCTCGGGCAAGGGATGCAGCGGTTTGGGCTTCATCGTGTACCGGACAAAGCGGTAGAAATCGCCGCGGAAGGTGAAGTCATCCTCGGTCCAGATGCCTTTCAGCGCGCGAATGAATTCCTCTGACCGGCGATAGCGCTCGTCATGATCCAGCCACAGCTCGCCAATGGCCGAGAACTCGCCCCGGAACCAGCCCGAGACGATGTTCACCGCAATGCGCGCATCGGTCAGATGGCTGATCGTGGCGATCTGCTTGGCCACCACCGCCGGGTTCCAAGGCCCCGGCAGGATGGCAGCGATGACCTTCAACCGCGTGGTATGGGCCAGCAGATCGTGGCTGAACGCCACGGATTCGTGCTGGTTGTCGGCGCCATACCCGGCGGTGAAGCGGATCTGGCTCAGGGCATAGTCAAAGCCTGCCGCCTCGGCGATCTGGGCCAGCTTGCGGTTGTAGTCTGGCGTCCAGTTGGTGCGCTGCTCGATGTCGGAAATCACAAGGCCGCCCGAGACATTGGGCACCCAATAGGCAAACTTGATCGGGTCGTCGGTCATGATGGCCTCTTGTGCGGGTTATGCGGCGGCGCGGGGCAGCCGCAGTCGGGTGGGGAAAACGGCGTCGAACTGCGCGACCGCGCGCGCCAGACGTTCTTGCGTGGCGGCGCCGGTCAGGGCGCCCCCGGTGAAATCCTTGTCAGAGGCATGCACGGCAGTGGCGAGGCTTTGGGCCTCGAAAAAGGCCAGCAGCGGGCGAAGCTGGTGTTCCACCACCAGCGCGTGTTTCTCGCCGCCGCCCGTGGCCGCCAGCAGCACCGGCTTGCCGCGCAGGGCATCGGGGTCCAGCAGGTCGATCAGATGTTTGAACAGGCCCGGATAGCTGGCCTTGTAGATCGGGGTGGCCAGCACCAGCGCCTCCGCCGACAGCAGCCGGTCCAGCTTGGCCCGGGCCTCGGCTGGCAGATCGGCGATATGGCGCGCCGGGCCGAGAGCGGGGCCGAAATCGGTGATGTCCAGAAGATCGGTCTCGACATCCAGCCGCGCAGAGATCAGGTCGAGGGCGGTGGCGACCAAGGCGCGGGTTTTCGACGGGGCGGTGATATTGCCGGAAAGGCCCAGAACAAGCGGGCGCGGGGGCGCGGGTGTGGTGAGGAGGGGGCTGGCCATGCTGTGCATCCATAATCACGACTTCAATTCTAGATTTAAGCCGCTGGCCCGCCTCTTCCCATTCCAAAGACCGGCGGGTTTCAGGATGTTTCGCCTCTGGCCGGGCGCTGGCGCAGCGTATTTTTCCCGCCTGCAAGGCGGCTCGTCAGCCGGGCTGCGCCTTGGCCGACCGGCTGGCCTCTCGCGCCGGACATGATAGGGTGCATTGCACCCCTCAGCAGGACTGGCCCGCCGTGAAGCCCACCTTGCGCAGACATTTGCCCAACTTGGGCGCGCTGGCCACCTTTGAGGTGGCGGCGAAGTATCTGAGTTTTACGCTGGCCGCGCGCGAGCTGAACATCACGCAGGGCGCCGTTTCGCAGCAGATCCGGCAGCTGGAGGACCGGCTGGGCACCCCGCTTTTTCGCCGCAAGCACAATGCGCTGGAGCTGACCTCGCAGGGGCTTGACCTGTTCGAGGCGGTCTCGGCCGGGCTGGACCGGATCGGCGCGGGGCTTGGGCTGGTGCAGATACGGGCCGCGCCCGAGGCGGTGACGCTTTCGGCCACCGATGCGCTGGCGGCGCTGTGGCTCAAGCCGCTGATCGACGGGTTTCGCCAAAGCTGCCCGGAGGCGCGCTTTACCATCCTGGCCTCGGATGAGGATGATGCGCTCAGCCGCGATGCCGAGGTGGATATTGCGCTGCTTTGCGGCAATGAACGCTTTGACATCGGCGACGAGCTGCATCTGATGTATCCCGAAGTGGCGCAGCCGGTCTGCGCCCCGGCCTATCTGGCGGCGCATGGGCCGTTTCCCGATGCCGAAAGCCTGATGGCGGCGCGGCTGTTGCATCTGCATGAACGGCATTGGAGCGCGGGCGCCGTGCAATGGCATCCGCTGGGCTGGGCCGAATGGTTCGCGGCGCAGGGGCTGGTCTGGGGGCGCGCGGCGCCGGTGCTGTCGTCGAACAAGGTGGTGCTGCTGACTGAGGCGGCGGTGGCGGGCGAGGGCGTGATGCTGGGCATCCACAACCTTGTCGCCGGGCATATCGCCTCTGGCGCGCTGGTCTTTGCGCATCCCGCCTGCATCGCTTCGGGGCGATCGAATTTCATGCGGATCAACCCGGCCTCGCGCCAGCGCCCGCTGGTCGCCCGCTTTGCTGCCCATCTGCTGAATGCCCTGCGCGGGCATTAGCCCTTCTAATGCAGCGGGTCAGAAACCATCGTTTGCGCGACCGGGCGGCCCGGCGCCATATCTGTGGCATCAGGGCACAGAAGGACGAGGGATATGGGCTTCAAGCGCAAGATACAGGCCGTGGATACCCATGCGGGCATCCCGATGCGGGTGATCACCGGCGGCGTGCCGGATCTTCCCGGCGCCTCGGTGCAGGAGAAAATGCGATGGCTGGAGGCCAATGACGACCAGCTGCGCCTGCTGATGCTGCGCGAGCCGCGCGGCTATCCGGCGCATTGCTGCAACCTGATCGTGCCGCCCTCGCACCCGGAGGCCGATGCCGGATATATCATCATGGAGCAGGTCGAATATCCGATGATGTCGGGCGGCAATACCATCTCGGTGGTGACGGTCTTGCTGGAAACCGGCATGCTGCCGATGCAGGAGCCGGTGACCGAGCTGGTGCTGGAGGCCCCGGCTGGCCTGATCCGGGTGCGGGCCGATTGCGCCAATGGCAAGGTCAAGGCGGTGACCTTCCGCAATGTTCCGGCCTTTGCCGCGCATCTCGACGCCGAGATCGACGTGCCGCATCTGGGCCGGGTGCGGGTGGATGTGGGCTGGGGCGGCATGTTCTACGTCATCGCCAATGTGCGCCAGTTCAAGGGGCTGGAGCTGAAGCCCGAACACGGGCGCGAGATCGCGCGGATTTCCGCGATGATCCGGCAGGCCGCGCATGAGCAATTGCCGGTGGCGCATCCCGACTATCCGGGTGTGGGCATCACCATTTCGCAGCTTTCCGGGCCAAGCGACGATCCGAAGGCCGATTGGAAGAACGCCGTCACCATGGCCACCGGGCCGCTGTCCTGGGATGACCCCTCGACCTGGACCGGGGCGATTGACCGCTGCCCCTGCGGCACCGGCACCTGTGCGAAAATGGCGGTGCTGCATGCCAAAGGCGAATTGGCCATGGACACCGATTTCCGCCATCAGGGCATTCTGGGCACCGTGTTCACCGGGCGGTTGGTGGAGCAGGCGCAGATCGGCGCGCAAAAGGCGGTGGTGCCGACAATCAGCGGCAGAAGCTGGATTTTCGGGATGAACACGCTGGTTCTGGACGAGGACGACCCGCTGCCCTTTGGCTATACCATGGGCGACATCTGGGCCTGACCGGCTGCGGGGCGGGCAGGGCTATGGCCCGCCCGCGCCCGATGCGGTTTCAGCCCTTGCAGGCGCAAATCAGCGGATCATCCGGCCCCAAGACGCTCGCGCCTTCGGCCAGCCTGTCCATCGCGCGGGCCAGTTTCACGTCCAGTTCCGACAGCCCGTCGCAATCATGGGTGGTCAGGGTCACATCCACCAGATTGTAGACATTGCGCCATTCCGGGTGGTGGTTCAGCTTTTCCGCCGCCAGAGCCGCGCGGGACATGAAGCCCCAGGCCTCCGAGAAGTTGCGGAATTTCAGCGCCTTGCGGATGGCGTCGCGGCCCGGCACCTCGGCCCAGCCGGTGACTTGCAGCGCGGCCAGCGCCTCGGCGCGCGCCTCGGGGGACAGGCGCGGGGTCATGCGGGCAGCGCCGCATCATCCAGCGCACGGGCGCGCTGGCAGGCGGGGCGGTCGGTGACGCGGGCGACATAGGCGGCCAGTTCCGGCGCGTCGGCAATCAAGCCAAAGCGCATCGCCCAGCCCAGGCTGGAGCCGACATAGACATCCGCCGCCGAGAAACGGTCACCCGCCACATAGTCGCGCGCGGCCAGATGGCTGCACAGCGCGGCCAATGCCTCGGGCAGGCTGCCATAGCCCACCATGCCGCGCCGCTCGGGCGGCACTTCGACCTTCAGCGCAGTGTTCACCAGCGCGGCCTCAATGGGGCCTGCGGCGAAGAACAGCCAGCGGAAGTAATTGGCACGGTCGGGCGAGGACAACCCGGCCTCGGGAAAGGTATCGGCCAGATAGGCGCAGATCGCGGCGGCCTCGGTCACCACGCGGTCGCCATGGGTGAGGCAGGGCACCTTGCCCATCGGGTTGATCGCCAGATAGGCCGGGGCCTTCATGGTGGTGCCATAGTCCAGCCACACGGTTTCATAGGGCTGGCCCAGTTCCTCCAGCATCCAGCGCGCGGTGCGCCCGCGCGACATCGGATGGGTGTAAAGCGTCAACTTGTCCATAAGGCACCTCCGGTTGCGGGCAGAATGGCATCGGGGGGCGGGCGGTGCAAAGGGAAACTGCGGCGCCTAATCCTGTTGCAGCGGGCCGCGCCGGAAGGGGCCATAGGCGGTCAGCACCTCGATCTCCTCGCCGACGGCGGCGCGTTCCTGTGCCAGATACGCGGCCACGGCGCGGGCAAAACCCGGATCGCGCAGCCAGTGCAGCGAATGGGTCTGGGCGGGCAGATAGCCGCGCGCCAGCTTGTGTTCGCCCTGCGCGCCCGCCTCGACCCGGGGCAGGCCATGGGCAATCGCCCAGTTGATCGCCCGGTGATAGCAGAGTTCAAAATGCAGGCAGGGGTAATCTTCGATACAGCCCCAATAGCGGCCATACAGGCACTCGGCGCCGATGAAGTTCAGGGCCCCCGCCACCGGCCGTGCGCCGTCATAGGCCAGAAACAGCAGAATATCGTCGCGCATGGTGGCTTGCAGCGCGTCAAAGAAGGCGCGGGTCAGGTAGGGGCGGCCCCATTTGCGGGCGCCGGTATCCTGATAAAACGTCCAGAAGGCCTGCCAATGCGCGGGCTGGAGCGCCGCGCCGGTCAACGCCTCGATGCGCAGGCCATGGCTGTTGGCGGTCTCGCGTTCCTTGCGCAGCGCCTTGCGCTTGCGCGAGGACAGGCTGGCCAGAAAATCGTCATAGCTGGAGAAGCCGTTGTTCTGCCAGTGGAATTGCTGGGTGAGACGGGGCAGCAGGCCCTCTGCCTCGCCCGCCATCGCCTCGGCCTCGGTGCAGAAGGTGATGTGCAGTGAGGACAGATTGTTTTGTTCGGCAATGGCCGTGGCGGCGTTGATCAGGGCCGCGCGCCCCTCGGCCTCATGCCCCGGCAGGGTAAGCAGGCGCGGCCCGGTGACCGGGGTGAAGGGCACGGCGATTTGCAGCTTGGGGTAATAGCGCCCGCCTGCGCGCTCATAGGCCTCGGCCCAGGCGTGATCGAAGATATATTCGCCCTGACTGTGCGATTTGGCGAACATCGGCGCGGCAGCGATCAGGCGGCCATCGCGGTGGATCAGCAGCGGATGCGCCTCCCATCCCGTGCCGGGACCGATGGAGCCGGAGGTCTCCAGCGCCAGAAGGAAGCGATGGGTGGTGAAGGGATCCCCCCCTTGCGCCAGCGCGTCCCACTCGGCGGCGGGGATGGCGGCGAAACCGGGGGCGAGGCTGGCGGTTTGCGTCATATTGGGGGGCGTCACGGGCGGGTGCGTCACGGCGGGTGGTCCTTTTGCCGGAAAC
>NZ_JAEULU010000326.1 GCF_016792925.1 Gemmobacter sp.
ATGGCATCTCGGTCATGGGGTGATACGGTCTTGCGCGGCGGTTTCCACGCGGGCGGGGAAACGCGCTGCGTTTCCTGATCCGCCCGGTATGGGCTCGAGGCCATGCGGTGTCGTTTCCACTTTGGGCCATCGGCCCAAACGTGTCGGCGTTTCCGCATCACCTCGGCGATGGCCTCGGTCAATTGCGGGCGACGCGCGGGCCTCTCAGCCCAGCGCGTAGCCTGCGCCGCGCACGGTGCGCAGCGGGTCCACGCCGCCCTGTTGCATCAGGGCCTTGCGCAGGCGGCCGATATGCACATCGACCGTCCGCGTGTCGACATAGATGTCGCGGCCCCAGACCCGGTCCAGCAGCGCCTCGCGCGAGAAGACGCGACCGGGCTTTTCCATGAAGGTGGTGAGCAGGCGGAACTCGGTCGGGCCGAGTTTCAGCGATTGCCCGCCGCGCGTGACGCGGTGGGTTTCGGGGTCCAGCCGGATGTCCTCAAACTCCAGCACCACCCCGGCGGTGGAGGGGCGCACCCGGCGCAGCTGGGCGCGCGCCCGCGCCATCAGCTCCAGCACGGAATAGGGCTTGATCACATAGTCATCGGCGCCGGTTTCCAGCCCGCGCACCCGGTCCACCTCCTCGGCGCGGGCCGAGAGCAGGATGATCGGGATGCCCCGGGTTTCGGGGCGCATCTTCAGGCGGCGGCAGACCTCGATGCCCGAGAGATTGGGCATCATCCAGTCGAGGATGATGATGTCGGGGGCGGCCTCGTCCACCAGCATCATCGCCTCTTCGCCATCCGCGGCCTGGGTCACCGCGAACCCCTCGGCTTCGAGGTTATAGGCCAGAACCTCGCGCTGGGCGGGTTCGTCCTCCACCAGAAGCACCGTGGGCTGTGCCTGCGACGTCATGGATCAGCTCTCCGAACGGGGGGCGGTCTGCGAGGCTTCGGTGAGGGCTGCGACGCCCGAGGCCTTGGGGCGCTCTTCGTCGGGGATGCGGCCCTCGACCAGATAGATCACCTGTTCGGCAATGCCGGTCGCATGGTCGCCGACGCGTTCGATGTTCTTGGCGATGAAATGCAGGTGCATCGCCGGGGTGATGGTGCGCGGGTCTTCCAGCATATGCGTCAGGAACTCGCGGAACAGGCCATTATACATCTGGTCGATCTCGCGGTCGCGCTGGCGGACATCCTGCGCCTTCACGCTGTCGCGGGCGATATAGGCATCCAGCGCATCCTTCAGCAGCATGACCACCGCCCGCGCCATGCGGCGGATCGAGCCGGGGGCGCCCTCGATGGGCATCATGCCATTCAGCACCAGCGAGCGCTTGGCGAGGTTCTTGGCATAATCGCCGCAGCGTTCCAGATTGGCGGCGCAGCGCATGACCGACAGCACGGTGCGCAGGTCGCTGGCGGTGGGGCCGCGCAGCGCGATGAGGCGGGCGCATTCGGTCTGCACCTGTTCCTCCAGCGCGTCGATGGCGGCATCGCCCGCGCGCACCCGGCCTGCCAGCTCGGCATCGCGGGTTTCCAGCGCCAGCGCGGCATCCAGGATGGCGGCCTCGACCAGCCCGCCCATTTTCATCAGCGTGGCCTGCACGCCTTCAAGATCGCGGTCAAAAGCGGAGACAATGTGTTTTTCGGTCTGCATGATGTCCTCGCTCAGCCGATCCGGCCGGTGATGTAGGATTCGGTGCGCGGATCGCGCGGATTGGTGAAGATCTGGCCGGTTTCGCCATATTCCACCAGATTGCCGAGGTGGAAGAAGGCGGTGCGCTGGCTGACGCGGGCGGCCTGCTGCATGGAGTGGGTGACGATGACCACCGAGAATTGCGAGCGCAGCTCGTCGATCAGCTCCTCGACCTGCGCGGTGGCGATGGGGTCGAGCGCCGAGCAGGGTTCGTCCATCAGCAGCACCTCGGGCGAGGTGGCGATGGCGCGGGCGATGCAGAGGCGTTGCTGCTGGCCGCCCGAGAGGCCGGTGCCGGGGGCATCGAGGCGGTCTTTCACCTCGTTCCACAGCGCGGCCTTGCGCAGCGATTGTTCCACCACCTCGTCCAGCTCCGCCTTGTTGCGGGTCAGGCCGTGGATGCGCGGGCCATAGGCCACGTTCTCGTAGATCGACTTGGGGAAGGGGTTGGGCTTCTGGAACACCATGCCCACCTTGGCGCGGAGCGTCACCGGGTCCACGCGCTTGTCATAGATGTCTTCGCCTTCCAGCAGGATGGTGCCCAGCACACGGGCCGAGGCCACGGTGTCGTTCATCCGGTTCAGGCAGCGCAGGAAGGTGGATTTGCCACAGCCCGACGGGCCGATGAAGGCGGTGACGGTCTTGTCGAGGATCTCGACATTCACATCCTTGAGGGCGTGGTTGGCGCCGTAATAGACCTGCACGCCCTGCGCGCTCATCTTCGAGGTTTCAGAAGACACGGCTCGCTCCGCAATTCGCATATCGTTCATGGGTTTGGCCCCTTTTACCAGCGGCGTTCAAAGCGGCGGCGCAGCACGATGGCGACCGCGTTCATGATCAGAAGGAAGACCAGCAGGACGATGATAGCCCCGGAGGCGCGCTCCACAAAGGCCGGATCGGACCGCTGCGTCCATTGATAGACCTGCACGGGCAGGGCGGTGGCGGGTTCCATCAGCCCCTCGGGCGGGGCGGAGGGGAAATCCTTCACGAAGGCGACCATGCCGATCAGCAGCAGGGGGGCGCTTTCGCCCAGGGCGCGCGCGAGGCCCAGAATGGTGCCGGTGAGGATGCCGGGCATCGCCAAAGGCAGGACGTGGTGGAAGATCGACTGCATCTTGGACGCCCCCACCCCAAGCGCCGCATCGCGGATCGAGGGCGGCACGGCTTTCAGCGCGGCGCGGGTGGCGATGATGATGGTGGGCAGCGTCATCAGGGTGAGGACGAGGCCGCCCACGACCGGCGCCGATTGCGGCAGGCCCATGAAGTTGATGAACAAAGCCAGCGCCAGGATGCCGTAGACGATGGAGGGCACGGCGGCGAGGTTGGCGATATTCACCTCGATCAGGTCGGTCCATTTGTTCTTCGGCGCCATTTCCTCCAGATAGATCGAGGCGGCCACGCCGATGGGCAGCGAGAGGCACAGCACGATCAGCATCATATAGGCCGAGCCGAGGATGGCGACGCCGAGGCCCGCCACTTCGGGGCGCAGTTCGGACGCATCGGGGGCGGAAAGGAAGCCCCAGAGGTTGAGCTTGGTCTCGATCAGGCCGACATCCGCCATGGCCTGCGCCAGTTGCAGTTGCTCGGGCGAGATATTGCTGTCGCGGGCGGCGCTTTCCAGCGTGACGCGGCCCTTGAAGAACCCGTCCACCCGGCTGGTGGCGGCGGCGTCGAAGGTGATGGTCTGGCCGATCAGCGAGGGGTCGGCCAGCACCTGATTGCGCAGGTCGGCCGGGGCCTCCTTGGACATCAGGCCCATGATGGCCTTGCTGTCCACGGCGGCGGTATCAAGGCCCTTGGCGGCGAGTTCGGCCTCCAGCGCCGATGCGATCAGCTTGCCATAGCCCACGGTGGTGACCTTGGCCATGGCCTTGGGGTCACGGGTGCCGGCCTTGTCCAGCGTGGCCTCGTCCAGCGTCACCGGGATTTCCACAAAGGTCTGGCGGAAGGCGCCAAGGCCATTGCCCAGAACCGAGGTGAGCAGGAAGACGAGGGCGGCGAGGCCGAGGCTGATGGCGATGAGGCCATAGGCGCGGAAGCGGGTCTCGGCGGCCTTGCGGCGGCGGGTGCGGGCATCCGCGACCAGCAGCGAGCGCGGCGGCTGAGGGGAGTGCAGGGTCGCGTCGGTCATTCGTATTGCTCCCGGTATTTGCGCACGATCACGAGGGCGACCACGTTCAGGGCGAGGGTGAAGCAGAACAGCGTGAGGCCCAGGGCAAAGGCCACCAGCGTCTCGGGGCTGGCAAATTCGGTATCGCCGGTCAGCTGGCTGACGATCTTGACGGTCACGGTGGTCATGGCCTCGAAGGGGTTGAGGCTGAGCTTGGCGGCGGCGCCGGCGCCCATCACCACGATCATCGTCTCGCCGATGGCGCGGCTGGCGGCCAGCAGCACGGCGCCGACGATGCCGGGCAGGGCGGCGGGCAGCACGACGCGTTTGATGGTTTCGGATTGGGTGGCGCCAAGGCCATAGGAGCCGTCGCGCATGGCCTGCGGCACGGCGTTGATGATGTCATCCGACAGCGAGGAGACATAGGGGATCAGCATGATGCCCATGACGAGGCCCGCGGTCATCACCGAGGACGAACTGTCGCCCCAGCCCATCGGCATGGCGAAGTAATCGCGCAGCAGGGGGCCGACGGTGATCAGCGCAAAGAGGCCATAGACGATCGAGGGGATCCCCGCGAGGATCTCCAGCAGCGGCTTGACGGTGGCGCGGGTTTTGGGGCCCGCATATTCCGACAGGTAGATCGCGGCCAGAAGGCCCAAGGGGGCGGCGACGGCCAGCGAGATCAGCGAGACATAGAGCGTGCCCCAGACCAGCGGCCACAGGCCCAGCGACGAGCCGCCGCCGAATTTCGGGTTCCACTCGGTCGAGAACAGGAAGTCGCGGGCCGGGTAAAGCTGGAAGAAATGCCAGCTTTCGGTGACCAGCGAGGCGATGATGCCGAAGGTGGTGGCAACGGCGACCAGCGCGCAGCCGATCAGCAGCACCAGCACGAAATGCTCGACCAGATTGCGGGCGCGCTGTTCGGGATTGATGCGGGCGAGCGAGAGGCCAAGCCCGGCAAGTGCTACGAGGATCACGAGGCCCGACAGGATCATGCGCAGGCTGGCGCTTTCGCTGTGATATTCGCGGGCGGCGGTCAGCACATCGGGGCGCAGCTCGGCGCCCAGGGCCACACCGGCATCGGAAAGCTGGGTTTTCAGGGTGGCCAGATCGCTCGACGGGGCTGGCAGCAGGGTCAGGCCCTCGGCCACGCGGCGCACGTCGTTCATCATCAGCTCAAGGCTGGCGCCCTCGGCCAGCGTCAGGTGCGAGGCCACGCGGGCATCCACCAGCATCGGTTGCAGGAAGGCCCAGCCCAGCATCAGCGCAAGGGCAGGCACGGCGGTGAACAGGAAGACCTGCCAGCCGTAATAGGAGGGCAGCGAATGCAGGCGCCGCGCATCGCCCTGGGCCAGCCGCAGCGCGCGCTGCCGTCCGGCCAGAAAACCAAGGACCGCAAGGCCCAGCACGATGAGGGAGAGGAGACCAAGGCTCATGTCTTGCGTCCGTTCAGGAAAAAAGGGGGCGCGGACAGCCCGCACCCCCCGGTTGTCTTTGGCGCCTTACTTCAGCGGGCCCATCGGGGTCTCGGCGGCAACGGCGGCTTGCGTCGCGGCCAGCTCCGGGTCCGACACGAGGCCATAGGCGGCCAGCGGGCCATCGGGGCCAGCCATGTCGTCCGAGACGAAGAACTCGATATATTCCTTCAGGCCGGGGATCACACCCAGATGCGCCTTCTTGACGTAGAAGAACAGCGGGCGCGACACCGGGTAATCGCCCTTGGCGATGGTCTCGACCGAGGGCACCACGCCGTCGATGGTGGCCACTTTCAGCTTGTCGGTGTTGTTCTGGTAGAAGGACAGGCCGAACACGCCCACAGCGGTCTTGTTGGCGGCGATGCGGGCCAGGGTCTCGGTATAGTCGCCGTCGATGTCGACCGATGCGCCATCGGTGCGGACCTCAAGGCATTTCTCGACGGCTTCTTTTTTCTTGGCGTCGTCATCGGCGCCGGTCGAGGCGGCGAGGAACAGGTCATAGGCGCCGGTGGCCTTGCAGCCTTCTTCCAGCAGCTTCACGTCGAACACTTCGCGGGTGCCGTGCTTGGTGCCGGGGATGAAGGCCAGGATGTCCTGCGCGGGCAGGGTGGCGTTCACCTCCGACCACTGTTTCGCGGCATTGGCGGCCAGCGCGCCATCCTTGGCGACATTGGCGGCCAGCGCGCTGTAGACATCCGAGGGGGTCAGCGCGAAATCGGCGCCGCCGATGTCGGAGGCGAAGACGATGCCGTCATAGCCAAAGCGCACTTCCATGATCTCGGTCACGCCATTGGTGGTGCAGAGGTCGATGTCGGATTGCTTGATGCGCGAGGAGGAGTTGGCGATGTCGATGGTGGCCACT
>NZ_JAEULU010000338.1 GCF_016792925.1 Gemmobacter sp.
GGGGGCGGGTGCTTTGCACCCACCGGGCGAGCGCGGGCCTCTCGGTCACGGGCTGAAACGATTTTTCTGGGGCGTTTCCTGATCCGCCCGGACCAGCGACGGGTGGATTTTTGCCGGGAATCGGGGCAAGAGGGGCGCGGCGCAGCTGAGGGCATGTCATGAAACTTTGGGTCGGTCTGGGCAATCCGGGGGCGAAATATGCGGGCAACCGGCACAATATCGGCTTCATGGCGCTGGATCGGCTGGCCGAGGATCACGGGTTCAGCGGCTGGAAGCGCAGCTTTCAGGGGCTGATCGCCGAGGGGCGGCTGGGCGACGAGAAAGTGCTGCTGCTGAAACCCGAGACCTTCATGAACCTCTCGGGGCAATCGGTGGGCGAGGCGATGCGCTTTCACAAGCTGCTGCCCGGCGATGTGACGGTGTTTCATGACGAGCTGGACCTGGCGCCCGGCAAGATCAAGGTGAAAACGGGCGGCGGCCATGCCGGGCATAACGGCCTGCGCTCGATCCATGCCCATATCGGCGAGGCCTATCACCGGGTGCGGCTGGGCATCGGGCATCCGGGCCACAAGGATGCGGTGGCGGGCTATGTGCTGCATGATTTCGGCAAGGCCGATCAGGCCTGGCTGGACGACCTGCTGCGCGGGATCTGCGATGGCGCGGGCGCGCTGGCGGCGGGCGATGCGGCGAAATTCCTGAATGCCGTGGCGCTGCGGGTGGCGCCGCCCCGCCCCTCGACCGGGGTGCTGGCGCAAGCGCCGCGCGCGGGCAAAACCGAAAAGCCCGCCAAACCGGCCGAGGCCGCACTGGAGGAGGACGGGCGCAGCGCGCTGCAAAAGCTGGCCGACAGGTTCCGGGGCTGAGCGCCAGAGGGCGCCCAAAACCGATGGCCCCCAAAACCGATGGCCGGCCGGGCATGACACCCGACCGGCCATTGTTGTGACAGTTCTCTGCACCTTGAGGGCCGAACGGGCCAATACTCGCATCACTCACGCCACGGGCCTGCCCCTTGCGGGGTCACCGCGTCCCGACCGATACTTTCACAGACACAACATTTCTCACTCGCACACCTGAAGCCGGACGCTCACACACACAAAAACCGAACATACTGACAAGACAGGCAATGTGTCTCCGGTGCCGCCTCTGGGGCGACGGACGGACCTTGCGGCCCCTCCGTCAGACGGACCGGAGACCTGCAAGGAGGCTTGGCCGGCCGGGACAGGCTTGCACCCACCCCCGCCGAACCTCGCCCTGCACAGCCTTTTCCCGACGGGGAGCCGGAAGCCGGATGCACAGGGGGGCGCCGCTGCACCGAAACGGCGCTGCGTCCTGCCAGACACTCGCACACCGCCACTCGTTACTTTGGCAACCACGCCCCAACCTTGCACTCAACACACTCATACGTTCATCAGTCGGCCCTGCCGGGGGCGGCGTTCAAAATTTTTGTCGTTTTTTCTGAAACTTGGCGAAATACACCCATGGCGAAGGATGCCCTAAAAGCAACTATCGCCAAAGTTGCCGGATAGCGGGCCAGAATTGTAAATTTCATGGCAGTTCGCCGGGCCGTTCTCTGGCTAATCGGGGGCGAACCTTGCTATGGTTGCCGTCTGATCTGGGCGGAACCTGATGGGACATGTGTTTCTGAGTCGTCTGCCCGTCCTGTGGCCGGGCCTGTTATCTGTCGCTTTGGGTTTTGGGGCCCCGGGCCTTCTGGGCTTTGGCATGGCCACACCCGCAGGCGCGCAGGCGCGGCTGGGTGCCGTGGCCGAAGGCGGCACGCTGCGCCTGCCGCTGGCGGAAACCGTGCCGCTGTCGCGGCTTCGGGTCGAGATTGACGGCATCGCGGTGGCGGCGGGCCTGCGGCTGGCGGGGCGCGACCTGCTGGTCACGCTGCCGCCCGGCCTGCAAGGCGCGAGCCATGACATCACGCTTTATCGGGTGGAGCCGGGCGCGGATGTGGAGCTGGGCATCTGGGCCTTTGAAACCCCGAGCGGTGCCACCGAGGTGACGCTGACCGGGCGGATCGAGGCGGGGGTGCAGGCGGGGCCAGAGGGCACGGCGGGGCTGTTGCAGGGCAGCGGGCGCATCGGCTTTTCGCGCGATGGCGGGCGCTGGCGCGGGGCGCTGGGCTTCCGGCAGGATCAGGAGGATGACAGCCGCAATCCGCGCAGCGAGATCACCGATTATTTTCTGGAACATCGCGGCGCGCTATGGGGCGATGCGCTGATCGCGCGCATTGGCACGCAAGAGCCGCCGGGCGAGACGCTGGCGATGGATGACAGCGCTAGGCGCGGCCTGTCCCTGCGCCTGCAAGACCCCGGCGGGCGCAGCGATGTGATGCTCTTCGCGGTCTCGCCCAATGCGGTATCGGGGCGGCGCAATCTGACCGGGCTGGAGGATCAGGGCGATCTGGTGCGGGGCGTGGCGGCGCGGGTCTTGCCGCTGCCGGGGCGCGGGGTGCAGGCCGATCTGCTGGCCTATGCGGGCCGCGCCGAGGATGGCGACCGGACGGCCCGGGTTGCGGGTCAGGCGCTGCGGCTTTCGGGGCCGCTGGCGCTGTTGCCCGGCGGGTCATTCGAGCTGGGCTATCTGCAAAGCCGCCATGAAATCGCGCTGAACGGCTTTCCCGAGACGCGGCAGGATCAGGCCTTTGCCGCCGAGATCGGCATGGCGCTGCTGCCCGAGGGCGACGAGCGCAGCCTGACGCTGACCCTGGGCGCCGATCGCACCGGGCCGGATGTGATCTTGCCGCTGAACCCCGATCTGACCGCCGATGCCGATCAGGCGGGGCGCGAGATCGGGCTGTTGTGGCAATCGGCCTTCTGGCAATGGGAGGCCAAGGCGCGCCGCGCCGAGACCAATCTGGACGGGCTGGAGGCCGAGCGCAGCGATGCCCTGCATGACTATGGCTTTGACCTTTATTTCCTGCCCGATGATTTCACCGGCGGGCCGCTGAACGGGATGACCTTCTTCCTGTCGCTCGGGCGGGAGGATCAGCGCTGGCTGCGCGGCGGCGGGCCGGATGGCAGCGGCGCGTCCGAGGATTTCCGGCTGGACAGTCTCAGCCTTGGCATGGACAAGTTTCAGCCCGATTACGCCTGGGCGCTCAGCCTCACGCGGGAGGCGCTGCGCCCGGCCTCGGGCGCGGATGAGACCGATCTGGCGCTGGAGGGGCTATATGCCTGGACGCCGGATGACGCCACCACCCTGACCCTGGCCGCCGAGCTGGGGCAGTTGCGCAAACCCGGCAGCCGCTACAACCGCCTGTCGCTGGAGGCGGGCTATGGCTGGGATCTGGCGCCCGGTCTGTGGACGGGTTTTGTCGAGGCGGGCTGGCAGGAGGATCAGGACCCCGAGGCCGAGGAGGGCGCCTATTTCGGCGCCGAGCTGGCCCGGCGCCTGTCCCCCGCCACCGAGCTGGTGATGCGCGCCGATTACGGGCGCGGTGCCGAGGCGCCCGATCTGGCGGAGGATGGCGGCTGGGTGATGGGTCTGACGCTGCGGCATGATCTGGGGAGCAGCAGATGAGTGCCGCGCCCGGTCTGGAGGCGCTGCTGGCCCGCGTGGCGGCAGGCGACCGCACGGCGCTGGCGGCGCTGTATCGCGCGCTGGAAAAGCCGCTTTACCGATTTGTGCAGGGAAAATTGAACGATCCGGCGCAGTCAGCCGACCTAGTTCACGATGTTTTTCTGGAAGTGTGGCGCAATGCGCCCCGGTTCGAGGGCCGCTCGGCGGCGAAGACCTGGGTGTTCGGCATTGCCTATCGCAAGGTGATCGACGTGTTCAGGGCACAGGCGCGGGTCAGGTTGACCGATGAAATTCCCGAGGCGGAAGATGACGCCCCGGCGGCACTGGATTGCATGGCCGCAGGTCAGGCGCAGGAGCGGCTGCGCCATTGCCTTGACCGGCTGAAGCCCGAGCATCGCGCCGCCATCAACCTCGCCTTCTATGAGGATATGGGCTATCGTGAGATTGCGGAGGTGACGGCGGTGCCCGAAGGCACGGTGAAAACCCGCATCTTCCACGCGAAAAAGCTGTTGCAGCATTGCCTTGGGCAATTCGGGATCTCGGAGGGCCAGGGATGAACGGACTGACACGCGAGGATGTGGCCGGGCGGTTGCCCTTTGCGGTGAATGGCTCGCTGGCGCCGGAGGAGGCGCGCGAGGTCGAGGACTGGCTGGCGCGCGACCCGGATTTGCAGGATGATGCGGGCTTTCTGACCCGGCTGCGGGCGCTGATGCGGGCCGAGCCGCTGCCGCAGACCGGCACCGAATTTGCGCTGGCGCGGCTGATGCGCGATCTGCCGCCGCAACAGGCGCCGGCGGGTCCGGTGGCGCCGGCGCGCTGGCAGGGCTGGCAGGCGCCCGCTTTCGCCGCCGGGATCGCGGCGCTGGTCGCGGGGCTGGGCACGGCGGCGCTGATGCGCCCCCCTGCCCCGGCAGAGGCGCCAATTTACGAACAGGCCCCGGTGTATGAACAGGCCTCGGGCGATGCGGCGGAATTGCCGCGCCTGACGGTGACCTTCGCCCCCGAGGCGCGGCTGGCCGAAGTCTCGGCGCTGTTGCAGGCGCAGGATCTGCTGATCGTGGACGGTCCGGGGGCTCTGGGCCTGTATCGGCTGGAACTGCCGCCGGGCGCCGATGCGGCGGCGGTGGCCGCGGCCTTGGCGCGCGCGCCCATCGTCGCCTCGGTGGAGGCGCCGGAATGAGGCTGCGCGCGGCGCTGGCCCTCGCCCTGGCCCTGCTTGCCCCGCCCGCGCTGGCGCGGGACTGCGTGGCGCCGGGCGATGTGGTGAATGCGCCGCTGCGCACGGTCTTGCAGGCCGGGCTGGAGGTCGATGACCTGAACCTGCGCCTTGATTTCGACGGGATCACCATGCCCGTCAAAATTCTGGCGCAAAGCCGCAACCGGCTGCGGGTGCGGATGCCGCTGCGGGGCGTGCCGGGCGATACGCTGTTCTGGCTGCGCCATATTCCCAAGGGCGGCGGGCGCGACATCATTCTGACACAAGGGCGCACCTGCCCGCGCGACGGGCCGATGGCCGCGCCGCAGCGCGGGCCGCGCCGCCCGCTGGAACGCGCGACGGCCAGCGATGTGGCCGCCCCCAGCGGCGCGCCGGAATATCTGCTGGCCGGGCGCAGTGCCGCCATGGGCGCCGCCGAAGCCTTGTTGGCCGAGGCGGGGGCCGAAGTGCTGCGCCGCACCGAGCTGGGTGGCCTTGGGCTGAAGATGCTGGCGGTGGATCTGCGCGGCACCATGACGCTGAACCAGCTGCGCGGCGCGCTGGCCCGGCGTGGCGTGGCGGCCAAGGCCGACCGGCACACCGTCTATCGCGCGGCGGCGGGGCCGGACAGCAAGACAGCAGACGCCTCGGGCTATGCGCTGCAAATGGTGGGGCAACGCCCGGATGCGGTCTGCGCGTTGGGGCGGCAGGTGCGCATCGGGCTGATTGACGGGCCGGTGGATACCGGGGTGCCCGCGCTGGCCGGGGTGCCGGTGCGTTCGACCTCGGTGCTGTCGGGCGGCGATCATCAGGGCTCGGCCGATCATGCCACCGGGATTGCGGCGCTGATCGCCTCGCCCGGCGGCAGCGGCGCCCCGCCCGGCATCGCGCCGGGGGCGCAGATCTATTCGGTGGTGGCCTTTGCCCGCACCGGCGGGCGCGAGGTGGCGCGGCTGGAAAACATCGCGCAGGCGCTGGATTGGCTGATCGAGAGCCGGGTGGAGCTGATCAACATGTCGCTGACCGGGCCGGAGAATGAAACGCTGGCCGAGCTGATCCGGCTGGCCGATGCGCGCGGCATCGTGATGCTGGCGGCGACCGGCAATGGCGGGCGCGAGGGTGTGGCCTATCCGGCGGCGGACCCGCGGGTGATTGGCGTGACGGCGGTGGATGCGGCGCGGCGGCTTTATCGCAAGGCCAATACCGGGCCGGGGGTCGATTTCGCGGCGCCGGGGGTGGATGTGCTGGTGCCGGGGCGTGGCGGCAAGGCCAGCTATCGCAGCGGCACCTCTTACGCCTCGGCGGTGGCGACGGCGGTGGTGGCGCAGATGATGGCACGCGGCACCCGCTCGCGCGAGGGGCTGCTGAGTGCGCTTGGTGCCGCAGCCGAGGATCTGGGCGCGCCGGGGGTGGATACGCAATTCGGGCGCGGGCTGATCCGGCTGCCGGGCGGCTGCTGAGGGTCTTGGGCTGCGGCGGCCGGAAGCAGGAACTCCCGGCCTTTCGAGAGCGGTGTGGGCGCGGTGCCGCCTGACCGAGGCGATGGCCTCGGTCAAACTTGCAGCCTCAAGCCGGATCGAAGCTGTAGCCAAAGCGCGCGATGTCTTCGGCGCAGAGCTGGGCCAGCAGGGCCGCGTCGGCCGCGCTGTAAAACGGGCGCCAATCGCGCGGGCGGTCGCTTTCATTGGCGCGCGGCACCGGGCCAAGGCGCAGATGGGCATGGGCCTCGAAGGGAGCGAGGTCTTCGGCCAGATGCTCCAGCCGCAGATAGGCGGAGGCGCGCTCCTCCCCGAAACGGTTGGTCATGTGGCGGCGCGCGGGCCATGCGGCGAGGCTGGCTTGGCTATGGGGGTGGTTCAGGAAGCCGCTGAAATCATGGGTTTTCGCAAGGCCCACGGCGGGATGGGCGAAACTTTGCCCGCGCAGCCAGTGATAATAGCTCACCACCCGGTCCCATGGGTTGCGCACAAGGGTGAAGGTGAAGAACGTGGCGATCTCGTCATCGGTGGCCAGTCCCGCAATGTCGGAGAGCGTGGCGTGTTTCCACAGCCGCCCCTGCGCGCGTGTGCCCTGCCAGCGGGCCTTGCGGGCGCGGGCCTTGGGCGTATCGCCGATGAGGATGTCATCCTTCATCGCGCGGGATTCGAGGGCGAGGGTCAGCGCGGTGCCGCCGGTTTTGGGAATATGGATGAAGATGAAGCGGCGCCCGCGCGACAGGATCATGGCAGCGCATTGGGCAGCGGGCGGCCCTCGGCGAAGGCGATCAGGTTCTCGACCGCCATCAACCCCATGGCGGTGCGCACCTCCAGCGCAGCGGTGCCCAGATGCGGCAGCAGGGTGACGTTTTCCAGCGCTTTCAGCGCCTCGGGCACCACGGGTTCCTGTTCATAAACGTCCAGCCCCGCGCCCGCGATCTGGCCGCTTTGCAGGGCCGCGATCAGGGCGCTTTCATCCACCACATCGCCGCGCGCGATGTTCACGAGGATGGCATGCGGCCGCATGAGGCCCAAGGCACGAGTGTCGATCAGGTGGCGCGTCTGCGGCCCGCCCGGCACGGCCAGCACCACAAAATCGGCCTGCATGGCTGTTTCAAACGGCAGTTGCGTCGCCGGAAAATCGAGGGCCAGCGGGCGGCGGGCGTGAAACACCACTTTCATGCCAAAGCCGAAATGGCAGCGCCGCGCGATGGCCTGGCCGATGCGGCCCATGCCGATGATCGCCACAGTCTTGCCGCTGACATGCTGGCCCAAGAGCTGCGTCGGGTGCCAGCCCTGCCACTGACCGGCGCGCAGCAGACGCTCGCCCTCCCCTGCCCGCCGCGCGGTCATCAGGATCAGCGTCAGCGCAATATCCGCCGTGGCCTCGGTGACGGCGCCGGGGGTATTGCTGACCGCCACCCCCGCCGCGCGGGCCGCGGCCACGTCGATATGGTTGAAGCCCACGCCGAAATTCGCCAGCAGCCGCGCGCGGGGCGGGGTGGCGAACAGATCGGCGCTGAAGCGATCGCCTAGGGTGGGCAGCACAAGGTCATACTCGGCAAGGGCGGCCTCAAGCTCTGCGGGCGTCAGCGGCAGGGTGCTTTCGCGCGCCGTCACCTCGAACCGCGCGCGGGCGGCCTGCATCACGGGCTCGGGCAGCGGGCGGGTGATCAGCAGCCGCATCAGAACAGCCGCCCGCCCAGCGGCACCTCATGGCCGGGGCCGATCAGCACCACCTCGCCGCTTGCATCCGGCAGGCCCAGCACCAGCACCTCGGAGCGCACCGGGCCGATTTGCCGGGGCGGAAAGTTCACCACGCCAAGGACTTGCCGCCCGATCAGGGTTTCGGGCGTGTAATGCGTGGTGATCTGGGCCGAAGACCGGCGCTCGCCGATTTCGGACCCGAAATCGACCCAGAGTTTGAAGGCGGGTTTGCGCGCCTCGGGGAAGGGCTCAACCCGGGTGATGCGGCCCACGCGGATGTCGACCTTGGCGAAATCATCGTAGGTGATGGTCATTGGCCCAGCTCCCGCCCGCGCTCGGCGGCGGCCTTGACGGCGCGGACCATCAGGGGGGGCAGGCCGGTTTCTTTGTCCATGAGAACGGAGAGGGCGGCGGCGGTGGTGCCCCCCGGCGAGGTGACGTTGACGCGCAATTGCGACGCAGATTCAGCGGCTTGGTAAGCAAGTTCGCCCGCGCCGCAGACCGTGGCCCGCGCCAGTTGCATGGCGAGATCAGCGGGCAGCCCCTCGGCCTCGCCCGCCTGCGCCAAGGCCTCGATCAGGTGGAACACATAGGCCGGGCCAGAGCCGGAGACGGCGGTGACCGCATCCATCTGATGCTCGCCCTCCAGCCGCACCACCTGCCCCACGGCGGCCAGCAGCGCCTCGGCCAGCGCCAAGTCAGCCTCCGAGGCATGCGCATTGCCGGTGATCGCGGTAATGCCGCGCCCGACGGCGGCGGGGGTATTGGGCATGGCGCGGATGATCGGGGTTTGCGCGCCGAAAGTGGCCTCGAAACTGGCAATGGTGGTGCCTGCGGCGATCGACAGAAACACCGTCGCGCCATTGCCAAGCGCCGCCACCTGCGGCAGCGCAGCGCCCATCATCTGCGGTTTCACCGCCAGCAACACGATGGCGGGCGCGGCGGGCAGGCCCGCATTCAGATGCACGCCGGTGGATTTCAGCCAGTCGGAGGGGTGCGGCTCCAGCACCCAGATGGCGGCGGGCGGCACGCCCTGCTTGAGCCAGCCTTCCAGCATGGCCGAGCCCATCTTGCCACAGCCCAACAGCACAAGGCCTTGATTTCGCACACGTTCCAGCATCTTCGCCCCCGGTTTCTCTGCGCCAGATTAGGCAGCAGAGGGGCGGGGCGCAATGGGGGGCGTCAGGCCCTGCCCCAGGCCTCGGAGATGGCAACGCCCATGGCATCGGCGGGTGCGCGCTCGCCCCAGGCGACCAGCTGGAAAGCCGGGTAAAAGCGTTCGCAGCCCGAAATCGCCTCGGAAATCATGTGGTTGAGCTGCGCAGGCCCCGCCACGGCCCCGCCCGCCAGCGACAGGCCGTAGCGCCAGACCATCAGCTTTTGCTCGGCCCAATAGGTGAAAGCGCCGGCCCAGACCTGATCGTTGCAGCGGTTCAGCACATCGTATAGGGCGGGCAGACGGGCCTCGGGCGGCTCCATCTCGAAGGTGCAGATCAGGCGCAGGGTCTCGTCCTGCGGCGACCAGGCAAGGGTGATCGCATAGCTGCGCCACAGCCCCTCAACTGCCATGGCGATCTGGTTGTCCGTGACGCGGTCAAACTCCCACTGGTGGTCAGCGGCCAGTGTCTCCACCAGATCTATGGGGTGGAGATCGTCGGTGAAGAAAAGGTCTTCAGCAAGCGACATTGCACGGCCTCTTGATACGGCATGTTGCAGTCTGCGGACCACAAGCAGCAGGGAAGCGGGCAAGTTACAGCGGAAGCCCGGATGCCCCTTACTAGATATGGTGGGGCCAAAGCGGAAGTGTGTAAAGCGATTTGTGGGCAAATCTTCTGTGGGTAACTGCAAGCGCCGCCTGTGTAGCGTGACGGCGAAATCTGCAGAGTTTTACACTGAAACTTGCAGCAGAGCAGTTTTGCGCTGGGCGGGTTTCTAGCGGGTTTTGGTGGGGTGTAAAGGGTGACCCGGCGGGTCACTTGCGGCGGTTCCACTCGGCGCAAATGGCGTCATGAGCCTCTGTAAAGCTGGCCCCAAAAGATACCTTCACCAGTTCACGCGGCTTTCAGGAATGCTAGGGCAGAGGCCGCATCTGAAAAAACCTCGCTTTGGCCGCGCTCGGGATCGTGGAGGCGCGCCAAGCCCCGGAAGTGATCCGAGGCCTCGGTCAATGCGTTGATCTCCTGCTCCAGGAGGGCATCGATCTGATCGGCATAGTTCTGCAGAAAGGCTCCACCCTCCGCCGAGATCATGGCCGCTTTGCGCGCCTGCTTTCTCAGCGACGTCACGAAGGGGGCATATTCACCGGCGCTTTGCTCGGCGCGCTTCGCAAGGCTCTGCGACAACCGTAGCAATCTCTGGAGATGTCCGGCTTCCAGCGGAATGGTCTTGAGCATTTCTTCCATCTCGTGACGTTGCTCTGCGCCCTGGGCGAGCCAAAGGCGCAAGCCTTTGCGAAAGTTGGCCAGCAGATTGCCAAGGTGGGCATCATGGTCCCGCTCGGTTTCCATGTCCCCGAGGGTCAAGACCAGTCGTGGCGCCCCATGAAAATGGTCGACACTGGCATCGAGGGCATCGGTCAATTGATCCAACATGAAGAAGCTCCATAGGCCTGATGGGGAGAGTATCATTGAGCGGCACTGTTCCCAAGTGCCTCGAGAGGGCCGATCAATTCCAAAGCAGCGAATTTGGGGGGGGTAAAGGGTGACCCGGCGGGGACCGCCGGGGACAGGATCAGAGGCCGGTTTCCACCTCGACGGCCTCGAGCAGCAGATCGACCCCGAGGGGGGCGAGGGCGCGGCGCCAGAGGGTTGCGGGGGTGTCCTCGGGGTGGATTTGAACAGGTCTTTGCAGGGGCGTTAAACGGCCCATGACCGGCGGGCCTCCGTCGATCTGATCGGTGAGACGATAGACCGTGCCGCCGGTCTCGGACACGCCCGCTGCCAGCGCATCCCGCACCGCATGGCGGCCCCTGAAGGCCGGGAGCAGCGAGGGGTGATAGCCGATGCCGCCCCGCCGGGACCAGCGCAACAGCCAGCCGGGCAGGATGCGGAAGCTATGGGCGCAGACCACCAGATCGGGGCGCCATGGCAGATCGGTCGCCATCAGCGCCACAGGATCAGGCTTGGCCGTCCAGGGCAGGCCGAGGGCCTCGGCGGCGCGGGCGGCGCGATCCTCGGCCGAGGGTGCGACCAGCGCCAGATCGAGGGGCTTGGCGGCCAGCCGCGTCAGCACCTCGGCCCCGAGCCAGCTGGAGGCGAACAGGGCGATGCGGGGGCGATCATTCGACATAGCGAAACCCCTGCACGGCCCGGAAATGCCCGCCATAGCCGCTGCCCGGCGCCTTCCAGCCACCCTGCTCGGCCGAGCGTTTGAGCGATGCCATCGACTTGGCCTTGCAACCGCCCATCAGCTCGGCCGAGACCTGCGCCCAGAGCGGGTCGCGGCGCAATGCCGCCGCCAGCCCCGGATGCGAGGTGTGGAACAGCGTCGGCATCGGCTTGCCGTAGCGGTTCACCCCGCGCCGCCACAGGGCCGCCACTTCGTTCAGGAAGCGCAGCCCCAGCCCGGCGCCCTGCCATTCGGGCAGGATCACCAGACGGCAGGCGCGGGCCTCCTTCAGCCCCGGCCGGGTGGAAAAGCAGACATGCGCCACCGGCTGCCCGTCCACAAAGCCGACGTAATAGATGGGCGCGACCATGGCGGGCAGCTTCAGGTAGTGATGCGGCTCAAAGCCGGGCCAGAAGGCGGCGCTGGTCTGGTGGATGTCGAGGGCGAGGCTGGGCGGCCGTCGAAGACGCCTCCAGCGGAACGTGCCGTCGCGGGTGTCGATCACCCAGTCGGGTTGCAGCCAGTCGGTGACGTCCTCGTGGCAGGTGACGGCGACGAACTGGCCCTTGCCGCCGCGCCGCCACGCCTTGGCGAAAGCGGCGGCGCCGATCCGCGCCACCCCGCGGTCGATGGTCGAGGTGAACTCATCCACCAGCGCGAAGCCCGGTGCCTCGCACAGGATGCGGGCGAGGCTGGCGCGGAACTGCTCGCCATTCGACAGGTGGTGAAACGGCCGGAGCCAGCTGGGCACGCTGCCCAGCCCCACGGCGGCCAGCGCGGCGGTGACGGCGTCGAAATCGCCCTCGGGCGCGAGGGCGTCGATCAGCGGCAGGTCGGGCCAAGGCCGGGGCGCGGCCTCCTGCCCGAACAGGGCCTGCGCCAGCGAGGTCTTGCCGGTGCCCGAAGGCCCGACAATCAGCCCGATGCGCCAGGGCTGCGCCTCAAGCGGCGCGTCGATCTCCAGCCGGAAATCTGCATCTTCCACGATGTTGAACAGGCTGGAGACGCGGGCGGCGCGATAGCTGCCGGGCAGCGGGGTGCGGTGATGGATGCTGACCTTCATGTCACCACCACGCGCGGTTTGTAGCCGAGGCTGGTCAGGTGATCGAAGGCGGCGATTTGCGCCGCCTCGCTCTCGGTCACGAGGATGACGCCATATTGCTGGCGATAGCGGCGGCCCTTGGGAATGCCGGGCGCGCCCGGCGGAAGGGGTGGCAGGTCAAGTCTTGCACTGGTGCGCATGTTCGGAGCCTTCAGCATCTGGGCGCAGGGGGCGCTCGGGGGGAAGGGCTCGGACCGGCCTCAGAATGTTCATGGCCCGGCAACGCGGGCATTTGATGGAAAGGGCGCCGGTCAGCGCCCCGTCCTGCATCTTGAATAGCAACCGCGCGCAGGCGCAGCAACGGACCTCTTGATCCGGCATCGGGAATCACCTCTTAGGTGGCGCTCCCCTGCAGGGGACGGGAGCGGCCAGAAGGTGACTGGTGGTCGGCGGGGAGTGCCTGAGAAACAGACCCCGTGTCGGAGGGTGTTCGCGCACCCTCTGGCCTCCCGGTCAGCGGCTTAGAGCGCTTCGCGGTGGATTTGGGCGGGGCTGCGGGCGGGGGCGCTGCGGAGGGTGGCGACGCGCCAGGACACGGTTTGCCCGGCGCGGAACAGCCAGACATCGCCGCCGTTCAGGCGCAGACCGCGCAGGTCGGCGGCGTTTGCGGGGGTCTCGGCCGTCACGAGGACGGGCAGCGCGTCGCTGCGGTTTTGCCAGGCCTCATCTGCGGTCAGCAGCACGGATTGCCACAGGTCGGTCGCGTCAATCATGGGCATGTCATGCCTCGCCTTTCTTGCCTCGGAAACTGGTGATCAGGCCCGCGCCTGAGAGGGAATGCGTGACGCTTTCGAGGTGCCATTCGCCATTCAGCTCGGGCGGGATCAGGCCGGTGACACTGGCGGAGGCCCCACCGAGGAGGCCGGGTTCAAAGCCCGAGAGCGTGGCATCCAGTGTCATGGCGGCGCGGGCGGCGCCCGACAGGGCGGCTTCGGCGGCGCGGGTGGCCTCGGCCTCGGTGGCGAAGGGGTGGCGGATCTTCTTGAGGGGCGTGCCCTGCCCCAGCTTCACCTTATGGGTGGTGCCGGTGGCGGTGTCGGTCCATTCGGCCTCGGCGGCGCGCCAGATCGCGCGGCCCTCGAACTGCCAATCCCAGTCGGAGAAGCGCCAGCGCGGCAGGACCGGCGGGGTCAGGGCGTCGCCTGCGGCGGTCTTGCCTTCGCCCCGCCGCTGCACGATCAGCGCGCCGCCCGCCGGTTTGGCGGTGGCATCCAGCGTGGCGGCGATGCGGGTCAGGAAGTGCAGGTTCGACTCGGCGGTCTGGGCGAGGTAATCCCAGACCTTGCCCGCGACACTCTCGCCCACCACGGCGCGCAGGCCCGCCTCGCCCGCGATGGTGCCGACGATGTCGCGCAGGCTCTTGCCCTCCCAGCCTCGGGTGCGCGGCGCGCGGATGTCGCCCTTCAGGTCGGCGGCGGTGGCGGTGATCCGCATGGTGAGGCGCGGGCCGGAGCCGGAGACCCCATCCACCGCATAGACCCCCATCAGCGACAGCGGCAGGCCGCGATAGCCGAGCGAGACCTCGATCCGCGCCTCGGTCTCGGGGAAGGCCAGCCGCCCGTCGCGGTTGTCGAGTTCCAGTTCCAGCCGGTCGGCCTTGCGGCCATCCTCATCGGTGACGGTCAGCGAAAGCAGCCGGTCGGCCACGGCGCCGGTGGCATCCGCGCCCGCCACCATGATGCGGAAGGCCGGGATCATGTGCGCCCCCAAAGCCGGATTTGGCCGCGCGCCACGGGTTCGACCGGGGCGACGCCGGGCAGCTGGATCAGGACACCCGCCGGATAGACCGGGCCGAGATCGGCCAGATGCGGATTGGCCGCCAGCACGGCGGGCAGATGGGCGGCCGAACCCAGCTGCACATGGCAGATCGCATCCAGCATGTCGCCTTCGAGGGTGCGATAGGGGATCATGCCAGATCGCTCCCATAGGCCTTGAGGCTGGTGGTGAACTCGATCTTGCGCGGCGCGCCATCGGCCATGAACAGGCTCTTGCGCTCTTCCACCCCGGTGATGACCCAACGATCCCAGACCCAGCCCATGCCATCGACAAGGATCCTCCCCCCTTCAGGAGGTGCGGCCCCGGTCCGGCGCCTTGGCAATTGCGCGGGATCACGGGATGGAGCGCGCGGGGACGGGTGCCTTCGGGGGTTGCCTCACCGGGAAAAATGCCTAACCTGCCGGTTCCAGCCCGGAGGTGCCGATGACGCCCGAATTCCTGTTGACCGCTTTCATCGTCTGCGTGACGCCCGGCATCGGGGTGGTTTACACCCTGTCGATGACGCTGGGCGGCGGCATGCGGGCCGGGGTCTTTGCGGCTTTGGGCTGCACGCTGGCCACGATCCTCCATCTGGGGGTGGCGCTGGCGGGGCTCGCGGCGCTGCTGCTCAGCTCGGCCTTGCTGTTCCAGACCGTGAAATATGCCGGTGTCGCCTATCTGCTCTGGATGGCCTGGGCCGTGCTGCGCGATCAGGGCAGCCTCAGCATCGCCCCGGCGGCGCCCGCCCCTGCCGGGCGCATTCTGGCGCGCGGCGTGATGCTCAATATCCTCAACCCGAAACTGCCGCTGTTCTTCGTGGCCTTCCTGCCGCAATTCCTGCCGGCCGAGGGCGCGAGCCTGGCGCAGATGGCCGAGCTGGGCGCGGGTTTCTCCGTCATGACGCTGCTGACCTTCCTGCTTTACGCCGCCCTCGCCGCCTCCGGGCGCCAGACCCTGCTGAAATCGGACCGGGTGATGGCCTGGCTGCGCCGGGCCTTTGCGGCGAGCTTTGCCGCCCTGGGCCTGCGCCTTGCGATGGAGCGTGCAGCATGATCCCGCGGGGCGCTGCGCTGTTTGGCATTCTGGGCCTTGTGCCCTTCCTCGCGCTGGCCTCGCTGGCGCAATGGCAACCCGCCGCGCCCGTGCTGGCGGCGCTGAGCGAGGGCGACTGGCTGCTGCTGCATTACGCAACCGTCATCCTGTGCTTCATGTCGGGGGTGCTTTGGGGCTTTGCCACCCGCGCCGAAGGGACCGAGGCCGCCATGGCCTATGCTTTGGCCGTGTTGCCCGCGCTGTTTGCCGCCATCGCGCTGCTGCCGCTGCACGGCTATCGGGTCGAGGCGCTGATGGCGGGTTTCGCGGGCCTGCTGGTGCTGGATTTCTGGTTCTGGAACGAGGGGTTGGCGCCGCTTTGGTGGATGCGCTTCCGGGCGCTTCTGTCCATCGTGGTGCTGGCATCCCTGGGCGCCGCGCTGTAAGGCAGGGCGACCAGCAAGGGGGGCCATGATGCCACAGCTTTTCGCCTATACTGACGGCGCCTGTTCCGGCAATCCCGGCCCCGGCGGCTGGGGGGTCTTGCTGCTGGCGCGCGAGGGCGAGGTGGTGGTGAAGGAACGCACGCTTTGCGGCGGCGAGGCCGAGACCACCAACAACCGGATGGAGCTGCTGGCGGCGATTTCGGCGCTGGAGACCCTCGCCCGCCCCTCGGAGATCGTGGTGGTGACTGACAGCGCCTATGTGAAGAACGGTGTGACCGGCTGGATTTTCGGCTGGAAGCGCAATGGCTGGAAGACCGCCGACAAGAAGCCGGTGAAGAATGTCGATCTGTGGCAGCGGCTGGATGAGGCGCAGGCGCGCCACAAGGTCGAATGGCGCTGGATCAAGGGCCATGCGGGCCATGCCGAGAACGAGCGCGCCGACGAGCTGGCGCGCGAGGGCATGGCGCCTTTCAAGAAAAAGCCCGCCGCATGATGGGGGCGGCATGACCCTGCTGGTGGCGCTGGATTTCGCCTCGGTCGCGGTGTTTGCGCTGACCGGGGCGCTGGTGGCCAGCCGGGCGCAGCTTGACCTTGTGGGGTTCATCTTCATCGCCTGCCTGACGGCGCTTGGCGGCGGCACGCTGCGCGACATGCTGATCAACCGCGATCCGGTGTTCTGGATTGGCCAGCCCGGCTATCTGGCGGTGGCGAGTTTGGCCGCGCTGGTGGTGTTTGTGGCCGCGCCCCGGCTGGAGAGCCGCTACCGGGTGTTGCTGTGGCTGGATGCCTGCGCGCTGGCGGTGGCGGTGCCTGCCGGGGTGGGCGTGGCACTGGGCGCGGGGCTGGGCTGGCCGGTGGTGCTGGTGATGGGGATGATCACCGGCTGCATGGGGGGCCTGATGCGCGATGTGGTCTGCAATGAGGTGCCGCTGGTGCTGAAAGCGGGCGAGATCTATGTCACCGCCGCCTTTGCCGGGGCGCTGGCGGCGATTGCGCTGACGGCGGCGGGCCAGCCCTTCGCGCTGCTGGCCTGCGCGGCCGTCACCTTTGCCTTGCGGGCCGGTTCGGTCGCCTTTGGCTGGCGCCTGCCGGTCTACCGCCCGCGCCCGCCGCGCGACGGGCTGCGCTGAAAAAGGCTCGGCGGGAATGGCCTCGGCCATCGCCGAGGCCACGCGATACAGGGGCCGCTATCCGCCGGTGGCCCCAAAGGCCACCGGCCAGCGCCCGTCCCGCCCATGGCGGGCGCTTCGCCCCCGCCGGGCCGGGCGCCGGCCTCTGCCGGTCTGGCGGACAGGGTCTTGCGGTGCCGGGGTCTCTGCCGGGCGGGGGAAAGCGGTGCTTTCCCTGATCCGCCCGGTCCTGCGGTCCTCGGCCATACCCCCTTCCCTGCCCCGCCAAACCCGCTACACTCTCCGCCCATGGCCCGCAGAAAACTGATCCCCGACGCCGCCGTCTTTGCCGAAATTCACCGCCTTCTGGCCGAGGGCGGCGAGCGTGCGGTGTCTTTCTCTGCCGTGGCGCAGGCCACCGGCCTGGCCGGGCCAACGCTGGTCCAGCGCTTTGGCGCGCGTGAAGACATGCTGCGCGCCGCCCTCACCGCCGCCTGGGACCGGCTTGATGCCGAAACCCGGCTGGCCGAGGCCGAGGCGCCGCTGAATGCCAAGGGCGCACAGGCGCTGCTCAAGGCGCTGGATACACTCACCCTCGCCCTTCTCGCCGCCGATTTTCGCGATGAACCGCTGCGTGCCCGGGCCGAAATCTGGCGCGCGCAGGTGGAAACCGCCCTTGCGCTGCGCTTGGGCGGCGGGGCTCAGGGGCGCGAGGCGGCGGCCATCCTCTTTGCCGCCTGGCAGGGGCAGATGCTGTGGCAGGCCGCAGGCGGCAAGGGCTTCCGGCTGAAAGAGGCGCTGAAACGCCTTACTTCCTGAAACTCTGCCAGGCCCAGATCAGCGCCATCGCGCCCAGAATGGCGCCGATGAACATCAGCCCCGATCCCATCACCTTGGCGATCAGCCGCAGCACGAACCACGAGACCCCGGCCCCCACCACACCCAGAAGCACGGTGGTGATCACATCCAGTTGCACCCGCATGAAGCGCGTGGCGAGAAAGCCCGCCGCCGCGCCGATGATCAGGATCAACAGAAAATTCATCGCACACCGCCTTCTGAACGCGCCTCAGCCCGCAGACTGCCGCAAGCCTGCCCCGCTGTCCACCGCCATCGCCGCCGCGATCCGCGCGAAATCCGCAGCACTCAGCGCCCGCAGGCCAAAGCGGAACACCATGCCCCAGGCCGCCTCGCCGCGCGTCAGGTCCAGATCGGCCAGCATGGGCCGGATCGGCGCCCAAGGGGCCGCCACCCATTCCACCGCCCGGCGCCACGGGCAAAAGCCCGGCGCCATCTCCACCTGCCAGACCTCCGGCCCGGCTACATGGCCCAAGGCGGTGAAGGCCTGCACCGCCGCGCCGCCCGTCATCGCCTGACGCGGCGAGTAAATCACCACCCCGTCACCCGGCCGCATCCGCCGCAAGGGCGCCGCCTTGCCATGGCAGGCCTGCACGATGCCCAGGCCTTTCCCCCGCGCCGCATGATCGGCCGAGGCCGTCACCACCCAATATTTCTGTTCCGTTTCAAGCATGTGAGGGCTCCCTTCGCCGTCACATTGCCCGATGCCCCCTGACAGAAGCTGTCAGCATCAGCCCAGCCGCTCCGGCAAGGTAAACCCGCGCAGAAAATCGCCCGGCGCCATCGGCTTCTTGCCCTCGCGCTGCGCCAGGGTGATCTCCACCGCACCCGCGCCGCAAGCCACCGTCAACCCGTGCAGCACCTGCCCCGGCGCGCCCGCGCCCGGCACCACGCGGCTCGCCAGCAGCTTCACCCGCTCGCCCGCCACCTCGCACCAGGCGCCGGGAAAGGGCGAAAGCCCGCGGATCAGCCGATCCACCTGCACCGCAGATTGCGCCCAATCCACCCGCGCCTCGGCCTTGTCGATCTTGGCGGCATAGCTCGCCCCCTCGGGCTGCGCCTCCGGCACCAGCGCGGGCAGGCGCGCCAAAGCCTCGCCGATCAGCCGCGCGCCCATCAGGCTCAACCGGTCATGCAGCGCGCCAGTGGTCTCCTCGGGCCCGATCGCCACCGCCGCGCGCAGCAGCACCGGCCCGGTATCCAGACCCGCCTCCATCTGCATGATGCAAATGCCGGTCTCCGCATCGCCCGCCATGATCGCGCGATGGATCGGCGCCGCCCCGCGCCAGCGCGGCAAGAGGCTGGCATGAATGTTCAGGCAGCCATGGCGCGGCGCGTCCAGCACCGCCTGCGGCAGGATGAGGCCATAGGCCACCACCACCGCCACATCGGCGTTCAGCGCGGCAAACTCCGCCTGCGCCTCGGGCGTTTTCAGGCTGACCGGATGGCGCACCGGCAGGCCAAGCGCCTCGGCCCGCGCCTGCACCGGCGAGGGGCGATCTTTCTTGCCGCGCCCCGCCGGGCGCGGGGGCTGGCTATAGACGCAGACCACCTCGTGATCCCGCGCCAAGGCCTCCAACACCGGAACCGAGAAGTCCGGCGTGCCCATGAACACCACCCTCACCCGCGCCTCCGCAGCTTTTCCGCCTTTGCCAGCAACATCTTGCGTTTCACCGGGCCAAGATGATCAAAATACATCTTGCCGTTCAGATGGTCGATCTGATGCTGCACGCTTGTGGCCCAAAGGTTCACGAAATCGCGCTCCTCCACCTCGCCCGCCGCGTTCAGAAACCGCACCGTCACCGCGCGCGGGCGGCTGATCACCGCCGAGACGCCGGGCAGATTGGGGCTGGCCTCCTCATGCTCGCGCGGCTGCACCGATGCGTGCAAGACCTCGGGGTTGGCCATCAGCACCGCCTGCCCGCGCTCGGGCGAGCAATCCACCACCGCTAGCCGCAGCATGACCCCGATCTGCGGCGCGCCCAAGCCATAGCCCGGCATCGCCTCCATCGTATCGACC
>NZ_JAEULU010000048.1 GCF_016792925.1 Gemmobacter sp.
CGGGGTGGAGCAGCCCGGTAGCTCGTCAGGCTCATAACCTGAAGGCCGCAGGTTCAAATCCTGCCCCCGCAACCAGTTCGACCGAACCAAACCCAGCCCCGACCAACCGTCGGGGCTTTGTCATATCTGGACCACGGCGCACCGGGAACGAGTATCGCAGGGCAGCGCCCTGTGCGTTGACGCGCTGTTAACCCTTCCTTGCCGTCGAACGGATGGGTCGGTTGATCCCGATCTTTCACCGTCACAGCGCGAAGATCGGCGCGCCCTCGCGGGCAACGGAGGGCAGGCTTCGCCCGACAGCATCGCTCGCCAAGCGTCCCTGGCAGCCCCCAAGCCTGAAACCGCCAAGCTTCCCCCTTGTTGTCTTGCTCTCGCTTGACAAGGCCCGGCCAAGCAGCGAGAGGGGGGGCGTTGGTGCAGTCTGAATCGCATGTCGCGGGCCTATGGTTGATGGCGGTGGTCGGTGGCTTGCCCCAAGCCCGCTTTGCACGGCGTATAGGGTGCCTTCCTCTGCACAAAAATTTGAGAGAACGATGCGGCAGATAAAGACCAAGCATGTCGTGATCCATATCGGGGATCCCAAGACAGGCACCTCCTCAATCCAGCGAGCCATGCAATTGGGCCTGGTCAAGAGCGGCGGCACCACGCTTGTGCCTTTTCTGACAGGCCAGCACAGCGCCAACGCGATCACACAGGCCCGCAGCTTCTATCCCCTGAAAAAGGGCACCAAGCTGCCTGCCCGCTGGAAAGAGACCCGAAAAGCGCTGAGGACCTGGTTGCGCCAGACCAATGGCCATTATCTGATCGTCTCCTCGGAATTCTTTTCCGACGCAGATCCTGCGCAACTGGCCCCGGTCGTGACTCCGCCCAAAAGCAAGCTGCCCGCCAACCCGATCCGGCGCTGGTTCCAGACCCGGATCATTGCGCGCTTCAGGCCGGAGCCCACGCAGCGCCTGCAAGTCATCGCCTATGCCCGGCCCCATGCCGACCGCATTCTTTCGGCCTTCATCGAACAGACCAAAAGTGGCTATACCACGCTGGATTTCGACCTGTGGCTGGACCGATACCTGGTCTCCAGCCGGGCGCTCTATACGCCGCGCTTCCGGGCCTGGAGGCGCGTCTTCGGCAAGAATTTCAAGCTCTACCCCTTCATCCGCAGCCGGTTGCGCGAAGGGGATGTAGTGCAGGATTTCTTCAGCAAGGTTCTGGGCCATGACCGTTTCACCGTGTCAGACAGCCTCTACGAAAATCAGACGGTCACGCTGAAGGCGCTGGTCGGTTTGCAGATGATCAACCGCGAGATGCGGGCCTTGGGAATTCCTCCTGCGGCACGCATCCAGCTGTGCCGTTTTGTCAGCCGTGACCTCAAGGCGGACCCGCAGGCAGCCAAACCGAGGCTGGGCCAGGACAATCTCGCGCGCATTGCCGAGGCCTGTCTGGAAGATGCCAAGCGGCTGGATCGGGCGTTCTTCCGCGAGCCGCTGTTCCAGACCGATCTGGAACAGGCGCTGGCCAATGCCGTTCCGGGGCGGCTTGATCTTTCGCCGGCCCATCATTTCAGCCCGGCCGAGCAAGACAGGCTGCGCGGGATGGTGCGCGATCTTGCCACTGCCATGGCAGACGGGTACGAGACATGGCTGAAATACTACAATCAGGAACGCGAGCGATACAATCGTGGGCTGGGAAGGTCTGAGGAGGATGGGGGAGCCATGCAGAATGTTCTGCGCGAGCTTGCCCGCCTCCTGAACGGAATTTGATATCTGCGCGGGTTCCATGGTCGGTGACATGGGTATCTGTTTTGAACGGGGCATAGACGCAAGGCATATGCAGGGGAATTGAGCGATGCAGATACTATTGGTGGGTGCAGGCCTGTCCTGTGCGGTGATCGGCCGCAGGCTGGCGGAAGCCGGTCATCAGTGCCGGATCATTGATGCGCGCGATCATGTCGGCGGCAATTGCTATACCCGGCGCGATCCCGAGACCGGCGTGCTGATGCATGTTTATGGGCCGCATATCTTCCATACCGATGACGAGGAAGTCTGGACCTATGTGAACAGCTTCACCGAGTTCATGCCCTTTCAGAACCGGGTGAAATCCACCACCCAGGGCGGGGTTTACTCCTTGCCGGTCAACCTGCTGACCATCAACCAGTTCTTCGGCAAGACCCTGGGCCCCGACGAGGCCCGCGCCTTTCTGGCCGAGCAGGCGGACACGTCGATCACCGATCCGCAAAGCTTCGAGGAGCAGGCGCTGCGCTTCGTGGGCCGCGATCTCTATGAGGCCTTCTTCAAGGGCTATACCGAGAAGCAATGGGGCTGCTCGCCGACCGAGCTGCCGGCCTCCATCCTCAAGCGCCTGCCAGTGCGCTTCAACTATGACGACAACTATTTCTTCCACCGCTTTCAGGGCATGCCGCGCGACGGCTATACGCCCATGATCGAGGCGATCCTTGATCATCCGGGCATCACGGTGGAGCTGAACACCCCCTACAGCCCCGATATGGCCGAAACGGCCGATCATGTGATCTGGTCCGGCCCGCTGGACGGGTTCTTTGATTACGAGCTGGGCCGGCTGGGGTATCGCACCCTTGATTTTGAGCAATTCTCCCATCAGGGCGACTATCAGGGCTGTGCCGTGATGAATTACGGTGACCGCGATGTGCCCTTCACCCGCATCACCGAACACAAGCATTTCGCCCCTTGGGAAAGCCATGAGGGCAGTGTCTGCTACCGCGAGTTCAGCCGCGCCTGCGGGCCGGAGGACATCCCCTATTATCCGATTCGACTGGTGGCCGAGCAAAGCCTGCTGGGCGAATACATCGCCCGCGCCGAAGCCCTGCGCGGCGTCACCTTCGTGGGGCGGCTGGGCACTTACCGCTATCTCGACATGGATGTGACCATCCGCGAGGCGATGGATACGGCCAGCCTGTTTCTGGAATGTCTGGCAGAGAACCGCCCGGTCCCCGCTTTCCGAAAATCACCCCTGTGACAAAGGGCGGCGGCGTGTCAAAAGACGCGCCATCGCCATATCCAAGACGACTTCACGATCAGGTAAGGATGCCCGCAATGACCAGTCAGAAAACGAAGCCCTACGACATCGGCATTCTGGGGTGGTGGTATGGCAAGAATTACGGTTCGATCCTGACCTATTTCGGCCTGAACCGCGCCATTGAAGGGTTGGGCTACAAGGTTTTGATGGTGCATGAGCCTCTGGGCTACAACGGGTATCGCGTGCAATGGCCCGATGACATGCTGTCGATGGATTTCGCCCGGCGCATGGGCTATGCCTATACAAAGCAGCAGCATTACACCAAGCTGCCCAAGCTGAACGAGGAAGCCTCGACCTTCGTGGTCGGCAGTGATCAGCTGTGGAACCCGGTGATCGGCCGGGTGAATGACGATCTGTTCCTGGATTTCGTCAGCCCCGAAAACCGCCGGGTCGCCTATGCCACCTCCTTTGGCAATCGCGGCATCACCAAGTTCAAACCCGATTTCGTCGCCAAGCACAGCGAGAACCTGAAGAAATTCAGCGCCATCTCCGTGCGCGAGAATTACGCCATTGCCACGGCGCAGGATGTTTTCGGCGTTGCGGCCACCCAGGTTGTCGACCCGGTTTTCCTGCTGCCGCGCGAGACCTATGACGGTCTGGCCGCACAGGCGACGGCCAAGGCCGCAGCCCAGCTTTCGGGCGATTACCTGGCGGTTTTCTATCTGGATCCCAATGCCCACAAGCGTGATCTTGCCCTGTCGGTGGCCGACAAGCTGGGCTTGCAGAAGATCGTGGTGGTCCCGAACCCCGACAATGGCCGCAAGCTGGTCTCAGAGCTGTTCACGGATCCCCGCTTTGAAATCCTGGCGGAAGATGCCCCGGAGAATTTCCTCTCGGCCTATCGGAATTCGCGCTATGTCGTGACCGACAGCTTCCATGGCACCGCCTTTGCGGTGATTTTCGGCAAGCCGTTCTCGTCGATCTACAACACGCATCGCGGCGCCGACCGGTTCAAAAGCCTGCTGGGCTCGCTGGGCTTTGGCGAAACCCGCCGCCTGTTGGAGACCGATACCCCCGAGGCGATCCGCGACAATCCCAATGTCGGCATGACGCTGGATTACAGCACCGCCTATCGCCGGATCGAGGCCGGGCGCCGCACCTCGACCGAATGGCTGAAAGCCGCGCTCGGCACGACAGGGGCGGCGGGAGGCACTCTTCTGGGCGCGATCAAGTCGATCATTCCCGCCAAGAGCAAGGCCGCAGCCGGGGGCGCCGACCGGATTGATCTGCCCGCCTTCAGCACCAATTCCGACGCCTGGACCGTCACGGCGGAACCCTCGGCCACCCGGCTGTCGGTCGCCCCCGGCGGGGCGATCCGGGGCAATCTGGTCTGGTGCGATCTGCCCTTCGAGCTGCTGAAGGATGCGGCCTATCGCCTGACCATCACCTGGAAGGTGCAAACCAGCGGCAAGGCCCTGAACCTGCATGTGCGCAATCCCGATACCGGCAAGTTCCGCGTGATCGGCACGGTCGAGGTCACGTCCCGCAGCGCCACCAGCCATACCGACACGGTTGATTTCATGATGCCGGAGGCCGGGTTCAGCCAGTTCATGCTGGGGGCTGTGCATTTCTCCGGCGATGGCGCCGGCGCCCGGATCGAAAGCATCACCGTGCAAGAGATCCCCAAGGCGGCGATGCAGGTTGCCGCCGGGAAAAAGGCCCCCAGCCATGCCGAACTGGCCCTGAAACTGGCGCTCGATGACAACGAGCGCTTTGTGACGGCCCATGCCAAAAGCATGCAGTCGAAACTGCCGGCCGGGGCGCGGGCGCGCATGATGTTCCATGCCCATGCCATCGAAAAGGGGCTCAGCCGGTCTGATTTCCGCGGTGGTTTCGGCAAGATCTCGGTGCCGGGCCTGGCCAAGGAGATGAACGCCTGGCTTGCTGCCGGGCGCAGCACGCAGGATGTGTTCTTCCGCACCGGCGCCGCCGTGATGCGCAGCTATTTCGACCGTCACAAGACCCTGCGGGTGGATGTGTCGGATTTCCGCGCCCTGTTCGCGGCCCCGATCCAGGCGATGATCGACGCGGCTCCGGCCTCGGAGGGCGGGGTTCTGGCCGCCCGGGCCGAGCGGGAGGTCAAGGTGGATGTGAACCCGGAAAACCGCTTCCTCGATGTGGTCTATGGGCGGCGCAGTGTCCGCGATTTCACCACCGCCAAGGTCGAGGATGCGGATATCCGCCGCGCCGTGCAGATTGCGATGCAGGCGCCCTCGGTTTGCAACCGGCAGGCCGCGCGGGTGCATCAGTTCGAGGATCAGGCCGCCATCAAGGCGGCGCTGGATCTGCAAGGGGGGTTCGGGGGCTACAAGATGCCGCCGAAATTGCTGCTGGTCACCGCTGATCTGACGGCCTTCCTCTTTGCATCCGAGCGCAATCAGGCCTTCATCGACGGCGGGCTGTTCATGATGAACCTGCTTTTGGGCCTGCAACAGGTGGGCCTGGGCTCGTGCAGCCTGAACACCGCCATGAATACCGAGCGCGAGATGGCCATTCGCAAGATCCTGGGCATACCCGACAACGAGATCTTCATCTCCTTCGTGGCGGTGGGTCATTACGACCCTGCCGTGCTGACGCCGCAATCCAAGCGGGTTCCCGTCGAGGAGGTTCTGGTGCGTCACGGCAAGACCGCCGGCTGAGCCGCCAGACATTAGCGAAAGGCCTGATCATGTCCCTGCCTCTGGCACAGACCCGTCCCGATACCGGCCATGCGATCCAGCCGGCCATCTGGCCCGAGGCGGGGATCTCTACCGAGACCATCCCCTATGCGCGACTTGGGGGGGCTGCGGGCATGTCGCTGTCGCAAGGCGGCATCGTCTTCGGGCCAGGCGGCACGGCGGCGATGGACGGGTATTTCAACCTGTTCAACCTTGGCAAATGGCGTGATCTCTGTGGCGATACGCCGATCGCGCTGTGGCTGCGGGGGCAGGGCCGCTTCCAGCTCGTGATCTGGCTGGCCACCCCCAGCCGGTCCTGGGACCGGATCTATAGCGAGGCCATCACGCTGGATGGCACGCTGGACGTGCCGCTGGACCTGAGCGAGGCCACCGGCGCACGCGCGGTGATGTTCTTCGAGCTGACCGCGCTTGGCGAGGGGCATCTGGCAGATTTTGCCTGGACCACCTCTGCCGCGCCGCGCCGGACCCCGGATCTGGTGCTGTCGGTCACCACCTTCAAGCGCGAGCAGGCCGTCACCGCCACGGTCGAGCGTTTCCGCAAGTTCCGCGCCCGGTCTCCGCTTTGCGATCATATCCGCATGTTCCTGGTCGATAACGGCCAATCGGTCGAGGTGACCTCGGGCGAGGGGGTGACCGTCTTCCCGAATGCCAATCTGGGCGGGGCAGGGGGGTTCACCCGCGGCCTCATGGAAGCCCGCAAGGCCGGGGCCTCGCATTGCCTGTTCATGGATGATGACGCCTCGGTGCATATGGGGGCCATCACCCGCACCTGGATGCTGCTGGCCTATGCCACCGATCCGCGCACCGCCGTGGCGGGCGCCATGATCAACGCCGATCACCGCTGGCAGATCTGGGAAAACGGCGCCGTCTTCGATCGCGGCTGCCGCCCGCTGTTCGCAGGCTGTGACCTGCGCAGCACCAGCGCCGTGCTGGCGATGGAGTTTGAGACCACCGGCCCTGCACCACAGGGCCATTACGCCGGCTGGTGGTTCTTTGCCTTCCCGGTGGCGCAGGCGGTGCATCTGGCTTTCCCCTTCTTCGTGCGCGGCGATGATGTCAGCTTTTCGCTGGTCAATGATTTCCGCATCGCGTCCCTGCCCGGCGTCGCCTCGTTTCAGGAAAGCTTTTCCGACAAGGCCTCGCCCCAGACCTGGTATCTGGATATGCGCAGCCATCTGGCGCATCACCTCAGCCTGCCTGCCAGGGATGTGGGCTGGTCCGGCTTGCAGCGCATGTTCTTCAGCTTTTACCGGCGCACGGTGCTGCGTTATCACTATGACAGCCTCTCGGCGGTCAATCTGGCCATCGAGGACGTGTTGCGGGGCCCGCAATTCTTTGCCGAACATGCCGATATGGCCGAGCGGCGCAAGGATCTGAAAGCCCTGACCACCACCGAGGCCTGGGCGCCGATCGGCCACGCGCCCGCCGTGAGGCTGGGCCGTGCGCCGCGCCCGCTGCGGGCGCTGCTGCTGGCCACCTTGAACGGCCATCTGTTGCCGCTGGGCAGCCGCTTCGGCTCCGATCTGGTGCTGGATGCGCCGCGCCGTGACGATTTCCGCATGGTCTATGGCGCGCGCCGGATCACCTATCTGAACGCGCAGAAAACCGCCGCCTATACAGTACGGCGCGATTTTGGCCGCTTCTGGCGCGAAAGCCTGCGGCTGCTGCGCAACAGCCTGACCCTGCGGTCGCGCTACAAATCCTTGCAGGCGGAATGGCAGGGGGCCTATGGCGCCATGACCTCGACTGCATTCTGGGAAGACAAGCTCTCCATCGCCGAGAAGAACCCGGCGGCGGAGGCGAAGCCCGAACCGGGCATGGGCACGAGCGCTACCGTGAACGGTTGATTTTTGCCGCGTAAAACGGCACTGCTTGCACCGCAGATCGCCAGCCGGAAAGCCAAACTCATGCCCGCATATCGTTCCCGCACCACCACCCATGGCCGCAACATGGCGGGGGCCCGTGGCCTCTGGCGTGCGACCGGCGTGAAGGACAGCGACTTCGGCAAGCCGATCATCGCCATCGTCAACAGCTTCACCCAATTCGTGCCGGGCCATGTGCATCTGAAAGACCTTGGGCAAATGGTCGCCCGCGAGGTCGAGGCGGCGGGCGGCATCGCCAAGGAATTCAACACCATCGCCGTGGATGACGGCATCGCCATGGGCCATGACGGGATGCTTTATTCGCTGCCCTCGCGCGAGCTGATCGCCGACAGCGTCGAATATATGGTGAACGCCCATTGCGCCGATGCCATGGTCTGCATCTCCAATTGCGACAAGATCACCCCCGGCATGCTGATGGCCGCCATGCGGCTGAACATCCCCGCCATTTTCGTGTCGGGCGGGCCGATGGAGGCGGGCAAGGTCACGCTGGGCGACGGGCGCACCATTGCCATCGACCTCGTGGATGCCATGGTGGCCGCCGCCGATGACCGGATCTCGGATGCCGATGTGGCTGCGATCGAACAGGCGGCCTGCCCGACCTGCGGCTCCTGCTCGGGCATGTTCACCGCCAATTCGATGAACTGCCTGACCGAGGCGCTTGGCTTCTCGCTGCCCGGCAATGGCTCGACGCTGGCCACCCATGCCTATCGCAAGGAGCTGTTCCTGGAGGCCGGGCGCCGCGCCGTCGAACTTTGCAAACGCTATTACGAGCAGGAGGATGCCTCGGTCCTGCCGCGCAACATCGCGACCAAGGCCGCGTTTGAAAACGCCATCGCGCTGGATATCGCCATGGGCGGCTCGACCAATACCGTGCTGCATATCCTGGCCGCCGCCATCGAGGGCGGGGTGGATTTCACCATGGATGACATCGACCGGATGAGCCGCAAGGTGCCCTGCCTGTGCAAGGTGGCCCCGAACAAGGCCGATGTGCATATCGAAGACGTGCATCGCGCGGGCGGCATCATGGCCATTCTGGGCGAGCTGGACCGCGCGGGCCTCATCCATCGCGATTGCCCCACGGTGCATGCCCCCACGCTGGGCGCTGCCATCGACCAATGGGACATCGCCAAGTCGAACAACCCCGAGGCGCGCAAGCTGTTCCTGGCCGCGCCGGGGGGGGTGCCGACGCAGGTGGCCTTCTCGCAATCCTCGCTCTGGCCCGATCTGGACACCGACCGCAGCAATGGCGTGATCCGCTCGGCGGAAACGCCCTTCTCCAAGGATGGCGGTCTTGCGGTGCTGAAGGGCAATATCGCGCTGGATGGCTGTATCGTGAAAACCGCCGGGGTGGACGAATCCATCCTGAAATTCACCGGCAAGGCCGTGGTGTTTGAAAGCCAGGATGCCGCCGTTTACGGCATTCTGAACGGCAAGGTGGTGGCGGGCGATGTGGTGGTGATCCGCTATGAGGGGCCGAAAGGCGGCCCCGGCATGCAGGAAATGCTCTATCCGACCAGCTATCTGAAATCGAAAGGCCTGGGCAAGGCCTGCGCGCTGATCACCGATGGCCGCTTTTCGGGCGGCACCTCGGGCCTCTCGATCGGCCATGCCAGCCCCGAGGCGGCGGCGGGCGGCACCATTGGCCTGGTGCGTGATGGCGACCCGATCGAGATCGACATTCCGAACCGCACCATCCATCTGGCGGTGCCGGAGGCCGAGCTGGCACAGCGCCGCGCCGCGCAGGATGCCCTGGGCTGGAAACCGGCCGAGCCGCGCAAGCGTCAGGTCTCGACCGCGCTGAAGGTCTATGCGCAATTCGCGGCCTCCGCCGACAAGGGCGCCGTGCGCGTTCTGCCGGAGTGACGGGGCAGACACAGGCGCGCGCCCGCGCGCCTGTGTCTCAACCTGTGCCTCTCCACCTGCGCCCGCAGCTCTGGCCGGGCAGCGGTTTGCGGGTTTTGCCTGTAATACAACATAACAATGATTATACGCTCACCTCGTGCTGCCGAAATAAGACGGCTCTCCCGACCACGGCAGGGGCGGCAGAACATTGTTCCCCGCGCGGCCTCGGGCCCGAAACCTTCCATGCGCTCAAAGCCCCGGCGGCAGAGGCATTTTTCGCGCATCTGGTGGTAAATCGCGGCCCCGCCCCTTGGAGAAAGCCCGAAAATTTGCCACATCCCGCGCAACCCGTTTTCAAGGGCAGTCTCAGAGGGTGTCACCATGACGACGCGCAACGCGCCCCAGATCAGCAAGGCCACGCTGACCCACCTGCAACGGCTTGAGGCCGAAAGCATCCACATCATGCGGGAAGTGGTGGCAAATGCCGAAAACCCGGTGATGCTGTATTCGGTGGGCAAAGACAGTGCCTGCATGCTGCATCTGGCGAAGAAGGCCTTCTACCCGGCGCCGCCGCCCTTCCCGCTGCTCCATGTCGACACGACCTGGAAGTTCAAGGCGATGTATGACCTGCGCGACAAGGCCGCGAAGGATGCGGGCATGGACCTGCTGGTGCATCACAACCCCGAAGCCATGGAGAAGGGCATCAACCCCTTCGATCACGGCAGCCTGCACACTGATATGTGGAAGACCGAAGGTCTGAAACAGGCGCTGACCAAGTGGAATTTCGATGTGGCCTTTGGCGGCGCGCGCCGCGACGAGGAGAAATCCCGCGCGAAAGAACGCGTCTTCTCCTTCCGCTCGGCCAATCACCGCTGGGACCCCAAGAACCAGCGCCCCGAGCTGTGGAAGCAATACAACACCCGCAAGGCCAAGGGCGAAAGCATCCGGGTCTTCCCGATCTCCAACTGGACCGAGCTGGACATCTGGCAATATATCCATCTGGAAGGCATCGAGATCGTGCCGCTCTATTTCAGCGAGCCGCGCCCGACGGTGGAGCGCAATGGCCTGCTGCTGATGGTGGATGACGAGCGCTTTCCGCTGGAACCCGGCGAAACCCCGGTCATGCGTTCGATCCGCTTCCGCACGCTGGGCTGCTATCCGCTGACCGGCGCCGTGGAATCCGAGGCCAAGACCCTGCCGGAAGTCATTCAGGAAATGCTGCTGACCACCACTTCGGAACGTCAGGGCCGCGCCATCGACCATGATCAATCGGCCTCGATGGAGAAGAAAAAGCAGGAGGGGTATTTCTGATGACCGCGGAACTGAACGCTGGCGCGCAAGAGTCCATCTACGTCACCGATGCCCTGATCGCCGAAGACATCGACGCCTACCTGCTGAAGCACCAGCACAAGACCATGCTGCGCTTCATCACCTGCGGCTCGGTGGATGATGGCAAATCGACCCTGATCGGGCGGCTGCTTTATGACACCAAGATGATCTTTGAAGATCAGCTGGCCAGCCTTGAAAAAGACAGCAAGGCCGTGGGCACCCAGGGCGGCGATATTGATTTCGCGCTGCTGGTCGACGGTCTGGCGGCCGAGCGCGAGCAGGGCATCACCATCGACGTGGCCTATCGCTTCTTCGCGACCGAAAAGCGCAAGTTCATCGTGGCCGATACCCCCGGCCATGAACAATATACCCGGAACATGGTCACCGGCGCCTCGACCGCCGATCTGGCCGTGATCCTGATTGATGCCCGCCAGGGCGTGCTGACCCAGACCCGCCGCCACAGCTATCTGGTGCAGCTTCTGGGCATCCGCAATGTGGTGCTGGCCATCAACAAGATGGATCTGGTGGGCTATTCCCAGGAACGCTTTTACGAGATCGTCAAGGAATACTCGCATTTCGCCCAGCAGATCGGCATGCAATCCTTCCTGCCGATCCCGATTTCGGGGCTGAAGGGCGAGAATATCGCCAGCAAAAGCGCCGCGATGCCGTGGTATCAGGGCCCGACCCTGCTGCAACATCTGGAAGAGGCGCCGGTGAATGACACCCGGCTGCAAGACCATGATTTCCGCATGGCCGTGCAATGGGTGAACCGCCCGAACCTCGATTTCCGCGGCTTTGCGGGCCAGATCGGCACCGGGGTGATTGCGCCCGGCGATGCGATCCGCGTGCTGCCCTCGGGCAAAACCACCACCGTCAAATCCATCGTCACCTATGATGGCGATTTGCCGCTGGCCGTGGCCGGGCAATCGGTGACGCTCACCTTCGCCGATGAGGTGGATTGCTCGCGCGGCGATGTGATCGTGAAGGCCGACGCGCCTTGCGAAGTGGCCGATCAGTTCGAGGCGACGCTGGTCTGGATGGACGAGGCCGCCATGCTGCCCGGCCGCCCTTACCTGCTGAAGATCGGCACCCAGACCGTGACCGCCACGGTGACCGAGCCGAAATATGAGGTGAACGTCAACACGCTGGAGCATCTGGCCTCGCGCACGCTGGGCCTCAATGCGATCGGGGTGGTGAATATCTCGCTCGATCGCGCCATCCCCTTCGAGGCCTATGCGCAGAACCCCGATCTGGGCGGGTTCATCCTGATCGACCGGATGAGCAATGCGACGGTCGCCGCCGGGATGATTCATTTCGCCCTGCGCCGCAGCCAGAACATTCACTGGCAGGCGGTGGATGTGAACCGCGAGGCCCATGCGGCGCTGAAGACCCAGAAACCCGCCGTGGTCTGGTTCACCGGCCTGTCGGGCTCGGGCAAATCCACCATCGCCAATCTGGTGGAAAAGAAGCTCCATGCGCTTGGCAAGCACACTTTCTTGCTGGATGGCGACAATGTGCGCCATGGCCTGAACCGCGATCTGGGCTTCACCGATGCCGACCGGGTGGAGAATATCCGCCGCGTGGGCGAGGTGGCGCGTCTGATGACCGATGCCGGCCTGATCGTGCTGACCGCCTTCATCTCGCCCTTCCGCTCCGAACGCCGGATGGTGCGCGATCTGATGGCAGCGGGCGAGTTCATCGAGGTCTTCGTGAACACGCCGCTGGAAGTGGCCGAGGCGCGCGATGTGAAGGGGCTTTATAAAAAGGCCCGCTCTGGCGCGCTGAAGAACTTCACCGGCATCGACAGCCCCTATGAGGCGCCCGAGGCCGCCGAGATCACGGTGAATACCGTGGATCTGGGCGCCGAGGAGGCCGCAGATCGCATCGTCGAGGCCCTGTTGGCCCGTTGATCTCAACAGCCCCCGCGCGTTCCCCGCGCGGGGGCTTTCCGTTTCGGGAGGCCCCATGTCTGCAACCGGCCCGCTGATCCTGGGTGCCAGCGGCGAGATTGGCCGCTCGCTCGCGCGGGTCTGGGCCATGGCTGCGCCGGGCGCGGGCCCCGGCCTCTGGCAGCACCGCCCCGGCACCGCGACGCCGCCCGATGTGCCGACCTTAAGCTGGAATATTCTGGCCGAGGCGCCACCTGCCCTGCCCGCCGGTCTGTCCGGCATCGTGGTGCTGGCCGGCGTCACCGCTGGCGATACGGCGGCGCTGGCCCTGAACACCCGTCTGGCCGAGACCGCTTTGGCCTTGGCCCGCGCCCATGGCATTGCCCGCGTGCTGCTGGCCTCCAGCCAGGCGGTTTATGGCGCGCATCCCGGCCCGGCACAGGAAAACAGTCCCTGCGCGCCGCTCAGTGCCTATGGCGCGGCCAAACTGGCGATGGAACAGGCGATGGCAGGCGCCCCCGAAGTCACGGCGCTGCGCATCGGCAATTACGCAGGCTCCGGCGCGCTGTTCCGTGCGGCGCGGCAGGGGCCGGTCAGCCTCGACCAGTTCCCCGATGGCCGCAGCCCTGTGCGCAGCTATATCGGCCCGGTCAGCCTCGCCCGCGTGCTGGCCGCGCTGCTGGCCCATCCCGGCCCGCTGCCGCCTGTGCTGAACGTGGCGCTGCCCGGCGGGGTGGAGATGGCCGCCCTGCTGGAGGCCGCCGCCCTGCCCTTCACCCTGCGCCCCGCCCCCGCCACGGCCTTGCCCGAGGCGGTGATGGATGTGACGCGGCTGGAAGGCGTGCTGCCCCTGCCCCCCGCCACGGCTGCCGGTTTGATCGCCGAGGCGCAGGCGGGCGCGCTTCTGGGGTAAGACTTACCCCGGAAAGACCGCGTCAAAATCCACGCGCGGAAAGACATCCAGCTCTGTGGCGCGGCTGGCGTTGAAAATGCCGATGCCCAGCCCGGTGCAAACCTGCAACGCGCGCCGATACGAGACCTCCAGCACCTCCAGATTGGGCTGATGCCACCGCTCTCCTTGCCCGCGATAATCGGGGTGGAAATGGTTCACCTCTCCGGCGCTGATA
>NZ_JAEULU010000086.1 GCF_016792925.1 Gemmobacter sp.
GGCCGGGAACATCCAGTTCTTCGGGCGCCAGTCGGGCTTCACAAGCCCTTCATACCAGGCGCCGGGCTTGAACATCCAGCCCGTGATCCCGGCTGCGGCGCTTGCCGCCAGAAACAGCCCGAACAGCCCCCAGTCAAACCCCGCTTCCATGCCTCACGCGCCCTTTCCGATGGCCCGCAGGCCATCCATCACATGCACCAGCTCGGCCGAGATGCCGGGCTCTGACAGGGCATGCCCCGCCAGCCCGACCATGCGCAAATCACAAGCGCGCCAGCCCTCGGCCAGTTTCCACGCGCCTACAGGCGGGCAGATCATGTCGAACCGGCCCTGCACGATGGTGGCGCCCAGATGCTCGATCCGGGCGCGGTTGGCCAGAATCCAGCCATCGCTTTCCAGAAAACAGCTATTCTGGAAGTAGTGGTTTTCCAGCCGGGCAAAAGCGCGGGCGTAATCCGACGGGCTTTCGTAATGCCCGCCTTCGGTGTTCACCGAGGCCAGCGCATTTTCCCATTGCGTCCACAGCCGGGCAAAGCGCATTTCCTCGACCATATTTCCCGAGAACAGCCGCCGGTGATAGGCGCCGATCAGATCGCCCCGCTCCGCCTCGGGGATCGGCGTGGCAAAGCGCGCCCAAAGTTCGGGGTAAAACGCCCCTGCCCCACCGCCATAGAACCAAGCCAGCTCGGCCCGCGTGCCCAGAAACACACCGCGCAGCACCAGATGGCGCACCCGCTCCGGGTGGGTGATGGCGTAAACCAGCGCCAGCGTGGCGCCCCAGCTGCCCCCGAACAGGATGAAGCGCCCGATGCCCAAGGTCTGCCGGATCACCTCGATATCGGACACCAGATCCCAGGTGGTATTGGCCTCGACACTGGCCGTCGGGCGCGAGCGTCCGCAGCCGCGCTGGTCGAACAAGACGACCCGATACACGTCCGGGTCGAAATAGCGCCGCATCGTCGGGCTGCATCCGCCGCCGGGGCCGCCGTGCAGCACCAGCACCGGCACCCCCTCCGGCGCGCCGCATTGTTCCACATAAACCCAATGCCCGCCCGCAACCTCGATCACCCGCTGGTCGAAGGGTTCGACCGGCGGATAAAGATATTCAACTGCGCGCTTTTGGCCTGATCTATGGTCCATGATCATACTATATAACGCCTCAAACGCATTCCGCCACCGGAGAGACCCAGATGACCACCACGATTGACGCCGCCGAAGTGGCGAAGTTCGAGGCGATGGCCGCAGAATGGTGGGATCCGACCGGCAAGTTCAAGCCGCTGCACGAGATGAACCCCTGCCGGCTGGACTATATCACCCGCCAGATCGCTGCCGAGTTTGGCCGTGACCTGACGCAACCCGAACCGTTCAAGGGCTTGCGCCTGTTGGATATTGGTTGCGGCGGTGGGTTGCTGTCAGAGCCCATGGCCCGGCTGGGGGCCACGGTGGTGGGCGCAGATGTCGCCGCGCGCAATATCCCGGTGGCGCAAATTCACGCCGAGCAATCCGGCCTGAGCATCGACTATCGCCACACCAGCGCCGAGGCGCTGGCAGAGGCGGGCGAGCAATTCGATGTGGTGCTGAACATGGAGGTGGTGGAGCATGTGGCCGATCCGCTGGCCTATCTGACCGCCTGCCAGCATCTGCTGAAACCCGGCGGGCTGATGGTTTGCTCGACCCTGAACCGCAATGCCAAAAGCTTTGCCATGGCGATTGTGGGGGCGGAATGGATCATGCGCTGGCTGCCCAAGGGGACGCACGACTGGAAGAAATTCATCACCCCGGAGGAGTTGCTGGACCTGATCCGCCGCGCCGGCCTTGATCCGGTGGATCGCAAGGGCATGGTGTTCAACGCGGTGTCCTGGCGCTGGAGCCTGTCGGAGCGCGACCTTTCGGTGAATTACGTCACCGCCAGCGTGAAGCGCGCATGATCTTCTGGGTGGCGCTGGCCCTTCTGGCGCTTTGGGGCGGCACGGCGCTTTGGGTGCAGCATCGCGCCCCCGGCCTTGCCCTGCTGCTGCTGGCGGGGGGCGGGGTGGCGGCGCTGCGGCTGATGGCCCTGCCCGCATGGCCCGCCCTGGCTGCCCTGGCGCTGGCGCTGCTGCTGTGGTTCTTTTTTGCGCTGCGCCCCAGGCTTGACCGCGACTGGGCGCCCGATGTGTTGCGCATCGTGACGGGCGAGGCGCAGGGCGATCTGGTCACGCTGCATGACATCCGCGCTTTCCACTGGACCAGCGAGACCGAGGCGCAACAGGCTTGGCGCAGCGACAGCTATGATCTGCGCCAGATCACTGGGGCCGACCTGTTCACCTCGGTCTGGGGCAACCCCAAGATCGCCCATCTGCTGCTGAGTTTCGCCTTTGCCGACGGGCGCCATCTGGTGTTCTCGGTGGAAATCCGGCGCGAGCGGCACGAGGTGTTTTCCTCCATCGGCGGGTTTTTCCGCCAATTCGAGCTGGCGCTGATCGCCGCCCCCGAGGAAGACCTGCTGCGCCTGCGCACCACCCTGCGCGGCGAGGAGGTGCGGCGTTATCCGCTGACCCTTTCGCCCGTGCAATTGCGCAAGATTTTCTTGTCTTATCTGGCGCTTGGCAACCGTCTGGCGCGGCGGGCACGCTTCTACAACACGCTGACCGCCAATTGCACCACGATCGTCTGGCAATTGATCCGCGTCGGCGCGCCGGAATTTGGCTGGCATCGCAGCGTGCTGCTTTCGGGCCTGCTGCCCGACTGGCTGCACCGCATCGGGCTGATCGAAGACCCGGCCCGGCGCGGCCACGGGGTGCGCATCACCCCGCTGGCACAAGCCGCCCCGGACGGGGTCGCGTATTCACGGGTGATCCGGCCTCAATAGGCGCGGCGCTCCCTACAAAAAGTCCTCGGCATCAATCAGCGCCATATCGACGCCGCGCAACAGGATGGTGCCGCCATCATGGCTGATCAGCGTGCCTTCATCGACCTCCTCCAGACGATGCGCCCCCGCCAGCCGGATCATGTCCAACCCATCTGTGAAATCTGTGATCACATCGGCACCGCTTCGCCCTGAGAAAACAAACCGGTCGCCCCCCTTGCCGCCGGTCAGCACGTCACTGTGGTTGCCGCCCTCCAGCTGGTCCGCCCCGGCACCGCCCAAAAGCCTGTCCTGCCCCGCACCACCCATCAGCGTATCGGCACCCAAACCACCCGAGAGCAGATCGTTACCTGCCTGACCGAACAGCCTATCCGCCTTGCGCATCTTCAGCACCTGACCGGGCGCAATCACATCATCACCTTCCGACCCCGAAATGCGCAAGGCCTCGGCATTGAACGCGCGTTGCAGGGCTGTCTGATTATAGGTCACATAAACCCCGCTGGCATCGCGCCCCGCCAGCCGGAAAACTGCCCCGGCATCGACATGAAAGCCTGAAATGGTCATGGGGCTGGTAAAGCCTGCGTCAAACTTGATCAAACTGGCATAGTTGAACGAGCCCTCCAACGCGCGCGATCCACTTTGCAATATGGTCACGCCCTCCCCGGAAAGCCCCCCATAAAACCAGTCACCAAGAGAGACCGAAATCGCCCGGCCATAGCCCAGATACACATCCGAACTCCCCATGCCAGTCACCATTTGCGTCATCAGCGCGGCGAGATTTCCCTCAATCGAAATCGAAATCGTCACGGCATTCTCCCAACCGTTAATGTGCGCAACCTGAGGATTACGCGTAACAAAGTCAATCAGCTCCTACCCTCGCCCGGTCAGCCAATTCCCCATACGCGCAAAACCCGAAGTCTTGGGTAGGCCAAGCGCCGTCTCGCGGCGGTCGGCGGTGTTGAGCAGCGCATACATGCCGCGCACGCCCAGCCAGCGCAGCGGCTCCGGCTCCCATTTGCGGGTCTGGCGGTTGACCCAGGGCAGATGCACCAGCGCACTGTCCTGCCCGGTCACCAGATCGGCCAGCGTGCGCCCGGCGAGGTTGGCGGTGGACACCCCCACCCCGACATAGCCGCCCGCAAAGCCCAGGCCCGTTGCCCGATCAAACCCCAGACTGGCGCACCAGTCGCGCGGCACGCCCAGCACACCGCACCAGCCATGGTCGATCCGCGCGCCCCGCGCCGCCGGGAAATGCCGGTGCAGGATCGCGGTCAGGCGGCGCAGCGTCTCGGGATCGGGCACGCCCGCGCGGTCGGTGCCATTGCCAAAGCGATAGGGCACGCCGCGCCCGCCCACGGCAATGCGCCCCTCGCGCGTGCGCTGGCAATAGCAATAGGCATTGGCGAAATCGCCGAAAATCTCGTGCCTCTGCCAGCCGATCCGGTCCCAGACCTCGGGCGGCAAAGGCTCGGTCACGATCTGGGCCGAGTTCAGCGCCAGCCAGTCGCGCCGGTGCCCCGGCAAACCGGGGGTGAAACCCTCGGTCGCGCGCAGGATGACCCCCGCCCGCACGGTGCCGCGCGCGGTGATCACATGGCCGGGGCGATAGGACAGCACCTCGGTCTCTTCCACGATCCGGGCGCCCGCACGTTCCACCGCTTGCGCCAGGCCCTGCACCAGCTTGGCGGGCTGCACCCGCGCCACGCCTTCGACGATCATGCCGCCCAAAGTGCCCGGCACCGCCACCCGGCCCATGGCCTCGGCCGCGCCGATCGCGCGCACACGCGCCGCCTCGCCCCAATGGCGGCGATGCGCCACCTCGGCCCGCAGCCGCGCCAGTTGCGCCGGGTTGGTCGCCACCATCAGCTCCTCCGTGGGGCGGATGTCGGCCTCGATCCTCTCTGCGGCCGCCACGGCCAGCACCTCGGCCACCGTGCCGTTCATGGCCGCCACCATGGCGCGCGTGGCGGCCTCGCCATGGGTTTTCGCGTAGCGGTCATGGCTCCAGGCAAAGCCGCCGGTCAGCCAGCCACCATTGCGCCCCGAGGCGCCAAAACCCGCAAAGTGTTTGTCAATCAGCAGGATATTCAGCGAAGGATCGGCCTTGCGCAGATACCATGCGGCCCAAAGCCCGGTATATCCCGCGCCGATGATCGCCACATCCACCGCGCAATCGCCCTGCAAGGCGGGGCGGGGGGCAGGCAATCCGGCGTCGGCATACCAGAAGGACGGCCCGCCCAGCCGGGTCATGCCGCCGGTTCTTGCAACACGGTGGCCGCCACCGCGCCCGAGCGCAGCATATCTTCCAGCGTCAGCGATTCGATGATGAGGAGGTAAGACCAGAACACCTCGGCGAAGACCTTGCGGATGCGGCAGCTGGCCTCATCGGTGCAATCCTCGCAGCGCTGGTAGGACCGGCGCGACAGGCAGGGCAGCGGGGCGATGGGGCCATCAATCAGGCGCAGCATTTCGGAAATCGAGATGTCACGCGGCGCCTTCACAAGGCTGTAGCCGCCGGCCCGGCCCCGGGTCGAGGCGATGACCCCGGCATTGCGGATTTCCAGCAGGATATGCTCCAGAAACCGCTTGGGCGTGCCCGAGCGTTTGGCGATTTCTTCGATCGTCAGCGCCGAGGGCACCTCTTGCGCGGCCTCATCGGCCAGGGTCAGCAGGGCTTTGAGGGCGTATTTCATCTTCTGCGTGATCATATGAAATCCGTAAGGGCAAAGCCGTGTGGAATCAATGCGACAAGAGATTTAGGGCGCTGAAAGCCGCAGGGTGGCGCGAAAGCCCGGATGCAGGCTTTCCAGTTGCAGGCTGCCCCCTGCCGCGTCGGCAATGTCGGAGACGATGGCAAGGCCCATGCCCTGCCCCTCGCCGGTTTCGTCAAGCCGGACCCCGCGCTGCACCAGCCGGGCCAGCTGCGCCTCCGGCACGCCCGGCCCGTCATCCTGGACCACGATTGCCACGCCCTCCGGCAGTGCCAGGCTGCGCAGCAGCACCCGGCTGCGGGCATGGCGTACCGCATTCTCGGTCAGTGCGCCAAGCGCCTCGGTCAGATCGTCGGGGTCGATGCGCGCGCGCAGATCGGCGGGCGCCTCCAGCACCCAGACCAGCGCGGCCCCGGCAGGCGTGCGCTGCAAGACGCCCTGCACCCGGGCCAGCACTTGCGCGGGTGCCGCACTGGCCTTGCGCCGGTCCGACTGGATGCGCGCCCGCGCCAGCTCGCGGTCGACGAGGCGGCGCATG
>NZ_JAEULU010000138.1 GCF_016792925.1 Gemmobacter sp.
GCCACCCCCCGCCGCGCGACGCCCCCCCCTCGTTCCCCACCCGCAGGTCCGCCGAGAACCCGCCCCATGCCACCGCCCCCGCCGCGCGCGAGATCTCCACCCTGTTCAAGGGCCTGAAATGATGCCGGGGCTTGAAATGACGCTCGAATTCCACACGCTCGACGTTTTCACCCAAAGCCCCTTCACCGGCAATCCTCTGGCCGTCGTGCTGGGGGCCGAGGTGCTGTCGGCGGCGCAGATGCAAACGCTGGCGCGCGAATTCAACCTGTCGGAAACCATCTTCGTGCAGCCGCCGCAAAACCCGGCCCATACCGCGCGGGTGCGCATCTTCTTTCCCACCGCCGAGATCCCCTTCGCGGGCCACCCGACCATCGGCTGTGCCATCCTGCTGGCCAGCCAGCGCCAGCCGGAGGGCGATTTCACCGCCCATCTGGTGCTGGAGGAGGAGGCGGGCCTCGTCCCCGTCCGCGTCACACGGCAGGGCTCCAGGCTGGAGGCCGAATTCACCGCGCCGCAACTGCCCGTCGCCGCCCCCGGCACGGCACCGCGCGCGCTGATCGCCGCGGCGCTGGATCTGACGCCCGAGGAGATCGGCTTTGCCGCCCATAGCCCCGGCCTCTGGCAGGCCGGCCCGGCCTTCCTCTATGTGCCGCTGCGCGATCTGGAAAGCCTGGGCCGCGCCCGCCCGATCGAGCCGCATTGGTCGGCCCTGATGGACAGCGCCGGGGTGGACAGCGCCTACCTGTATACGCCCGGCACCGAGTGCGATTTCCGCGCCCGCATGTTCTCGCCCACCGCAGGCATCCCGGAAGACCCGGCGACCGGCTCGGCCACCGCGATTCTGGCGGCGCAACTGCGCGCGGCCCGGGTGCTGCGGCAGGGCAGCCAAAGTTTCACCCTGCGGCAGGGGGTCGAGATGGGCCGCGCCTCCGATCTGGTGCTGAGCGTCGATTACAGCGCCGAGGGCATCACCGCCATGCGCATCAAGGGCAGCGCGGTGCCGGTCTCGCAGGGCCGCATCCGCATCCCCGCCTGAGAGGAGCGGGCTTCCCTGCCTCGTGAATGGACAGCCGCCCGCCCTGCCCCTATCCTTTCCCGATGTTTGACCAACTCCTGCGCCGTCTGCTGGCCCCCGCCCCCACCGCCCTGCCCGCCGCCGAGGGCCGCCTCGCGCTGGCCGCCCTCATGGTGCGCGTGGCCCGCGCCGATGCCGATTACACCACCGCCGAGCAAAGCCGCATCGACCGCGTGCTGGCCCGCCACCATGGCCTGTCGCCCTTCGAGGCCAGCGCCCTGCGCCGCGAGGCCGAGGCGCTGGAGGCCGAGGCACCCGATACCGTCCGTTTCACCCGCGCGCTGAAAGACAGCGTGGCGCTGGAGGATCGCACCGCCCTTCTGGAGGCGCTGTGGTCGGTGGCCCTGGCCGATGGCGACCGCCACGAGGGCGAGGATCAGGTGATCCGCCTCACCGCCGCCTTCCTGGGCCTGACCGACCGCGACTCTGCCGAGGCCCGCCACCGCGCCACCCGTCAGGGCTGAGCCCCGCCGCGCCCCGCGCCCCCGATTGCCCATTCCGTTAGGGCAGATTGCCCAAAGCGGTGGCAAAACGGATTGTTCCGGCACAATTGCCGTTGCAAGGCGCCCAAAATTCCGCCCTATTTGACCGCAACAGGGAGCCTGACGGCCAAAAACAAGCGAGAAACCGTGACTGCCATTGCCATGCCCACCGCCCCGACCAGCCCTGCGCCGGCCTCTGACGTTCCGGTCATCGAAATCCGCGACCTGCACAAGAGCTATGGCCAGCTGGAGGTTCTGAAAGGCGTCGATCTGCGCGCCCCCAAGGGCCATGTCATCTCGCTCATCGGCTCTTCCGGCTCGGGCAAATCCACGCTGCTGCGCTGCTGCAACCTGCTGGAGGACAGCCAGCAGGGCGACATCCTCTTCGAGGGCGAGGCGGTGCATTGGAAGGGCGAGGGGCTGAACCGCCACCCCGCCGACAAGATGCAGGTGCTGCGCATCCGCACCAACCTGTCCATGGTGTTCCAGCAGTTCAACCTGTGGTCCCACATGACCATCCTGCAAAATGTGATGGAAGCGCCGGTGACCGTTCTGAAACGCGATCCCGCCGAAGTGGAGGCGAAAGCCCGGCAGTATCTGGCCAAAGTGGGCATTGCCGACAAGGCCGACGCCTGGCCCGCCATGCTGTCGGGCGGCCAGCAACAGCGCGCCGCCATTGCCCGCGCGCTGTGCATGGAACCGCGCGCCCTGCTGTTCGATGAACCCACCTCCGCGCTCGACCCCGAGCTGGAGCAGGAGGTGGTCAAGGTCATCAAGGCGCTGGCCGAGGAAGGCCGCACCATGATCATCGTGACCCATGACATGAAAATGGCCGCCGATGTCTCCGACCATGTGATCTTCCTTCATCAGGGCAAGATCGAGGAACAGGGCGCCCCCGACCAGCTTTTCGGCAACCCGCAGACCGAACGTCTGAGGGGTTTTCTTTCCGCAACAATGTCCTAACAATCGAGGCCTCAACCGGCCCAACCAACACCAACGGGAGTCTACCTATGAAGAAAATGCTGCTGGCCACCACCCTTCTGGCCCTGTCGGGCGGGATCGCAGCCGCCCAGACCGTCCGCCTTGGCACGGAAGGCGCCTATCCTCCCTTCAACTTCATCGACGATGCCGGCAATGTCGCGGGCTATGAGCGCGAATTCGGCGACGAGGCCTGCAAACGCGCCGGCCTGACCTGCGAATGGGTCACGAATGACTGGGACAGCATCATCCCGAACCTGCAATCGGGCAATTACGACGTGATCATCGCGGGCATGTCGATCACCGATGAACGCGCCAAGGTCGTCGATTTCTCGGAAAACTACTTCCCCCCGGCTGACAGCGCCTATGTGGGCCTGACCGCCGAGGCCGACATCAAGGGCGTCGTCTCGGCGCAGGTCGGCACCATTCAGGCGGGCTATGTCGCCGAATCGGGCGCCACCCTGCTGGAATTCCCCACCCCCGATGAAACCGTCGCCGCCGTGCGCAATGGCGAGGCGGCTGCCGTCTTTGCCGACAAGGATTTCCTTGCGCCTTACGTCAAGGAATCGAATGGCGAGCTGACCTTCGTGGGCGAGCCGGTCTCGCTGGGCGGCGGCGTTGGTCTGGCCTTCCGCCAGTCGGATGACGAGCTGCGCGAGAAGTTCAACGCCGCCATTCAGGCGATGAAGGCCGATGGCACCGTGAACAAGCTGATCGAAAAGCACTTCGGGCCTGAAACCAAGAAGTTCTGATCCGCTCTGACGGCCCCTGCCCGACGACGGGCGGGGGCCAGCCTTTCCCCGCGCAGCTTGCGCGCCCCCTCTCATCCCGCGAAATCCCATGTTCAGCTTCTGCGCCGATCCCAAGAGCCTCGAGGGGTTCAGCTGGCTGGTCTGCTATCTGACCTCCGCCAAGCATGTCGACTTCTACTGGTCTTTCCTGACGGTGCTGGTCTTGCTGGCCGTCACCGCACCCTCGGCGCTGGCCTTCGGCTTTGGCGGCGCCATGGCCGCGCGCAGCCCCATCGCGCCGCTGCGCTGGTTCGGCAAGACCTATACCGCCATGGTGCGCGGCGTGCCGGACATCGTGTTCTTCCTGTTCTTCGTCATCGCGCTGGATCAGGGGATCGAGTGGATGAAGCATCAGGTTGTCTGCCCCGACTGGAAGGAACCGATCCGTCAGGGCCTTGAATTCCGCGTCTGCCCCGAGGCCAAGGTGCCCTCGGGCAGTTCGGCGCAGATCTGGCACCAGCTTTACGGCTTTGCGCTGGCCGTCTTCACCTTCGCCATCGTCTTTGGTGCCTTTGCCGCCAATGTGCTGTATGGCGCGATGAATGCCGTGCCGCGCGCGCAGCTGGAAACCGCCGAAAGCTATGGCATGAGCCAGGGCCAGGTGTTCCGCCGCATCCTCGTGCCGCAAATGTGGACCTATGCGCTGCCGGGCCTGTCGAACCTGTGGATGATCCTCATCAAGGCCACGCCGCTTTTGTTCCTGCTGGGTGTCAAGGACATCGTGTACTGGGCGCGCGAGCTGGGCAGTGCCAAGACCCAGGCCTATGCCTATCCGCATCCCGATTGGCGGCTGTGGTATTTCATCGTGCTGCTGATCGTCTATCTCTGCATGACCCGCGGGTCCGAGATCATCCTGTCCCGCCTGACCCGCCGTCTCAGCCACGGTCAGGCCACCGCCGCCGGTGAAGCCATGCGGAGAGCCGCGCAATGACCTGTTTCGAGACCATCCAGGCCTATGCCTTCCGCTCCTTGGGCTTTGGCGAGAACCTGTTGCCGCGCACCGATTTCAACCTGTGCCAGCAATTCACCCTGATCGGCTCGGGCCTGATCTGGAATGTCTATTTCGGCGTGCTGGCGCTGTCGCTGGGCTTCTTTCTCGCCACCGCGCTGGCGCTGGCCAAGGCCAGCCCGCGCGCGCGTTTCCGCAAACCGGCGGAATGGTTCATCTTCGTGTTCCGTGGCTCACCCCTGTTCATCCAGTTCTTCCTCGCCTATTCGGCGCTGGTGATGCTGCCGCGCGGCGGGGTCGAGATCTTCGGCCTGCATATCGCAACCAGCTGGCTCACCTCGGCCTGGGCGGGCGCGGCCTTCGTCTTGTTCCTCAATACCTCGGCCTATGCCGCCGAGATCTTCTATGGCGCCCTGCAATCCATCCCCAAGGGCGATCTGGAGGCCGCCGAGGCCTATGGTCTCTCGGGCTGGTCCAAATTCCGCCGCATCCAGTGGCCCACCATGCTGCGGCTGGCCTGGCCCGCCTATACCAACGAGGCGATCTTCCTGTTCCACGCCACCACGCTGGTGTTCTTTTCCGGCTTCCCGGCCTTCCAGCAACGCGGCGACGCGCTCTATTACGCCAATTACTTCGCCGACAAGACCTTCAACCCCTTCGTGCCCTATCCGATCGTCGCCTTCTACTTCATCCTGCTGACCTTCACCCTGATCGGCCTTTTCGGTCTGGTGAACCGGCGGCTGAACCGGCACTTGCCCTCCAACACGCGCAGCAAAATTCGCTTGCGTCCGCAGCTGATCCGGTAGTAGCCTATATTTGATCAAATTCTTCGGGCCGTCGCCCGAACCGTGCCACTTGACGGAGGCATGGCGTCCCCTGCCCCTCCGGGCGGCAAACCCTGAAAAGGGCGTGGATGGCAAGGATCAAACAAGGGAGAACGGGCCGGGGCCGCCAAAGGCCGCCTCTGCCTTCGATTGCACGATGAACATGAAGGATTATCTTCGCAAACACCCGCAGGTCCGCACCATTCGCGTGGCGGCTGCGGATCTCAACGGTCAGGCCCGCGGCAAGCGCGTGCCCACCCGTTTCGCCGACAGCGTGGTGAAAAACGGCACCCGCTTTCCGTTTTCGGTGCTGAACCTCGACATCTGGGGCGAAGACATCGACGACAGCCCGCTGGTCTTTGAACAGGGCGACCAGGATGGCGTGCTGAAACCGACCGAGCGTGGCTTCATCAACATGCCCTGGCTGGAGGCGCCGACCGCCCTGCTGCCGATCTGGATGTTCCGCGAGAATGGCACGCCCTATGAGGGCGACCCCCGCCACGCGCTCAATGCCGTGGTGCAGCGCTACAAGGCGCGGGGCCTGACCCCGGTTTGCGCCATGGAGCTGGAATTCTTCCTGATCGACGATTCGGGCAAGACCATGCAGGTGCCCGCCTCGCCGCGTTCGGGCAAGCGCCGCAAGGCCGCCGAGACGCTGTCGATCCGCGCGCTGGACGCCTTCGACACCTTCTTCACCGATCTTTACGATGCCTGCGAGGCGATGGATATTCCCGCAGACACCACCACCTCCGAAACCGGCCTCGGCCAGTTCGAGGTGAACCTGATGCATTGCGACGATCCGCTGCGCGCCGCCGATGATGCCTGGCTTTTCAAGATGCTGGTCAAGGGTCTGGCCCGCCGCCACGGCTTTGCCGCCAGCTTCATGGCGAAACCCTACCCGGAATATTCCGGCTCGGGCCTGCACACCCATTTCAGCGTCATTGATGAAAAGGGCGAGAACGTGTTCGACAGCGGCGGCCCCAAAGGCACTGCCATGCTGCGCCACGCCGTTGCGGGCTGCCTGAATGCCATGGCGGATTCGACGCTGATCTTCGCGCCGCATCAGAACAGCTATGAGCGTCTGGTGCCCGGCAAACACGCGCCCACCTCGATCGGCTGGGGCTACGAGAACCGCACCGCTGCCATCCGCATTCCGGCGGGCAGCCCTTCGGCCCGGCGGATCGAGCATCGCGTGGCCGGGGGCGACGTGAACCCTTACCTCATGCTGGCCGCCATCCTGGGCGCCGCCCTTTGCGGCATCGAAGACCAGCAAGAGCCGCCCAGCCCGATTGCCGGCAATGCCTATGCGATGGACCTGCCGCAGATCCCCGCCACCTGGGAAGCCGC
>NZ_JAEULU010000158.1 GCF_016792925.1 Gemmobacter sp.
CCAGCCGATCGGATATTGCAGCACCAGCCCGCCGACATACATCGCGCCGACCCAGATCGAGATTTCCTTCACCGTCAGCCCCGACATCGAGCCCCAGACTGCCGACATGCCGAACATCGCGGCAAAAATCCCGCCTGTCAGCAACATGCCCACGCAACCCAGCGGCGAGATGCGCCAGAGCCGCGGAAAGCTCAGCCGCGCCGTGGTCTCGAAGGTGGGCGCCGGGGTATTGGCCAGCAAAAGCGGCATGAAAGCCAGGCTCACCAGCACCGAAGGGATCACGAACAGGGTGAAACTGGTCGGAATATCCACGTTCAGCAGCATCTGACTGCTGATGATGCCGATCATCTGCACGATCATATAGGCCGACAGCGCCTGCCCCCGCGTCTCGTTGGTGGCAGTGTTGTTCAGCCAGCTTTCGGCGGTGATATAGACGCCGCAGAACGAGAACCCGATCAGCACCCGCAGGGCCGACCAGACAATCCAGTCCGGCGCCACCGGATAGACCACCAGCACCGCCGAAATCATCGAGCCAAGGGCCGAAAACACCCGCACATGCCCCACCTTGCGGATCAGGCCCGGCACCACCAGCGAGCCGACCAGAAAGCCCGCAAAATAAGACGACATCACCACCGAAAGGTGGAAGGTCTTGAAGCCCTCAATCGTGCCGCGAATCCCCAGCAGACTGCCCTGCATGCCGTTGCCGACCATCAGAAGCATGACCCCCAACAGCAGGGGCCAGGAGGTGGCAATGACCTTCAGCATCGAACTCTCCGGGTTTGGGACAGAGTCTCAGGAACAAATTAAGAACTGATGAACAGTGTCACGGGATCAGCAATGACGCATCGCCATAGGAAAAGAAACGGTAACCTTCCTTGACGGCATGGTCATAAATCCGCAGCACCCGGTCGCGCCCGATCAGCGCCGAAACCAGCATCAGCAGCGTCGATTTCGGCAGGTGAAAATTGGTCATCAACGCGTCGGTGACCTGAAACCGGAAACCGGGATAGATGAAAATATCGGTGGTGCCGCGCCAGGCGCGCAGCTGGCCATCCACAGCGGCGCTCTCGATCAGCCGCAGCGCCGTGGTGCCGACGGGGATCACCCGGCCCCCCGCCGCCTTGGTCGCGTTGATGGCCGCCGCCGCCTCGGCGGTCACCTCGCCCCATTCGGCATGCATGCGATGGGTCGTCACATCCTCAACCTTGACAGGCAAAAACGTGCCCGCGCCGACATGCAGCGTTACTTCGGTGAACTGCACGCCCTTGGCCCGCAGCGCCTCCAGCAGGGCCGCGTCGAAATGCAGGCTGGCTGTGGGAGCCGCCACCGCGCCGGAATGGCGGGCAAAGACGGTCTGGTAATCGTCACGATCCTGCGCATCGGGGGCGCGCTTGGCGGCGATATAGGGCGGCAAGGGCATATCGCCCGCCTGTGCCAGCGCGGCGTCGAAATCCTCGCCGGTCAGGTTGAACTCCAGCGCCAGGTCGCTTTCGGTTTTTGCCACCACCCGCGCCGAAAGCTGATCGGAAAAGACGATCACTTCGCCCTGCGCGACCTTGCGCAACGGTTTCGCCAAGGCCCGCCACGTGCCCGAGGCCTGCGGCTCCAGCAGCGTGACCTCGACCTTCGCCGCCACCCGGCCCTGCGCGCTGTCGCGCCAGCGCTGCCCGTTCAGGCGCGCCGGGATCACCTTGGTATTGTTCAATACCAAACGATCTCCCGCCCGCAGCTCCTCCAGCAGGTCCGTCACGCGCCGGTCGCGGATCGCCGCACCCTCGGCCACCAACAGCCGCGCCGAAGACCGGGGCTTGGCGGGCCGCGTGGCGATCAGCGCCTCGGGCAGATGAAAGTCGAAATCTGAGAGCTGCATCGTCACTCCTGCAAGCGCGGCACCGGGCGGCGGAAAATCTCGCGAAACATGCCCGGCGTCAGGATCGACAAGGGGTTGACCGAGACCGAAGGGGCATCCGAGCTGCCGCCCAGCCGATAGTTGAAGCCAAACAGCCCCTCGCCCTCGCGGGTCAGCACCGCGCCCACCCCGTTCAGCAGATAGATCGGCGAGATGACGCCCTGCATGTTCAGCCGCTTGCTCCGCGCATCATAGGTTCCCGCCATGGAAACCCCCATCGAGAGGCCCACGGCGGCCCCCCTGTTGACCTCGACACCGGCGGGCGTCAAGCGGAAGTCAGCCTCACCTTCCGAAAACACCAGCCCCGGCCCGTTCAGCTTTTCCAGAATGCCGACCACCGAGATGGCCGAAAGCAGCTCGGCCAGAACCGGCGCATTGCGCACCCGAAAGGCCTCGGCCCGCGCCGTGCCGCGATAATGGCCCTTCGGCCCCAGCGGCAAAAGTTGCAGATCCAGCGTGCCGCCCCGCGCCTTGGAGAAGATGCCCGCCGCCGCCAGCACGCCACCCGCATCGGCCGATTGCACCCGGATCGCCGTGCCGTTTTGCGCAGGCACCACCGTGCCGCGCAGGGGCGCCTGGCCGTTCAGCGCCGCCTCGAACGCGCCGTTGAAGCCGCCCTTGGTGCCGAATTTGCCACTAAACCCTTGCAGTGCAATGGTTTCCGTCACCTGCACCGAGGCCAGTCGCGCCGAGATCGGCGTGCCGCCGCCGCCCGCGCCCCTGGAGCTGCCGAACTCTGGCAGCTTGCGCAGATCCAGCCGCCCCTCGGTCACCTCGACGCTCGGGCTTTGGCCGCGCCCGCGCGCCTTCAGCACCGCCGCGCCCCGGAACCAATCGCCGATCGCCAGCTTGGGCAGGGTGATCCGGTCAAGCCCCCCCGCCGCCGTCAGGCTCACCTTGCCTTCCGCCGTCAGCCCCGCGCCGGAAAGTGCCAGCCGCTCCACCGAAACCGGCTTGCCCAAAGTCGCCGCCAGCTCCAGCTTGCCACCGGCGCCGGGGCCCTTGCTCCAGCCGATTTCCGGCAGGCGCAGGGTCAAGCCCTTCAAGTCGCTCGTCAATGTCAGGCGGGGCGCGGCGCCTTTCGCCAGTTCCACCCGGAAGCGCCCCTGCCCCTTGCCCGCCACCGCGCCCGCAGGCAACCCGATGCGAAACGCCTCCACCGCGCGCGGCGACAGCTCCGCCACGCCCTCCACCCGCGCAGGCCCGGCATTCTTGCCGAAGGGCAACCGGTACTCGGCCTCGAAGGGCACGCCGCTCATCGTGCCCTTGCCGCTGATGCTCAGCCCTTTGGGCGCGGCCAGCAGCGCCAGCCGATCCGCCGCCATCCTGTGCCCCGGCACCAACACCTCCGAGCGCACATCGAACAGCGTGCCGCGAATGTCATAGCTGACATCCTTCGGCTCCACCTTTTTCACCAAAGGCAACCGCAGCACCGCCTGCACCTCGGCCCGGCCCTCGCCCAGCGTCACCGGGCGGCCCGCCTTGGTCAGAAAGTTGAAAGGCTTCTGATCCAGCAGCGACAGCGCCGCCGTCAGGCTTGATTTCGTGTTCAGCCGGATCTCGGCCTGGGCCGGTTTTTGCAGAATATCCAGCACCGAAAACACCGAGCCCGCCATGTCGATCCGCCCGCCCTCGGGCGGGGTCACATGGCCCGCATCCAGCACCATCGTATAGGTCTGGCCCTCGATCGTCGCATAGCCCGAGCCGCTTTGGATCGGCGGCAGGGTGCGCAGGAACCGCACATCGCCTTCGCGGAAATCATAGCCAAGCGCGAGGCGCGGCTCGCCGCCCTGATCCAGCCGCAGCGCGACCTTCACATCTTGCAGCAGCCCCTCATAGACGTTTTCCGCCAGCCAGTTGCGGGTCTTCGGCACCGCCGAAACCGGCCACAGCGCCAGCAGCCGGTCATGCGCAATCGCATTCACCGCAATATCCGAGGCCAGGCTCCAGCCCGCCTCGCCCACCTCGGCGCGCCCCGAAAGCGTCAGCTTCAGCGGGCCTTCCTGCAAGCTGAGCTGCCCCACCTCCAGCCGGAACGGGTCCAGCCGCAGCCGCAGGTCCATCGCGCCCTGCCGGAAGGTCACCGGCTCGGTGAACAGCCCCTCCGGGTCGACCATCAGCCGCTCCAGCGCGATCTGCGCCAGAAAGGCTTCGGGCTTGCCCGCATTCACCCCCGGCGCATCCACATGGCCCTGCGCCGCCAGCCGCAGCGTGCGGCTTTGCACCTCCAGCGCGGTCAGCCGGATGCGCTCGGCGCGCGGATCATAGGTCAGCGCCAGACGCGCTGCGTCAAAGCCGATGGGCCGCGCCTTGGGGCTGGGCTGCAAGGCCCCCGCGCCCAGGCCAAGTTCGCCCTCCAGCACCACCACCTTGCCATCGGGCGCAAGGCCGGTGATCAACCGCCCAGAGATCGGCGCATCCAGCGCGGCCAGAAAGCCCAGAACCGGGGCCTGTGCCGCGATGTCGCGCGCCTCCACCCGCTCCACCGTGGCGCGCAGCCGGGCGCCCGAGCTGTCCTTGCGGGTCGCCACCGACAGCTGCGCCTGCGCCGGTTCGCCCTCCGGGTTGGCCAGCGTCATCGAGAGCTGGGCCTTGATCTCGTCGCGCTGGTTCAGCAGCACCAGCCGCCCGTCGCCCACGCTCCAGGTGCGGCCAGAGCGCGCATCCTGCAAGGTCAGGCTCAGCGCCTCCGCCGTCACCTCATCCAGCGCCGCGAGACCGGGCTGGGCGAACACGGCATCCATCCGGTCCAGCAGATCGGGAAAGGCGCCCAGATCGCGGATCGGCGTGCCGCCGCCCAGATCCAGATCGAACCGCCCCGCCGCGTCACGATGCAGCCGCAGCGCCGCGCCCGACAGCACCACCGAAGAGGGCCGCAGCGCACCGCGCAGCAGACTGCCGCCGTCAAAGGCCACCCGCGCCTCGGGCAGGCGCAGGATGGTGGCGCCATCGGGCCGCGCCAGCACCAGGCTTTCCAGCCGCAGACGGGGCACCCAGGCGCGATCAACCATGACCTCGATGCCGCCCAGCGACAGCTGCGCCTGTTTCAGCGGCAGCCGCGCATTCAGCTGCGCCTCGGCCTCGGCCACCATCCAGACCGGCAGCCGGATGGGCTTGCCGGTCAGCGCCAGCGCGGCAAAGCCCGCCACCAGCACCAGCACCATCAGGCTGCCCAGCATCCACAGCGAAAACCGCACTCTGCGGCGCAGCCTTCGTCTGGGCAGCGGTGCCGCCATCCTGGCCGCGGCGCTTTCAGGCGCAGCCGCAGCCGGAGCTTCCGCCCCCGCAGCCTCTGCCTGATCCCGGTCTTCGGCCATGCCACCCGCCCTTGCGCACTTTTTACCGGGCTTGCCTTTAACTGCGCTTAAAGGCAACTAAAACCCCCGGCATCATCCCCCCGCTTGGCAAGGAGCCGCGCATATGGACCTGACGAACCACCCCGCCCCGGCCTTCACCCTCCCGCGCGAGGATGGCAGCCTGGTCAGCCTGTCAGATTTCGCAGGTCAGCCCGTTGTCCTGTTCTTCTATCCCAAGGATTCCACTCCCGCTTGCACCACAGAGGCGCAGGATTTCACCGCAGCGCTGCCCGAGTTTGCCGCCACAAACCCTGCCGCCCCCTGCATCGTGCTGGGCATTTCCAAAGACAGCGTTAAAAAACACGCGAATTTCACGAAAAAAAGCGCGCTCGCCGTGCCGCTTCTGTCCGATGAACACGGCCAGACCTGCGAGGCTTTCGGCACCTGGGTCGAGAAATCCATGTATGGCAAGACCTATATGGGCATCGAGCGGTCCACCTTCCTCATCGGGCCGGATGGCCAGATCAAACGCGAATGGCGCAAGGTGAAGGTGGAGGGCCATGTCGCCGAAGTGCTGGAGGCCGTCAGAACCCTATGAAAACCCTTGCAGAAATGGCGGTAGAGGTGCTGTCCACCGCCGATGGCCGCGCCAAATGCGCGCTTTCGCAGGCCCATGCCGCCCGCTGGGTCGAGGCCCGCAAGGCCGGTGCGCCGCTGCCCGTCGGCACCGCCCACCCGCCCGATCACCCGGCCCGGCCCGCGCGGCCCGAACTGCTTGCGCCGCGCGATGTGCCGCGCCGCCGCCCCGGCTCGGCCCTGGGGCGCATCGCGCTGCTGCATGCGGTGGCGCATATCGACCTCAACGCCGTCGATCTGCATTGGGACATCATCGCCCGTTTCGGCCATATCCCGATGCCGCTGGGCTTTTACGACGACTGGGTGAAATCGGCGGCCGAAGAATCCCGTCATTTCAACCTCATCTGCGATTGTCTGGAGGGCTTGGGCAGCCATTACGGCGCCCTGCCCGCCCATGCCGGCATGTGGCAGGCGGCCTCCGACACGGCGGGCGATCTGCATGGCCGCCTTGCCGTGGTGCCCATGGTGCTGGAGGCGCGCGGCCTCGATGTCACCCCCGGCATGATCGAGATTTTCCGCGCCGCCGGCCTGACCGGGGCCGTAGCCGCGCTGGAAACCATCTATGCCGAGGAGGTGGGCCATGTCGCCTATGGCGCAAAATGGTTCAACTGGCTTTGTGGCCGCGACGGGCTGGACCCGAAGGCCGAGTTCCACGCCCTCGTGCGGCGCTATTTCCACGGTCGCCCCAAACCGCCCTTCAACGAGGAAAAGCGCGCCGAGGCGGGGCTGCCGCCCGATTTCTACTGGCCGCTGGCAGAGGGGATCAAACCGCCCAGCTATGCCGAATAGGCACGGCTTATCGGCAGGATGTTGCCGAAACCGGCGCGCCGATGGGCAAAACTGCCCTGCCGCCTCCCCAAAACCGTTGCAGCCCTCCCCCCCGGCGCTTTAAGCACTAGGGCCAAAGGGCGGCCAGCGATCTTCTGGCGCCCCGCCTTGCGGCCCATCCTCGGGGCTTGCCAGCCCGCTGCCCGACCAGATCAGGGAAACCACACGTGCTTCACCGCCTTGCCTACCGGATCAACGCGACCCTGGAAAACTGGCTGCCCGAGCAGCGGCTGTTCCTGAAATCCGACGAGGGCACCCGTTTCATCCGCCTGCGCCCCATGACGCAGGCCGTGGCGCTGACCACGGGCGGCCTTCTCATGGCCTGGACCTTCATCGCCACCTCGATCATCCTGATGGACAGCATCTCTGCCGGGTCCGATGCCGATCAGGCCGCGATGCAGCAGCAGCTGTTTGAACAACGCCTCACCGCGCTGTCCACCGACCGCGACCTGCGCGCCGAGGAGGCCTCGCGGGCGCAAGACCGCTTCAACCTCGCGCTGGCCGAGGTGAGCGAGATGCAGGCCCGCCTGCTGGCCTCCGAGGATCGCCGCAAGGAGCTGGAAACCGGCATCGACGTGATCCAGAACACGCTGCGCCGCGCGATTCTGGAGCGCGACGAATCCCGCGCCGCGCTGGAGCGCACCACCACCGCGCTGGCCAGCCAGTCGGGCACCACCGAGCTGGGCCGCGCCCGCGACGCGCTGGCCACCATCGGCTTCATGTCCGGCGCGCTTGGCCAGACCGCGCGCGAGCGCGACGAGATGTCGAAAATGGCCGAGGTGGCCCGCGAGGATGCCGCCGCGATCCAGCGCGCGAAGGATGAGATGGCGCTGCGCAATGACGCGATCTTTGCCCGGCTGGAGGAGGCCGTCACCGTCTCGATGGAGCCGCTGGACAAGATGTTCCGCGCCGCCGGCATGTCGCCCGACAGCCTGCTGGATCAGGTGCGCAAGGGCTATTCCGGTCAGGGCGGGCCGCTGATGCCCATCGTCTCCACCAAGGGCGGGGCGCTGAGCGAGGATGAGGCCCGCGCCAATACCGTGCTGCAAGGGCTGGATCGCATGAACATGTATCGCCTTGCCGCCGTGAAGGCGCCCTTCGCCAATCCGATCCCCTCGGGCAATTACCGCTTCACCTCGGGCTTTGGCTCGCGCAACGATCCCTTCGGGCGCGGCACCCGCCGCCATGAAGGGCTGGATTTCGCGGGCGCCTATGGCACGCCGCTTTATGCCACCGCCGATGGCGTGGTGGTGAAGGCGGGCTGGGGCAATGGCTATGGCCGCATGGTGCAGATCCGCCATGACTTCGGCCTCGAAACCCTCTATGGTCACATGTCCGAAATCCGCGTCTCCGTCGGTCAAAAAGTATCGCGCGGCGACCGGATCGGTGATATGGGCAATTCAGGCCGGTCCACCGGCACCCACCTTCACTACGAGGTTCATGTCGGGGGCCGCCCGGTCAATCCGATGACCTTCATCAAGGCAGCAAGCGATGTTTTCTAAATCCAGAATCAACGAACCCGGTCCGAAACAGGTGGAAGGCGACAAGCCGAAAGCCCCGGAGCTGCCCGCCACCAAGCCCGCGATGGATTTCTCGGCCGGGGTGAAGGCCAAGCCCAATGCCTCGGTGCTGTCCTCCGATCTCACCGTGGTCGGCAATCTGAAAACCACCGGCGATATTCAGGTGGAAGGCACGGTCGAGGGCGACATCCGCGCCCATCTGCTGACCGTGGGCGAAACCGCCACCATCCGCGGCGAGATCGTCGCCGATGACATCGTGGTGAATGGCCGCGTCATCGGCCGCGTGCGCGGGCTGAAAGTGCGCCTCACCTCCACCGCGCGGGTCGAGGGCGACATCATCCACAAGACCATCGCCATCGAAAGCGGCGCCCATTTCGAGGGCTCGGTCCAGCGTCAGGACGACCCGCTGAATGGCGTGAAGCAGATCGCTGGCCCCAAGGCCGACTAAGCCGCTGCGCTGGCTTTGCATCCCGACAAGGCGCCCCTTCGCGGGCGCCTTTTGCTATGGCGGGGGTTTGCAATGATCCGGCGTTGCAAAGGCCCGGCTTTGCAAAATCACGCCACACAAGCGCAGCTTTGCAAAGCCTCGGCTTTGCAACATCCGCTTTGCATCTAGCCCAGGGCCCGGCGATAGAGGTGCCAGGTCGCATGGCCCAAGACCGGCAGCACCACGAACAGGCCCAGAAAGCCGGGCAGCATGGCCAGAAACAGCAGCTCCGCCACCAGCGCCCCCCAGCTCAGCATCACCACCGGGTTGCTGGTCACAAGGCCAAGGCTCGTCAGCATCGCCGTCACGAAATCCACCTCGCGGTCCAGCAGCAGCGGCAGGCTCACCACCGTCAACCCGAACAGCAGCGTCGCGATCGCCGCCCCCAAAACCGTGCCGATCGCCAGCATCATCAGCCCGTTGGGCGTGGCGAATACCTCCAGCGAGGAGGTGATATTGGTCAGCGACAGCGTGCCCAGAAACAGCGCAAAGATCATATGCGCCAGAAAGTTCCAGAACAGGAAGAAGATCACGATCACCGCCGCCATCGAAGGGATCTGCCGGTTCCGCTCACGCAGGATCACCCCCGCGATGCCCGGCCAATCGAGGCGCTGCCCCGCCTCCAGCCGCCGCGACATCTCATAGAACCCCACCGCGATGAACGGCCCGAGGATCGGAAAACCCGCGCTGGCGGGCAGCGTCCACCACAATTGCCCCTTGGTGGTCAGCGCCCAGAACACCAGCCAGCCGCCCAGCACATAGACCAGCGCAAAGCCCATGCCGTAAAGCGGCGCGCGGGTGAAATCGCGCCAGCCAGCGGCAAGGCTGTCGCGCAAATCGACAAAGCCGACGGTCTTGATCTCTGGCGCCTGCGACATGCGGTCCCTCCCCTTTCAGGGCAGGCTAACCGCAGGCAGGGCCGATGGAAAAGATGTATTTGCCGCCGCTCAATCCTCGGCGGTGGCCTCGGCGCGGCTTTTGCCCGCCACATCCATCGCCAGCGTCGCCTGCATGAAGCGGTCCAGATCGCCATTCAGCACGCCGTCGGTATCCGAGGTCTCATAGCCGGTGCGCAGATCCTTGACCATCTGATAGGGCTGCAAGACATAGGACCGGATCTGGTTGCCCCAGCCCGCATCGCCCTTGGCCTCATGCGCCGCGTTGATCGCCGCGTTGCGCTTGTCCAGCTCCATCTGATACAGCCGCGATTTCAGCGCCTTCATGGCGATGTCGCGGTTCTGGTGCTGCGATTTTTCCGAACTGGTCACCACGATATTGGTGGCGAGGTGGGTGATCCGCACTGCCGAGTCGGTGGTGTTCACGTGCTGCCCACCCGCGCCCGACGAGCGATAGGTGTCGATCCGGATTTCATGCGGCAGCACTTCGATCTCGATATTGTCATCCACCACCGGATAGACCCAGACCGAGCTGAAAGACGTATGCCGCCGCGCCGCCGAATCGTAGGGCGAGATGCGCACCAGCCGATGCACGCCGCTTTCCGATTTCAGCCAGCCATAGGCATTCGGCCCGCTGATCTTGTAAGAGACCGATTTGATCCCGGCCTCCTCGCCCTCCGACATGGATTGCAGCTCGACCTTGTAGCCCTTCTTTTCCGCCCAACGGGTATACATCCGCGCAAGAATGCTGGCCCAGTCGCAGCTTTCGGTGCCACCGGCACCGGCATTGATCTCCAGGAAGGTGTCATTGCCATCGGCCTCGCCATCCAGCAGCGCCTCCAGCTCCTTGGCGCGGGCGGTTTCCACCAGCGCCTTGATCGCCGCCTCGGCCTCGGCCACGATCTCGGCGTCGCCCTCGGCCTCGCCCATCTCGATCAGCTCGATATTGTCGTTCAGCCCCGCCTCGATCATGCGATAGGTGCCCACGGCATCCATCAGCGCCTGCCGCTCGCGCATCAGCTTTTGCGCCTTGGCCGGATCGTTCCACAGGTTCGGGTCTTCGATCATCGCGTTGAATTCCTCCAGGCGATGCGGCGCCATCTCGTAATCCATGCGCTGCGCCAGCAGGGCCAGCGACTTGCGAATGGCATCGGCTTGAGACAGGGTTTCAGCGCGCATCTTGAGGTCTTCCATCACAACATGAAGGGTTCAGGCCGGGTTCTTACCCGGCCCGCACCGATCCGGCAAGCCATTGCGGTCTGGCCGGGTTTCAGTAAAGCCCACCCGAAGACAGCGTGCCGAAATCGGCCTTTTTCTTCGGGATGATCTTGGTCTGGCCGCTGGCCGTGGTCACCTGCGAGGCGCCGCCATCGGTTTCGCCCGCGGTGAACAGCGGCAGGTTCTCGCCCATGGCAAAGCCGCCATCCACGAAGATGCCGCCGCCGCCCGTCGGATCGTCGCCCTCGCGGAAATATTCCGAGATCACATTGTCGCCCTGCGCGCTGTCGGGCAGGCGCGCGCCGCTGAACCGGTCGATCTTGGCGAAATAGCCGCCCGGCGGCACGGCGAACTTGCCGCCGCCATATTTCTTGATCGCCGTGCGCATGAAACTTTCAAACACCGGCCCGCACAGCCCCCCGCCCGAGGCCTTGCCGCCCAGCGTGCGCGGATTGTCATAGCCGATATAGCAGCCCGCCGCGATGTTCGAGGTATAGCCGATGAACCACACATCCTTGGCGTCATTGGTGGTGCCGGTCTTGCCCGCCACCGGTACCGGCAGGTTGATGCCCCGCGCCGTGCCGCGCTGCACCACCCCCTCCATCATCGAGGTGATCTGATAGGCGGTGATCGGGTCGATCACCCGCTCGCGGCTTGAGGTGATCTTGGGCGCCTGCCCCTCGGGCAGCAGGGCCGCATCACATTCGACGCATTGGCGCGGATCATGCTTGTAGACCGATTTGCCGTAACGGTCCTGCACCCGGTCCACCAGCGTCGGGTCCACCCGCTCGCCGCCATTGGCCAGCATCGCATAGGCGGTCACCATCTTCAGCAGCGTGGTTTCCTGCGCGCCCAGCGAGTTCGACAGGAAGGCGTTCATCCGGTCATAGATGCCAAAGCGCTCGGCATAGCCTGCCACCGTGTCCATGCCCACCTCTTGCGCGATCCGCACCGTCATCAGGTTGCGGCTCTGCTCGATGCCGGTGCGCAAGGGCGTCGGGCCATAGAACTTGTTCGAGGCGTTTTTCGGCCGCCACAGGCCTTGCGGCGTGTCCAGCTCGATCGGGGCATCGACCACGATGGTCGCAGGCGTAAAGCCGCTGTCCAGCGCCGCCGCATAGACCAGCGGCTTGAAGCTCGACCCCGGCTGGCGCATCGCCTGGCTGGCGCGGTTCAGCTCAGAGTCTTGATAGGAAAAGCCGCCCTGCATCGCCAGCACGCGGCCCGAATTCACATCCATCGCCATGAAGGCGCCCTCGACCTCCGGCACCTGCCGGAGCGTCCAGCGCATAAAGCTGCCATCGTCATCCGAGGTCATGGCGCGCACCAGCACCACATCGCCCACATCCACCAGATCGCTGGCCACGCGCGCCTTCTTGCCCAGATCGCCATTGGCCAGCCGCTTGCGCGCCCAGGTCACATCCTCGGCGGGGATGAAATGGCCGTCCTCATCCTCCTGCACGCCCTCGATGCCGATGCGGGCCGCGCTTTCGCCCAAGCTCAGCACCACCGCCGGGTGCCAGCCCTCGATGTCGCGCGGCACCTGCGCCTCGGCCAGCGCCGCGCGCCAATCGGCTTCCGAGGTCAGCCGCTCGGGGCCGATCACCTTGCCGGTGCCGCGCCAGACGCCCTGCCCGCGGTCATAGCGTTCCAGCCCTGCCCGCAGCGCCTTGGCCGCTGCCGCCTGCATCTCCGGGTCCACCGTGGCGCGGATCGAGAAGCCCTCCGAGAAGAACTCCTTCTGCCCGAAACTGCCCGAAAGCTGGCGGCGGATTTCATCGGTGAAATAGTCGCGCGGCGGCAGCGTGGTGCGGAAGGCCGGATAATCGCCGTTCTGCACCGACAGGAGCGGCGCTTTCACCTCGGCCTCATAGGTCGCCTCGTCCAGCTGGCCATTGTCGCGCATCTCGCGCAGCACCTCGTTGCGGCGCCGCAACACCTTGTCATGGTCGCGCACAGGGTGCGAGCGCGCCGGCTCGCGCGGCATCGCGGCCAGCGTCGCCGCCTCATGCGGGGCCAGCGCGGTCAGCGATTTGTTGAAATAGGTCAGCGCCGCCGCCGCCACGCCATAGCTGTTCTGGCCCAGATAGATTTCGTTCAGATACAGTTCCAGAATCCGGTCCTTGGGCAGCGCATCCACCAGACGGGTGGCCAGAATGATCTCCTTGATCTTGCGCTCTGCCGTGCGGTCGCCCGACAACAGGAAATTCTTCGCCACCTGCTGCGGAATGGTCGAGGCCCCGCGCAGCTTGCCCCCCTGAAGCGCATCCTTGATGGCCGAGGCAATGCCCAGCAGGTCAAACCCCTGGTGCGTATAGAAATTCTTATCCTCGGCGCTGATGAAGGCATGTTTCACCAGATCGGGCATATCCTGAATCGAGACGAACAGCCGCCGCTCCTCGGCGAATTCGTCGATCATGCGGCCCTCGGCATCATAGATGCGGCTGATGATCGGCGGCTTGTATTGCGCGAGGCTCTCATGGCTGGGCAGGTCGCGCGAATACATCCACAGCACCGCCCCGACCGTCAGCGCCCCGAACAGGGTGCCCAGCGTCAGGAAGGTGAAGATGGCCCCGAAGAAAGACCCGATGAAGCGCGTCACACCACTACCCCCGCAAGTGCCCGATCTGCCGGGTCGCCGCCCCATATAGGGGCAAAGGCGGTCGAGGTCAAAACCCCGAAGCCGCCGCTCTGATCGTCGGGCGGGAAGCCGCCCGCCCCTTGCAACAGGCGCGCGCAGGCCGGATCAGCGCAAACCCGCCCGCGCCGCCTCGTCCTTGGCCCAGCCGCGCAAGCCCTCGCGCAGCGCCGCCGCCATTTTCGCCCGCCAGGCCTTGTCCTGCAAGCGCTTCAGATCGCGCTCCGAGGACAGAAACCCCAGCTCCAGCAGCACCGACGGAATATCGGGCGATTTCAGCACCGAGAACCCGGCCTCCTGCCTGGGGTGACGGTGCATCCGCAGCTCCTGGCCCTGAATCGCCGCCACCAAGGCCTCGGCCAGCCGTGCCACCCGCGGTTCCGTCTCGGTGCGCGCCATATCCATCAAGACCCGCGCCACCATGTCATCCTGCTCGGTCAGATCGACGCCTGCCAGCAGGTCGGCCCGGTCATGGCGTTCGGCCAGCGTCTTGCCCGCCGCATCCGAGGCCTCCTCCGACAGGGTATAGACCGTGGCCCCCACCGCCTCGCCCTCGGCAATCGCATCGGCATGCAGCGACAGGAACACATCCGCCCCCGCCGCCCGCGCCACCGAAATGCGGGTTTCCAGCGGCACGAACACATCTTCCTCGCGCGTCAGCACCACGATCGTGTCGCCATCGCGCATCATCAGCTCTTTCAGCTCGCGCGCGAAGGTCAGCACCAGATCGGCCTCCTTCACCGGCCCCCGCTCGGCGCCGGGGTCGATGCCACCATGGCCGGGGTCCAGCACCACCACCAGCGTGCCGTCATGGCGCGGCTCGGCCTTGGGAAGATCGGCCGGTTTGGGCAAGGCCCATTCCTGCGGCTCGGGCTGGGCCGCCTTGGCGGCAAAGGCCTCCGCGCTCACCGGCTCCAGCCGCACAGTCACCCGCGTGACCCCTTCGGTCGCCATGCCCGCCTGCACCACCGCCATCGGCCCCGGCAGCTCCGCCACCAGCCGCGACCAGCCGGGCCGGAAGGTGCCCGCCAGCAAACCCGCCAGGCCGCCCTTGTCCAGCGTGCCGATGCCCTGCCAGTCCACCTCGCGGAAATCCATCACCAGACGCGGCGGCTGATCCATCACCCGCACCCGCCACGGCACCGGCTGGCTGATCGCCAGATCCACCGCGACGCCCGCCCCCGAGGCCTCGATCCGGCTCGCCTCCGGCACCAGCCGCGCCAACCCGCTCAGCTCCTGCGCGCCAGAAGGCCCCGCCGCCAGCAGGCCCAGCACAACGGCAATCCCCTTCACCTTGGCCCAAATATCCAAAATCCGCCCTCTCAGCCGCGCCGCGCCATGAAAGCCTGCAACCGCGCCAGCCCTTCCACAATATCCGCCGTCGCCCGCGCATAGGAAAAGCGCAAGGTCTGCGCCCCGCGCCGCGGGTCGAAATCAAGCCCCGGCGTCACCGCAACCCCTGCATGTTCCAGAATTTCCGCCGCGAATTCGAGTGAATTTTCGGTGAGCCCGCTCACATCGGCATAAATATAGAACGCCCCATCCGGCGGCGCGATCTTGTCAAACCCCGCTTTTGGCAAGCCTTCCAGCATCAGCCGCCGGTTCTCGGCATAGACCGCCCGGTTCGCCTCCAGCGCGTCGATGCAGTCCAGCGCATGCAGCGCCGCCACCTGGCTGGCATGGGGCGGGCAGATGAACATGTTCTGCGCCAGCCGCTCCACCACGCGCACATGATCCTCCGGCACCACCATCCAGCCGATCCGCCAGCCCGTCATGCTGAAATATTTGGAGAAACTGTTGATGACATAGACATCATCGCTGATTTCCAGCGCACTGACCGCGCGGGCCCCGTAATGCAGCCCGTGATAGATCTCGTCCGAGACAAAGCTGATCCCCCGCGCCGCGCAATGCCCGATCAAGGCCTCCAGCGCCGCATGATCCAGCATCGTGCCCGAGGGGTTGCCGGGGCTCGCCACGATCAAGCCTTGCAGGTCATGGCCTGTCAGATCGCCCGGCACCGGCTGCAAGCGGTTCTCCAGCGCGGCCGGAATCCCCACCGCCTCCAGCGACAGCGCCTTCAATATCTGCCGGTAAGACGGATAACCCGGCTCGCCCAGACCCACCTTGTCCCCCGCCTCGAACAGCGCGGTGAAGGCCAGCAGGAACGCCGCCGAAGACCCGGCGGTCACCACCACCCGCTCGGGGTTCAGCGTCACGCCATACCAGCGCTGATACAGCGCCGCGATCCCCGCCCGCAACTCCGGCAGGCCAAGCGCCACGGTATAGCCCAAAGGCCCCGCCGCCATCGCCGCCTGCAACCCCACCAGCGCGCGCTCGGGCGCCGGCGTGCCGGGCTGGCCCACCTCCATATGAATGATGCTGCGCCCCGCCGCCTCCAAGCTGCGCGCCCGCTCCATCACATCCATCACGATGAAGGGATCGACCAGAGACCGACTTGAAACCCGCATGAAAGCCCCCTTAAAGTCGCCGCGCAACCGCCCGGCTGATCGGGCGGCACACTGGCCCGCACCGCGCGCAGCGTCAAGCAGGCAGACCCCGACTGGAGACCGCATGACCCGCCTTTTCGCCGCCACCACGCTGGCCCTCAGCCTCGCCCTGCCCGCCGCCGCCTTCGACATGACCGCGATGACGGATGCCGAACGCAGCGCCTTCCGCGCCGAGGTGAAGGCCTATCTGCTGGAAAACCCCGAGGTGATGCTGGAGGTCTTCAAGGTGCTGGAAGACAAGCAGGCCCAGGCCGAGGCCAGCGCCGACATCGAGCTGGTGCAGACCCACAAGGCCGAGCTTCTGCAAAACCCCGCCGATTGGGTCGGCGGCAATCCGAAGGGCGACATCACCCTGGTCGAATTCCTCGATTACCGCTGCGGCTATTGCCGCAAAGCCTATGCCGAGGTCGAGGAGCTGGTGAAATCCGATGGCAATATCCGCCTGATCTTCAAGGAATATCCCATTCTGGGCGAGGGTTCGATGATCTCGTCGCAATTCGCCATCGCCACCCGCATGGTGGCCGGGGACGAGGCCTATAAAAAGGCCCATGACGCCCTGATCACCCTGCGAGGCGACGCCACGCCCGAGACCTTGGGCGCGCTGGCCACCGAACTGGGCCTTGATGCCCCCGCCATCCTCGCCAAGATGGAAAGCCCCGAGGTCAAGGCCGTGATCGACGCCAACCACGCCCTTGGCATGGCGATGCAGATCAACGGCACCCCCAGCTTCGTGATCGAAGGCGCCATGCTGCGCGGCTATGTCCCGCTCGACGGCATGCGCGAAATCGTCGAAAGCGAACGCGCCAGCAAGGGCTGACGGCCAAAGGCCGGGGCGCAGCCCGCTCCGGCCTCCCCCCTCACTCGGCTTTCGCCGCCTCCAGCTCTGCGGCCTTCTTCTCCACCTGCTCCACGATATGATCCACCATCTGCTCGTTCGACAGCTTGTGGCTCTGCTTCCCCGCCAGATAGACCATCCCCGAACCAGCGCCGCCGCCCGTAAAGCCGATATCGGTCATCAGCGCCTCGCCCGGCCCGTTCACCACGCAACCGATGATCGACAGGCTCATCGAAGTGGTCACATGCGCCAGCCGTTCCTCCAGCGCCGCGACGGTCTTGATCACGTCAAACCCCTGCCGCGCGCAGCTGGGGCAGCTGATGATCGTGACACCCCGGTGCCGCAGGCCCAGCGATTTCAGGATCTCGAACCCGACCTTCACCTCCTCCACCGGATCGGCGGACAGGCTGACGCGGATCGTGTCGCCAATCCCCGCCCATAGCAGATTGCCCAGACCCACCGCCGATTTCACCGTGCCGGAGACAAGCCCCCCCGCCTCGGTGATCCCCAGATGGATCGGCGCATCGGTGGCATCGGCCAAAGCCTGATAAGCCGCCGCCGCCAGAAACACGTCCGACGCCTTCACCGAGATCTTGAACTCGTGAAAATCATTGTCCTGCAACAGCTTGATATGGTCGAGGCCAGATTCCACCATCGCATCCGGGCAAGGCTCGCCGTATTTGTCCAGCAGGTGCTTTTCCAGCGACCCGGCATTCACCCCGATGCGGATCGAACAGCCGTGATCCTTCGCCGCCCGCACCACCTCGGCCACCCGCTTGGCATCGCCGATATTGCCGGGGTTGATGCGCAGACAGGCCGCGCCCGCCTCGGCCGCCTCGATCGCGCGCTTATAGTGGAAATGAATATCCGCCACGATCGGCACCGGGCTCTCCTGCACAATCTCGCGCAGCGCCCGCGTGCTGTCCTCATCCGGGGTCGAGACCCGCACAATATCTGCCCCCGCCACCGCGCAGCGCTGGATCTGTTCAATGGTGGCCGCCACATCATGCGTCAGCGTATTGGTCATCGTCTGCACCGAGATCGGCGCATCGCCCCCCACCAGCACCTTGCCCACGCGGATTTGCCGAGACTTGCGGCGCTCGATATTGCGCCAGGGACGAACAGGATTATGCGACATGGGGGCAACCCTTCGGATGTTACGGCCCGAGAGATAAAGACGAAACGGCCCCGGGGCAATGCCGCCGGGGCCGTTTCGCCAAAGGATCGCAGCAAGGTTACTGCTGCGGCGCGGCGCCCTCGGGCAGAACCTCGGCCACCGCCACGATGCGCTTCAGATCGGCATCGTCGTCCAGATCGGCCACGGCATATTTGCCCTTCAAGGCCTCCTCGGTCAGCGCCACATTCTTCACCACCTGCGGCCCCGGGGCCGCCGGGCCAAAGGCCTGACCGTTCACCAGAAAATACACCGACCCGGCATTGCCCGAGCGCAGGGTGGCCGCCTGTTCCAGCGCAGGCACCTGATAGCGCTCGCCCGCTTCAAGAATCTTCTCGAACAGCACGGCGCCATCGGCCGAAGACACCCGCACCCAGGAGGGGCGCACGGCGAGGATTTCGACACCGGGCTTGGCCTCGGCCACCACCTGCACCTGATCGGTCAGGCCCCCCTCCAGCGGGGCGGCCATACCATCGGCCTCGGCCACCACGGCCACGGGCGCCACACCCTGCCCGGCAAAGCTGCCGGTCTGGCGCGGATCAATCGCCGCAATCGGGCCATCGCGCGACACGAAAACCGGCACATCCAGCGCTTCGGGGCGGCGCATCCGGTTCAGCAGCTCCGGGCTGCCCGGCTGCGGCGCCGGATCATTGGCCGCCAGAACCGGGTCCACCGTCTCGGGGCTCACCCGCTCCACCGGAGCCAGCGGCTGCATATTGGCCAGCGGATCGACCTCGGCCACCACCACCGGCGCCTCGTCCACCGGCGCCAGCTGCACGCGCTGCACCTCGCGCAGCACCGACCAGCCGCCATAGCCAAGCGCCCCGGTCAGCGCCACCAGCACCAGAATCGAGCCAATCGCGCCCGGCTCCACCCGGCTCAGCCAGCTTTCGCTGCGCGGCACGAACAGCGCATTCGGATTGGCGAAGGGATCGCCCGAGGCCACGCCCGCCCGCGCCCGCGCCGCCGTGATCGTCTGCGGCGCCGCAGCGGCAGACATGCCATGCGCCACCTCGAAATTCGCTTCCTTGCAGAAGCGGGCAAAGGCCTGATCCGGGTCCATGTTCAGATAGCGCGCGTAAGAGCGCACATAGCCTGCCACAAAGCCCTGGCTTTCAAAGGCCGACAGGTCGCAATTCTCGATGGCGGCGATATAGGTGGCCTTGATCTTCAGCTCGCGCTGCACATCCAGCAGCGATTTGCCCAGCGTGGCGCGCTCGCCGCGCATCACGTCACCAAGCCGCAGCTCGAAATCATCGAAACCCTTGGGTTTGTCAGCCTCGGCCGCCGAAGGATCGCCCCTCCGCCAGATCATCCGCCCGATCATACGCCCTGTCCCGTCCTGCCTTGGTTTTGGCGTTTACCGAGTCGCCGCTGGACGACTCGCCTTATCCCTAATTGCCGTTAGCGTAGCACAGGGCAAGCCCGTTTTGCATCTGCGGCGGCGATCAGGCGGAGTGTTCGGCACGATTCAGCGCACAGTGCCGCCAAAGGCTGTCCATGGCGCGCACCACATGGTCGATCTGGCCGCCGTCATGCACCGGCGAAGGGGTAAAGCGCAGGCGTTCCGTGCCGCGCGGCACGGTCGGAAAGTTGATGGGCTGCACATAGATGCCGAACTGGTCCAGCATCATGTCCGACAACATCTTGCAGTGAACCGGGTCACCGATCACAACCGGCACGATATGCGAGCCATGGTCGATGATCGGCAGGCCCAGGCCCTTCAGCCGCATCTTCAGGATTTTCGCGTGCAATTGCTGGGCATCGCGCAGCGCCTGCCCCTCGGCCGTTTTCAGAAATCTGATCGAAGCCGCCGCCCCAGCCGCAATCGCCGGCGGCAGCGAGGTGGTGAAGATGAAGCCCGGCGCATAGGAGCGGATCGCATCCACCATCTTCGCACTTGCAGCAATATAGCCGCCAAACACGCCAAAGGCCTTGCCCAGCGTCGCGTTGATGATGTCCACCCGGGCCATCACGCCATCGCGCTCGGCCACGCCGCCGCCACGCGGGCCATACATGCCCACCGCATGCACCTCGTCCAGATAGGTCAGCGCGCCGACCTCCTCGGCCAGATCGCAGATCTCGGCAATCGGGCCAAAATCGCCATCCATCGAATAGATCGATTCAAAGGCAATCAGCTTCGGCGCCGCCGGATCATCCGCCGCGATCAGCGCGCGCAGATGCGCCACGTCATTGTGCCGGAACACCCGCTTGGCGCCGCCATTGCGCTTGATGCCTTCGATCATCGAGGCATGGTTCAATTCGTCGGAATAGATGATCAGCCCCGGAAACAGCTTGGGCAGCGTGCTGAGCGTCGCATCATTGGCCACATAAGCGCTGGAGAACACCAGCGCGGCCTCCTTGCCATGCAGATCGGCGATCTCGGCCTCCAGCCGCTTGTGCCAGACCGTCGTGCCGGAGATGTTGCGCGTGCCGCCCGAACCGGCGCCGCAGATCGCAATCGCCTCCTGCATCGCCGCCAGCACCACCGGATGCTGGCCCATCCCCAGATAGTCATTGCCGCACCAGACCGTGATGTCCTTCTCGGTCCCGTCCGGCTTCGTCCAGACCGCATGAGGGAACTTGCCACGCTTGCGCTCGATATTGATGAAGGTGCGATAGCGGCCTTCGTCATGCAGCCGGTTCAGCGCGGCATCGAGTGCGTGATCGTAGTTCATCTTCGTCTCCTGGCGATGAGCGAGGTCGGGGCTGTTCCGGCGGTCTAGGCGGGCCGCCGGATCGGCGCCTTGATATTGGTCAAATGCTGTATCCGAAAGAGGGCATTTTGTCCCCCCGTCAGAAGGTCGCATGTCCAGCGCACGCGCCCCTCATTTTCTGTTCAAAAATATCCCACGGGGGTCCGGGCCAAAAGAGAACTGGGGGCTGTGAAGCCCCCGGTCCTGCACCTTCCCCACGCACCCACTCTGGACACTTCGGTACATCCCATTACACTTGGCCCGAATTTCAGGGCCAAAGCGTATATCCCATTACCCTTTCGCGCCCCGCCCATAGGAGCTTTCCATGTCCCTGGACGCCGTTCTGGCCCGTATCGACGAAGATCAGCCCGCCGCGCTGGAGCGGCTGTTTGCCCTGCTGCGCATCCCGTCGATTTCCACCGATCCCGCCTACAAGCCCGATTGCGCGGCGGCCGCCGATTGGCTGGTGGCCGATCTGGAAACCCTTGGTTTCACCGCCAAGGCCCATGCCACGCCCGGTCATCCGATGGTGGTGGCGCAGGGTGGCGAGGGCGGCCCGCATCTGCTGTTCTATGGTCACTATGACGTGCAACCCGTTGATCCGCTTGAGTTTTGGTCGCGCGATCCATTCGACCCCGAGCTGCAAGAGACCCCCAAAGGCCGCGTCATCCGCGCCCGGGGCGCCTCGGATGACAAGGGCCAGTTGATGACCTTCCTGGAGGCTTTGCGCGCGTGGAAGGCCATGCATGGCCGTTTGCCCTGTCGCCTGACCATCCTCCTGGAGGGCGAGGAGGAATCCGGTTCGCCCTCGCTCATCCCCTTCCTGAAACAGCATGCCGTTGATCTGAAAGCAGATATTGCCCTGATCTGCGACACCGGCCTGTTTCAGGATACTGCCCCCGCCATCGTCACCATGCTGCGGGGCTTGCTGGGCGAGGAGGTGGTGATCCGCGCCGCCAACAAGGATCTGCATTCGGGCATGTTCGGCGGGTTGGCGCGTAATCCGATTCACGTTTTGTCTCGCATTCTCAGTGGCTTGCACGACGATCTTGGCACGGTTCAGGTGCCCGGATTCTATGAGGGCGTCACTGAATTGCCCGATGAGATTCGCGCGCAATGGCAAAATCTGGCCTTCGATCACGCCAAATTCCTCGGCGATGTCGGCCTCTCGCTGCCCGCAGGCGAGGCCGACCGCACGCCCCTGGAGATGATCTGGTCGCGCCCCACCGCAGAAGTGAATGGCATTTCAGGGGGTTACGCGGGCGATGGCTTCAAGACCGTCTTGCCGGGCGAGGCGCGCGCCAAGATCAGCTTCCGACTTGTCGGCAGCCAAGACCCTGAAAAACTTCGCGAATCCTTCCGCGCATGGGTGAAAGCCCAAATCCCCGCCGATTGCAGCGTCAGCTTTGCCGACCACGGCGCCTCGCCCGCCGGCGTCATGCAGATCACCCACCCCGCCTTCGAGGCCGCCCGCGCGGCCCTCGCCGCCGAATGGGGCCGCCCGGCGGCTTACGTCGGCTGCGGTGGCTCGATCCCCATTGCCGGGTATTTCAAGACCTATCTAGGCATGGATGCCATGCTTCTGGGCTTTGGCCGCGATGATGACCAAATCCATTCTCCCAATGAAAAGTATGACTTGGAGTGTTTTCACAAGGGCATTCGCAGCTGGGCGCGCCTGTTGGGCAGCCTCGCATGACGCTGACGATCCGCGACGCCGCCCCGCAAGATGAGGCCCAATGGCGCGATCTTTGGGCGCAATATCTGGCCTTTTACGAGGTCGATCTCGCGCCCGAGATCACCACCCGCACCTGGGCGCGGCTGATGGAGGCCCAAAGCCCGCTATCGGGCCGTTTTGCCTTTGAAAACAACGTGATGCTGGGCTTTGCCTTGCATCACCATCACTGTTCCACCTGGGTGATGGGCGAGGATTGCTATCTGGAAGACCTGTTCGTCTCCGCCACTGCCCGCGGCAAGGGCGTCGGTCGCGCGCTGATTGACGATCTGAAGGCCCTCGCCACCGCGCGCGGCGATCATCGCCTTTACTGGCACACGGACGAGGGCAATGCCCGCGCCCGCGCGCTTTACGACAGCTACGCGCCCTATGACGGCCATGTGCGCTACCGGTTGAAACTGCGCTAAGCCTTTGGTAGGGAAGGGAAACCCCCTTCCCGCCTCACACGTCCAGCTCTTCCACGAAGCGCGCGTTTTCCTGAATATACTGGAAGCGCAGCTCGGGCTTCTTGCCCATCAACCGCTCCACCAGATCGCCGGTTTCGCCCGGCTCATCCTCGTCGATGCTCACCCGGATCAGCGTCCGCGATTTCGGGTCCATCGTGGTGTCTTTCAGGTCTTTGGCGTCCATCTCGCCCAAACCCTTGAAGCGCTGCACGTCGATCTTGCCCTTGCCGCCAAGGCCCTTTTGCAGCCACAGCTCTTTTTCGGCGTCATTGGCCACATAGATGCGCTTCGCGCCTTGGGTCAGGCGATACAGCGGCGGGCACGCAAGATATAGATGCCCCTTGTCGATCAAGGGCCGCATCTGGGTGAAAAAGAAGGTCATCAGCAGGCTCGCGATATGCGCGCCGTCCACATCGGCATCGGTCATGATGATGATCTTGTCATAGCGCAGGTCGTCGACCTTGAACTTGGTGCCCATGCCGACGCCAAGCGCCTCGCAGATGTCGCGGATTTCGGCATTGTCGCCCAGCTTGTTCGACGCCGCCCCCAATACGTTCAAGATCTTGCCCTTGAGCGGAAGCAGCGCCTGCGTCTCGCGGATGCGCGCGCCCTTGGCCGAGCCCCCCGCCGAGTCGCCCTCGACGATGAACAGCTCGGTCCCCTCGCGGTTCTTCGCGGTGCAATCGGTCAATTTTCCGGGCAAGCGCAGCCGCTTTGTGGCTGATTTCCTTGCGGTTTCCTTCTCTTGCCGCCGCCGCAGGCGTTCCTCGGCGCGCAGCACGAGGAAATCGAGAATAGCCCCCGCCGATTTGGTATCATTGGCCAGCCAGGTGTCGAAATGGTCGCGCACCGCGCCCTCGACCCATTTCGCGGCCTCCTCGGTGGAGAGCCGGTCCTTGGTCTGGCCCACGAATTGCGGCTCGCGGATGAAGCAACTCACCAGCGCGCAGCCCCCCGCCACCAGATCGTCGCGGGTGATCTGGTCGGCCTTGCGGTTCTTCACCAGCTCGCCGTAAGCGCGGATGCCCTTGAGGATCGCCGCCCAAAACCCCGCCTCATGCGTGCCGCCCTCGGGCGTGGGCACGGTGTTGCAATAGCTCTGGATGAAGCCGTCGCGCGCCGGCGTCCAGTTGATCGCCCATTCCACCGAACCGGGCACGCCGTATTTCTCGGTGAAATTTACCTTTCCGGCGAAGGGCTTATCGGCATAGGTCTCGATCTTTTGCAGACTGTCGACCAGAAAATCCGCCAGACCGCCGGGGAAATGAAAGGTCGCCTCCAGCGGGGTTTCGCCATCATTGATCGCGGTTTTCCAGCGGATTTCCACGCCGGAAAACAGATAGGCCTTGGAGCGCACCATCTTGAACAGCCGCGCCGGTTTCAGTTTCAGCGCCCCGAAAATCTCCGGGTCGGGATGGAAAGTGACGGTGGTGCCGCGCCGGTTCGGCGCCCCGCCCAGCTTGGCAATCGGCCCCTGCGGCACGCCGCGTGAAAAGCGCTGCTCATACAGCTCCTTGTTGCGCGCCACCTGCACGATCAGCACATCGGACAGCGCGTTCACCACCGACGAGCCCACCCCGTTCAACCCGCCCGAGGTGGAATAGGCCTTGTTCGAGAATTTCCCGCCCGCGTGCAGCACGGTCAGAATGACTTCCAGCGCGGATTTTCCGGGGAATTTCGGGTGCGGGTCCACCGGCATGCCGCGGCCATTGTCGCGCACGGTGACCGAGTGATCCTCATGCAGCTCCACCTCGATGCGATTGGCATGGCCCGCCACCGCCTCATCCATCGAGTTGTCGAGGATCTCGGCCACGAGGTGATGCAGCGCGCGTTCATCGGTGCCGCCGATATACATGCCGGGCCGCTTGCGCACGGGCTCCAGCCCCTCCAGCACTTCGATGGAGGAGGCGTTGTAGTCGTCGGTTTGACCCGAGAACATGTCGGAGGCCATGGCTGCGCGATTCCTCTTGATGGGCTTTTGAAGGGCGGATTAGACCACCCGGCGGGGATGGGCGCAAGGCGCCCTGCGCGGGTCAGGCGGGCTCCGCCAGCCGGGCCGCCCACATGGATTGGAAAGCCGGGCGGGCCTGCGCGCGCGAAAGCCAATCAGAAACAAGGGGATAGCCTTGCATCATCGGATGGGCCTGCCCATAGCGCACGCATTCCGCCACCATCACATCAGCGACGGTGAAGCGATCCAGCAGCCAGTCGCGGCCCGCAAGATGCGCCTCCAGCCGGGCCAGCCCGCGCGCGAGCTTCGCGGCCTCGGCCTCGCGCTCGCCCGCGTCTTGCGACATCAGGATGGGCAGGGAATGCGGCTCGATGGCGGTGGCGGCAAACAGCGCCCAGTTCTCCATCAGCGCGGCCTCGGCCAGCCCCTGCGGCCCAAGCGCCCCGCCATGGGCGCGGGCGATATGCAGGCAGATGGCCAGGCTTTCGGTCAGCACCAGATCGCCCTCGACCATAGCGGGGATCTGGCCGATCGGGTTCACCGCCAGAAATTCCGGGCTTTGGCTGTTCAGGGGCGCATCCGGCGCCTTGTGTTCGGGCAGGCGGTAGGCCTGAATGACCGGCACATGGGTAAAGCCCATGCCGATCTCACCCAGCAGCCACAGCGGCCGCGAGGCGCGCGAGCGGTAGCAGCCGTAAAGCGTCAGCATCATTCGTCCCTCGCCTGAAGTCTTTGAAGATGTTCGGCAATCTGCACCAGCCGCAGGGGCGTGGGTGTCGGAATGCCGTCGCCGCTGTCAAACAGCACCATCTTTTCCTGATCCAGCAGCGGCGCGAAACTGGGCATCAGATTGCCATTGGCATCCTTGGTATAGCCCCAGATCTTGCTCATCACCCGCGCCATGGGGATCTTGCCATCCGCGCCCGCAAGCTGCGTCAGATCGGCAGGCTTCTTGCCAAGGCTGGCCCCTACCTCGCCATCGCCGCGCCCCTCCATGCCATGACAGCCGGCGCAATAGGTAGCGTAATCCTCGGCCCCCGAGGGCACCGGATCGGGCAGCGGTTTCAGGCAGGCGGCGAGCGGCAACAGGCTGGCCAGCAGGGCGAGCGGCATCAGGCGCATCGGAAGAACTCCTCTTTGCGCCAGAGAACCACGCGCCCCGCCAAGGTGCAACCGCGATCAGGCGGCCTCGGCCTCCTCTGCCGCCTGCCGCGCCCACATCGCCGCATAGCGCCCGCCGCGCGCCAGCAGCACATCATGGGTGCCCTGCTCCACCACCTCGCCCGCCTCCAGCACCACGATGCAATCGGCATCGGCGATGGTGGACAGGCGGTGCGCAATGGTGATGACGGTGCGGCCCTGCCCCATTTCGCGCAGCGAGGCCTGAATATCGGCCTCGGTCTGGGTATCCAGCGCCGAGGTCGCCTCGTCCAACAGCAGGATCGGCGGGTTTTTCAGCAGGGTGCGCGCGATGCCCACGCGCTGCTTCTCGCCGCCCGAGAGCTTCAAGCCGCGCTCGCCCACGGTGGTGGCATAGCCATCGGGCAGCGACAGGATAAAATCGTGGATTTTCGCGGCCTTGGCGGCGGCCTCCACCTCGTCACGGGTCGCCTCGGGGCGGCCATAGGCGATGTTGTAAAAGATCGTGTCGTTGAACAGCACGGTATCTTGCGGCACTACGCCAATGGCGGCATGCAGGCTGTCTTGGGTGATGTCGCGGATGTCTTGCCCATCAATCTTCACCGCGCCGCCCGTCACATCGTAAAAGCGGAACAGCAGCCGCCCGACGGTGGATTTGCCCGAGCCGGAGGGCCCGACCAGCGCGATGGTCTGGCCTGCCGGCACGTCGATGGTGACGCCCTTGAGGATCGGGCGCTCGGCATCATAGGCAAAGCGCACATCCTCGAACCGCACGGCCCCGCCCTTGACGCGCAGCATGGAGGCGCCGGGTTTATCCGTGATTTCAGCGGGTTGCGACAAAAGGCCAAACATCTGCCCCATATCGACCAAGGCCTGCCGGATCTCGCGATAGACCGTGCCGAGAAAGTTCAGCGGCATGGTGATCTGGATCATATAGGCATTGACCATGACGAAATCGCCCACGGTCAGCAGCCCGGCCTCGACCCCTTGCGCCGCCATCACCATGACGATGACCAGACCCGATGTGATGATGAAGGCCTGCCCGGCATTCAGGAAGGCCAGAGATTGCCCGGTTTTCACCGCCGCCACCTCATAACCCTCCATCGCGCGGTCATAGCGCGCGGCCTCGCGCCCCGCCGCGCCGAAATAGCGCACGGTTTCAAAGTTCAGCAGGCTGTCTATGGCCTTCTGGTTGGCGTCGGTATCCTGATCATTCATCTTGCGGCGGATCGCCACCCGCCATTCGGTGACCTTGAAGGTGAAGGTCACATAGATCGCGATGGTGACCACCACGACCGCCATATATTGCCAGCCAAACAGCACCGCGAACAGCGCGGCCACCATGGTCAGCTCGATGATCAGCGGCCCGATCGAGAACAGCATGAAGCGCAGCAGGAAATCCACGCCCTTCACCCCGCGCTCGATGATGCGCGACAGGCCGCCGGTCTTGCGGGTGATGTGATAGCGCATCGACAGGCGGTGAATATGGGTGAAGGTCTCCAGCGCCAGCTTGCGCAGCGCGCGTTGGCCCACGCGCACAAAGATCGCGTCGCGCAATTCGCCGAAGGCCACCGCCCCCAGCCGCGCCAGACCATAGGCCAGCACCAGGCCCACCGCTGCATAGCCCATCAGCGCCGCGCCGGAGGGGGCATCGCCCGCCAGCTTGTCCACCGCCGCCTTGTAGAAGAACGGGGTGGAGACCGAGATGACCTTGGCAAAGACCAGCATCACAAGCGCCAGCACCACCCGGCGTTTCACCCATGTCTCGCCCTTGGGCCAAAGATAGGGCGCCACGCGGCGCAGGGTCACCCAGCCGCTGGTGCTGGGGGTATCGGAATCGGCGGAGGTCAGGGAATCGGAGGGGCGGCGCATGCGGGCTTCCTTGCCCTTGCCGGTTGCTTGCGCGGCAAGGCTGGGTTACACAGGGGTCAATTCAACGTTTCATGAGTAGTTGAAAGATGGAGCGGAGTAAAGTGCTGCAATGCCTGTCGGCGCTGGCCCATGAGGCCCGGCTCGATCTGGTGCGCCTGCTGGTGCCGCGCGGCGATGAGGGGCTGGCGGCGGGCGAGATTGCGCGCGCGCTTGGCCTGACGGCCTCGCGGCTGTCCTTCCATCTGGCGGCGCTGGAACAGGCCGGGCTGATCCGTTCGCGCAAGCAATCGCGGCATGTGTTCTACAGCGCCGATCTGGAAGGCATCGGCGGCGCGATTTCCTACCTGCTGGCCGATTGCTGCATGGATCACCCGGAGGTGCTGGCCTGTTGTGGGGCCAGCGCCCGCCATGCGCTCCATCTGGTGGCCGAGGGCGAGGCCGGAGCTTGCGCCATCCCCCCTTCGGACCCCATCACCCCTTCGGAATCGTGAACACCTGCCCCGGATAGATCAGGTCCGGGTCGCGGATCTGGGTCTTGTTGGCCTCGAACACCTTCACATAGAGCACCCCATCGCCGAAATTCTCGCGCGCGATGCGCCACAGGGTAAAGCCCGGCTGCACGGTGATGCTGAGCGGGGTTTCGGCATCGGCAATGGCAGGGGGGGGCGCAGCCGGGGCCACAGCCGGGGTGGCAGCCGGGGCCACAGCCGGGGTGGCGGCGGGTTGGCCCGACAGCGCGGCAGGCGGCGCCAAAGCGCGCGGCTGGCCCGGAATGGCCTGTGGTTTCAGCGCGGCGGCCAGCGCCTCGGGCGTCTCGCGCAGGAAGGGCGTCTCGAAGCGCGAGGTCACCTTGCCCTCCGCCCCGATCTGGTCGGCGCGCAGCGTGTAAAGGCCGGGCGGCACATCGCGCAGCGTGGTGAACCATTGGCCGGTGCCCGCCGCCAGAACCTCGGCCAGCGGCGCGTTATCCAGATAGAGCCGCAAGGCAGCCCCGGCTGCGGCCCGGCCCGAAAGCTGCACCGCGCCATCGGGGGTATAGGAAATCGCATCGACCGAAACCTGCCCCGGCGCTGCCGTTTCCGGCATGGTTTCAGGCGCCTGCAAGACCTGCGCGCCCTGATCGGTGATCAAAAGCGCCTGCGGGGCCTCGGGTTGGGGCGCCCCGGCTGGCTGCATCTCGGCTGGCTGCGCCTCGGCTGCGGCGGTCGCCTCTGGCACCTTCGGCCCGGCCACCGGCGCCAGTGCCACGGTCTGTTCGGCCAGACGCTCGGGCGGGCCTGCCTCGGCCAGCGACAAGAGGCGCGGCTGGTCGGAGGGCGGCAGGGTGAACATGGCGACAAAGTTGCCCTGACTGTCGGCCACCGCCCGCATGGCCTCGGCCCCGTCGAGCTTGAGCAGAACCGTCGCCCCCGCCGCCGCGCGCCCGGCCACCAGCGCCTCGCCCTCGGGCGTCACGCGGACGGTATCGAAGGCGGGCATGGTCGCGGCAGCCTCTGGTGCGGGGGCCGCTGGCGGGGTGGATTGCGCCGTGGTAGATTGCGCTGTCGCGGACTGTGGCGCGGCCTGCGGCGCGGGTTGCGGCGCGGCCAGCAAAGGCGCCGCGGTTCCGGGCGCCGCCGCCGGTTCCGGCTGCAAGGCCCAGACCAAGGCCCCCACCGCCGCGATCCCCGCCACGATCCCGCCGCCGATCAGAAGCCCGCTGGCCCCTGCCCCGTTTTCTGCCGCCATGGCCGTTCTCTCCCCGCAGTGCAGATGCCGCGTCTTGCAGCGCGGCTTTCCTTCCTCAAGGAAGGCCGATAGACCGGAAAATGGCAACAGAAATCCGAGGCTTCGATGGCATTCTCTCATTCCGTCTGTGTGTATTGTGGCGCCCGCAGCGGGGCGCGCCCCGTCTATGCGCAAGCCGCGCGCGCCACCGGCAGCATGCTGGCGGCGCAGGGCTGGCGGCTGGTCTATGGCGCGGGCGATGTGGGGCTGATGGGCGAGGTGGCCCGGTCCGCGCAGGCGGCGGGGGCCGCGACCATGGGCATCATCCCGACCCATCTGATGAAACGCGAGGTCGGCAAGCGCGACCTCACGCAGCTGGTGATCACCGAGGACATGCACGAGCGCAAGAAGGTGATGTTCATGAACTCGGATGCCGTGGTGGTGCTGCCCGGCGGGGCGGGCAGTCTGGACGAGCTGTTCGAGGTGGTGACCTGGGCGCAGATCGGCCTGCACCACAAGCCGGTGTTTCTGCTGAATGTCGAAGGTTATTGGCAGCCGCTGCTGGCCCTGCTGGATCATGTGATCGCGGAGGGCTTTGCCGATGCGAGCCTGCGCGCGCTGATCCGGGTGGTGCCGGATGTGGCGGCCCTGACCGAGGCGCTGCAGGCGGCGCTGGATTAGGCGCCGGGCTTCAGCGGCACCGCCAGCAGTTCGAGGCGGTGCCCGATCAGCCGATAACCCAGCCGGGCGGCGATGCGCTCTTGCAGGGCCTCGATCTCGGGGTCGACGAATTCGATGACATGGCCGGTGGACACGTCGATCAGGTGGTCATGATGGTCGCGGTCGGCATCCTCATAGCGGGCGCGGCCATCGCCGAATTCCAGCTTTTCCAGAATGCCCGCCTCCTCGAACAGTTTCACCGTGCGATAGACGGTGGCCAGCGAGATGCGGCCATCCTGTGCGGCGGCGCGGGCATGCAGTTCCTCGACATCCGGGTGATCCTCGGCGGCGCCGATGACGCGGGCGATGATGCGGCGCTGTTCGGTCATGCGCAGGCCTTTCGCCTCGCAGCGCAGGATGATGTTGTCTGACATGGCCGCCCCTTTCCGTGGGATATGGTGTTTAGGCGGTTTGGCGGCTTGCGTCCATGGCCCCGGCGGAAAAAGGTGGGCAGAGAGGAAAAAGGGGGCCCGAAGGCCCCCCTTCCGGCGCGGTGCCGTGCTGTTCAGCCATAAAGCTTCTGCGCGCCCAGCTGGTCATGGATGCCATTGACCTCGGCCGGTTCGAGGCCAAGACCCTCGGCAAGGCGATGCAGGTATTCGGCCTCGGCCCGGTTGTCGAGGTCGATGGCCGACAGCGACACGGCATAGACCTGCGCCTCCATGCCCTGCGGCACCTGCGCCACCAGCCGGTCCAGATCGGACTCGGCCGAAAGCTCGGCATTCACAAAGGCGATCTCCTGCTCGCTGGCGCCTTCCAGAGCGCCCATCAGCTTTTGCTTTTCGGCCGCATCCATCTCGCCATCGGCCTTCACCGCCTGGATCATGGCGCGCAGCATCAGGGCCGCCGCCAGTTCCTGATCGCGGCTGGGGGCGGTGGCGGGCTCCTGCCCTTGCAGGACGGAATCGAGCATGCCGCCCAGGCCGCCCATCCCCCCCGCGCCGCCGCTGGACCCGGCCCCGCCCAGAAGCCCCCCCAGCAAGCCGCCGATGCCGCCTGCGCCCAGCATGCCCTCCAGCCCGGTGGGGGCCGAGGCGCGGCGGGTGCTGCGCGGCTGGCTGCCGCCCATGGCGCCGCCCGCCAACCCTTCGATCAGCGAGCCAAGCCCGCCCGCTCCGCCCTTGCCGCCGCCCAGCATGCCGCCCAGCAGATCGCCCAGGCCGCCCTGCGAACCAGCCCGCGTGGCGCCCCGGCTGCCGCCCACCATGCCGCCCAGCTGGCCCACCAGATCGTCAAAGCCGCCGCCCTGCCCCTGCGGGCTGCGCTGCGCCGTGGTCTTGCTGCTGCCGGGCAGGCCGTTTTTCGCCAGATGGCTGACGCCTTTTGCCATCGCCACACCGATCGCCACCTTGGCCAGCGTTTTCACCAGAGACATTCTGAACCCTTTCCACCATCGCCGCCCGTCGCGGCCCGATGCGAAGCCTGACGCAAAAGCCCCATGAACCAAAGAGGGAAATCGGGCGGGCTTTCCCCCTCGGGCCAAAGCCCGCCCATGGCGGCGGCGATTCGCCCCTCGGCCATGCCTTGCCGCGCCGAAACCTGTAGCCCGACCGTTGCGCCACTCGGAGAGGGCGCGGCGGTCGCGCGCCGCTTCTCCCCCGCTCCCTGTGGACAACCCGGCCCGGCCAGGGGCGCGGAGGCCGGTTATCCACAGCCCGGCGCGCAGCGCAGACGCCGCCGCGAAGCGGGCCGAAACGCTGGATTTTCGCCTTTCGCGCGTGTCGCCTTGCCACGCGGCGGCTGGCCTTTCCCCAAAGCGTCCACAGCCGGGCTGTCACATCCTTGAATCAAAAAGTTAACGCCACGGCTTGTGGGTAAGCTGCGCGTCAACACAAAATAGAGGCGCCGCTGCCAAATTTTCCCGTTGCCGCGCAGGGAAATTTCCGACAACTTGTCCTCGCTGCGGCCAGAGCCACTAGATGTGGTGTGAGGAGCAGCCCGACAGACCAAACCCTTCCCCTGCGCCCGCGTGCTGAACTGGCGGCGTGCTTCGTCCTGATCACAGGACGGGAACGGGTTTGGCATGTCCGGGCGCGCGCGGCACGGAACGGCACAACAGCAGGGGCAAAGGCCCCCATCGGGACAGGACGACGGGCAGATGAAGATCGAGCGCAAGTTCACGACGGAAGAGACCGGCGCCTATGGCGCGCTGGCTTTCGCCACCACCACCTCGGAAATCCGCAATCCCGATGGCAAGATCGTCTTCCGCAATGAGGCGGTCGAGGTGCCGGAGGGCTGGAGCCAGGTGGCCTCGGATGTGCTGGCGCAGAAATATTTTCGCAAGGCCGGCGTTCCGGCCCGCCTGAAACGCGTGAAGGAAAAGGGCGTGCCCGACTTCCTGTGGCGCTCGGTTCCCGATGAGGCCGCCCTGGCCGCCCTGCCCGAGGACCAGCGGATTGTGGGCGAAACCAGCGCCAAGCAGGTCTTCGACCGTCTGGCGGGCGCCTGGGCCTATTGGGGCTGGAAAGGCGGCTATTTCACCACCGAGTCCGACGCCCGCGCCTATTATGACGAGATGCGCTATATGCTGGCGCGCCAGATGGCGGCGCCGAATTCGCCCCAGTGGTTCAACACCGGCCTGCACTGGGCCTATGGCATCGACGGCCCGAGCCAAGGCCATTTCTATGTCGATTATCAGACGGGCGAGCTGACCAAATCGGCCTCGGCCTATGAGCATCCGCAGCCGCATGCCTGCTTCATCCAGTCGGTGAAGGATGATCTGGTGGGCGATGGCGGCATCATGGATCTCTGGGTGCGCGAGGCGCGGCTGTTCAAATATGGCTCTGGCACCGGCACCAACTTCTCCTCCCTGCGCGGCGAAGGCGAGAAGCTGTCGGGCGGCGGCAAATCCTCGGGGCTGATGGGGTTCCTCAAGATCGGCGACCGCGCGGCGGGGGCGATCAAATCCGGCGGCACCACGCGGCGCGCGGCCAAGATGGTGATCTGCGATATGGATCACCCCGATATTGAACAGTTCATCAACTGGAAGGTGATCGAGGAACAGAAGGTTGCCAGCCTGGTGGCGGGCTCCAAGATGCACGAGGCGCATCTGAACGCGATCTTCGCCGCGATCAAGGCCTGGGATGGCAGCGCCGAGGGCGCCTGCGATGCCAGCCAGAACGAGGGGCTGAAAACCGCGATCCGCGCTGCCAAAAAGTCGATGATCCCGGAAACCTATATCAACCGCGTGCTGCAATATGCGCGTCAGGGCTTCGACAGCATCGAATTCCCGACCTATGACACCGATTGGGATTCCGAGGCCTATATTTCGGTTTCGGGCCAGAACTCGAACAATTCGGTCCGCGTGACCGATGCCTTCCTGCAAGCGGTGAAGGACGATGCCGATTGGGCGCTGATCCGGCGCACCGATGGCAAGGTGGCAAAAACCGTGAAGGCCCGCGACCTTTGGGACAATGTGGGCCATGCCGCCTGGGCCTGCGCCGATCCGGGCATCCAGTTCCATGACACGGTGAACGCCTGGCACACCTGCCCCGAGGATGGGCCGATCCGGGGGTCCAACCCCTGCTCGGAATACATGTTCCTTGATGATACGGCCTGCAATCTGGCCTCGATGAACCTGCTGACCTTCTTTGCCGAAGGCCGGTTCGACGCGCAGGCCTATATCCACGCCACGCGGCTGTGGACCCTGACGCTGGAAATCAGCGTGATGATGGCGCAGTTCCCCTCCAAGGAAATTGCGCAATTGTCTTATGATTTCCGCACCCTGGGCCTGGGCTATGCCAATATCGGTGGCCTGTTGATGAATATGGGCCTGGGCTATGACAGCGCCGAGGGCCGCGCGCTGTGCGGTGCGCTCACCGCGCTGATGACCGGCGTGACCTATGCCACCTCGGCCGAGATCGCGGCCGAGCTGGGCCCCTTCGCGGGCTATGGCCGCAACAGCGCCCATATGCTGCGCGTGATCCGCAACCATCGCCGTGCGGCCTATAGCCACGACGCGGGCTATGAGGCGCTGAACGTGCGCCCGGTGCCGCTGGATGCCGCCCATTGCCCCGACCCCGAGCTGGTGACGCTGGCGCGCGGCGCCTGGGACGAGGCGCTGAGCCTGGGCGAGAAGCACGGCTTCCGCAACGCCCAGACCACCGTGATCGCCCCCACCGGCACCATCGGTCTGGTGATGGATTGCGACACCACCGGCATCGAGCCGGACTTCGCGCTGGTGAAGTTCAAGAAACTGGCGGGTGGCGGCTATTTCAAGATCATCAACCAGTCGGTGCCGGCGGCGCTGGCGAAACTGGGCTATACGCAAGGCCAGATTGCCGAGATCGTCGCCCATGCTGTCGGCCATGGTTCCATCGGGAATTGCCCGGCGATCAACCATACCGCGCTGATCGGCCACGGCTTCAGCCCGGTCGAGATTGCCAAGGTCGAAGCCGCCCTGCCCTCTGCCTTCGACATCCGCTTCGTATTCAACCAATGGACACTGGGCGAGGATTTCTGCAAGGGCACGCTGGGTATCCCGGCCGAGAAACTGGCCGATCCGACCTTTGACCTGCTGCGCCATCTGGGCTTCACCAAGGCCCAGATCGACGCCGCCAATGACCATGTTTGCGGCACGATGACGCTGGAAGGCGCGCCGTTCCTCAAGCGCGAGCATTACCCGGTGTTCGATTGTGCCAATCCCTGCGGCAAGACCGGCAAGCGTTACCTGTCGGTGGAAAGCCACATCACCATGATGGCGGCGGCGCAAAGCTTCATCTCGGGCGCGATTTCCAAGACCATCAACATGCCGAACTCGGCCAGCATCGGCGAAACGCTGGCAGCCTATGAGCTGTCGCATTCGCTGGGCATCAAGGCCAATGCGCTCTATCGCGACGGCTCCAAACTGTCGCAGCCGCTGGCCGCTGCGCTGGTCGAAGATGATGATGAGGCCGCCGAAGTCCTCGCCACCGGCAGCCAGCAGGAAAAGGCCGCTGTGCTGGCCGAGAAGATCATCGAGAAGGTGATCGTCAAGGAAATCGTGCGCAGCCACCGCGAGAAACTGCCCGAGCGTCGCAAGGGCTATACCCAGAAGGCGGTGGTCGGCGGGCACAAGGTTTACCTGCGCACCGGCGAATATGGCGACGGCAGCTTGGGCGAGATTTTCATCGACATGCATAAGGAAGGTGCGGGCTTCCGCGCCATGATGAACAACTTCGCCATCGCCGTCTCGGTGGGTCTGCAATATGGCGTGCCGCTGGAGGAATTCGTCGACGCCTTCACCTTCACCAAGTTCGAGCCTGCGGGCATGGTGCAGGGCAATGACAGCATCAAGAACGCCACGTCCATTCTGGACTATGTGTTCCGCGAACTGGCCGTGAGCTATCTGGATCGCACCGATCTGGCCCATGTCGCACCCAAAGGCGCCAGCTTTGACGAGCTGGGCGGCGGCGAGGCCGAGGGCAAGCGCGCCAGCAATCTGGAGCCGGTGAGCGAAAGCGCCGCCTCCAAATCGCTGGAAGTGCTGCGGCAGATCTCCTCCACCGGCTATCTGCGCAAGCGGCTGCCGAAGGATCTAGTCGTGCTGCAAGGCGGTATGGGCGGCACGGCCCTGTCGGGCGACGCAAGCGCCCTGTCGATGCTGCTGCCCACCGCAGGTCTGGCGACGGCGGGTCTGGCGGCAACTGGCACCACCGGTGCCACCGCGCTGGCCACCGGAACCGTCACCCTGGACGCCCGCACCAAGGCCAAGATGCAGGGCTATGAGGGCGAGGCCTGCGGCGAATGCGGCAATTACACCCTGGTCCGCAACGGCACCTGCATGAAATGCAACACCTGCGGCGGCACGAGCGGCTGTAGCTGAAATAGGGACGGGGGGCCGCAAAAAGCCCCCATCGCCCCCGACTGAGCCAAAGCCCTGCCCCTGGCGGGGCTTTGGCTTTTACGGATTTGCCGGTTCCCTGCCGAACTTCGTGCTGTGCCAATCGGCTGCCGGCGCGCCCATCACAAAGGGCAGCGGCTCACCCACGCAGCTACCTGCGTTCAAAAACGCGCAAAGACCAGATTTTCATGGATAATATGGCGGACAGAGAGGGATTCGAACCCTCGAGACGGTTCCCCGCCTACACACTTTCCAGGCGTGCGCCTTCGACCACTCGGCCACCTGTCCGTGACTGCCGTTTACCCCGAAGCCATGACCTGTGCAAGGGGGGAAACGGCGATGGCGTTGCGGATCAGGCGGCGGCGATGGCGCGGGTGCGGCCCTTCAATTCCTCTGCGATATCAGGGAAGTAACCTGCCTCGACCATTTTCAGGCCCGCGCAGCGGCGCACCGCCTTGTCGGCCATCAGCGAAACCTCGACCAGGTCGCCCACCTGAACAATCACTCGCAATCCGCCCCGCGTCGCGCCATCGTAATGGGCGAGATCGCGATGATCGGCACACCAGACGATCGCACGACCTGTCTCCTGACAGCTCCAGATCACAACGCCCAGCATCTTCCTCTCCTGTCCCTTGTCGGGATCGTCTTCCGCTCATGTGAAAGGGCGTCAGCGCTGCCCTTAACAATTATTTATGCACAGCATCCCGTGCGCCGCATTCGGTTTTCAGCGTCACAGCCATGGACAAGGCAACGATTTTGGGTCAATCATGACGCTAAAGAGCGTCACACTGCCCAAGGGACCCGCAGACATGACCGGCCCCGCCAAAGCTGCCTCTGCGCTGTCACCCACAGAGTTGCGGTCGATCTTCGGACGCAACCTGCGCGAGCTTTGCGAGAATGGCCAGCCCATCACGGTGATCTGCCGGGAGATTGGAATCAACCGGACCCAGTTCAATCGCTACCTCTCGGGCGAGGCCTTTCCGCGCCCGGACATCCTGGCGCGAATCTGCACCCATTTCGATGTGGATGCCCGTATCCTGCTGGAACCGCTGGAAGACCTGCGCCGCGCCCTGCCCGACCGCTTCCTGATCGAGATGCGCGACAAGCTGCTGATCGGCAAATCGCGCCCGGTCGATCCGGCGCTGCTGCCGGATGCGATTTACCGCTTCTGGCGCAAATCCTTCATGTTCCAGGGCAAGATCGTCACCACTCTGGCGCTGATCCGCAGCCATGGCGAGGTGACGCTGTTCAAGGGGTTCGAGGAAAACCTGCTGGCGCAACAGGAAAACCCCAATGCCCGCCGCTTTCCGCGCCTCGCCTATCACGGGCTGGTGCGCCAGCATATCGACGGGATTTCGATCTATTGTCAGGATCGGCAGAACCAGTCGAACATCACCTTCTTTGAATTCGGGCTGGAAGGAAACATGCGCTTCTATCCCGGCTTCTCGCTGCTGGTGCGGCGGCGGATTGACGGGATGAACCGGATGACGGCGGCGGTGCTGGAGCGGCTGCCGCATGACCCGGCGCTGTGGCGCAGCATCGTGCGGCAGGATACGGTGCATGATCTCAGCTATGCCCCGCCACTGGTGCAGCGCGCGCTGGCGCGCATCCCCGACGGTTTGTGATCACGCCACCAGCGTCAGCGTGACACGGCGGTTCTGCCGCCCCTTGTTCTCGATCTTGCCGATCTCTACCGCCCCGATCTCGGCGGTGCGGGCCACATGCGTGCCGCCGCAGGGTTGCAGGTCGATCTGACCCGCCCCCTGCCCGATCCGCACCAGCCGCACCCGGCCTGTGCCGACCGGCGGCGCCACCGACATGGTTTTCACCAGCCCCGGATTGGCCGCCAGATCGGCGTCAGAGATCCAGTCCTCGGTCACTTCCAGATCACGGTCGATCAGCGCCTGAAGCCGGGCGGTCAGCCCCTCCAGATCGCCGGGCGGTTCGGGCAGGTCGAAATCCAGCCGCCCGCGATCCACCCCGATCTGGCCGCCGGTCACAGGGCGCGGGATCACCACCGACAGCAGATGCAGGGCGGTATGCACGCGCATGTGGCGGTGGCGCCGCTCCCAGTCCAGATGCTGCATCACCTGCGCGCCGATGGGCGGCAGGGGGCGCGGCTCGGCGGCCACCAACGCAATCTGGCCGGCGCTGCGCGGGTCCGGCCCGGCCTTCACCGCCGTCGCAATCGCCAGCGCACCGCCCGACCAATCAAGCCGCCCGCTATCGCCGGGCTGGCCGCCGCCGGTCGGGTAGAACAACGTGGCATCCAGCAGGATACCGCCCTCCGGCGTATGGCCGATGACGCGGGCGGGCGCCTCGCGCAGATAGGCATCTTCGCGAAACAGCAGGCGGGTGGGCGTGTCGGTCATCTTTCAGTCTCGGTATCCAGCGCGTCATCGACGGTTTCGCTCAGCGGCTGGTCTTTTTGCAGCGGCTTTACCGGGCCTTCGGGCAGACGCTCCAGCGCTGTTGCGCCTTCGGCCCGCAGCGCCTCCAGCAGCATGATGACCTCTTCCACCCGGCTCGGGCCCGAGGCGGGGGTGCCGGTCAGCACGATCTCGGCCTCGGCAAAGCGTTCGAGGATCTGGTGGTTCACCTCGCTGCGCACCTGGGCCGAGAAATTCACATCGCGGATCAGCATGCGGATTTCAAAATTCACCGAATCCACCGCCATGCCCATCAGCAGCACCGAGGGTTTGGGGTTCAGCAGCGCCAGCGGCTGCGCCTCGGCGATCTCTTGCAGGATGCGGGTTGCCTCGCGCGTGTCTTGCCCGAACTTGATCGAGACCGGCACGATCACCCGGCCGGTCAGGCTGAACCGCGTCCAGTTGGTCACGCGCTGGCTGACCAGATCGCCATTCGGCACGATGATGTCGGAGCGGTCGAAGGTTTGAATCCGGGTGGAGCGCACCGAGATCGACTGCACGATGCCCGAGACATTGCCGACCTCGATCCAGTCGCCCTCGCTGACCGGGCGTTCGATCAGCAGGATGATGCCTGAGACGAAGTTCTGCACGATGTTTTGCAGACCAAAACCGATGCCGACCGACAGGGCCGAGGCGACGATGGCAAGGCCCGACAGGTTGATGCCCGCGGTGGACACCGCGATCAGCACCGACAGGAAGATGCCGATATAGCCCGCGCCCGAGACGATGGCATTGCGCCCGCCCTGATCCAGCTTGGTCTTGGGCAAGATCGAGCTGCGCAGCGCGCCCTGAAACAGCCGCGTGGCGCCAAAGCCGATCAGGAACAGCACTGCCAGATAGACAAAGCTGGAGGGCGAGATGCGGGTTTCGCCCAGCATGAACCCTTCGGTGAAGCGGTTCCACAGCTCGCCCAGATCTTCGGCCCGCGCGCCCCAGAGGATCGCGAAAAGCGGCAGCGAGGCCAGCGTCAGAAGAAAGCCCGACAGCACCGGCAGCAGGCCCTGTGCCGCCTCGTCCTCGCCCACCACGGCGCGCCAGATGTCACCGATCAGCTGCACCAGCACCATCAGAATGCCGATCAGCGTCAGCGAGGCGGCCGCCGGGAAGATCAGCGCCTGCGCCAGATTGACATAGCCGATCACCGCCATGGCGGGGGCGACAAGGGCAATGACGATCAACAGCTTGCCCGCCAGCCGGATCATGGTGTCGCGGAAGCTGCCCGCCTCCTCGCGGCCGCTGTGCTGGCCCAGATGGCGGTTCAGCAGATGGCCAAAGCGCCACAGCAGCAGCGCCAGCAGCCCGATCGAGGGCAGCGCCAGCACCGGCGTCGCCGCCTCGGAAACCAGCTGCGCCGGGAACATCGCCTCGCGCAGCAGATCGGCGCCGCGCACCAGCCCCATGGCCGTGATCAGAAACCGCGCCTCGGCGCAGACTTCCGGCGGCAAGGCCAGTGGCCCCGAGGCGCAATCGCCGCGCGGGAAAATGCGCCCTGCCAGCCACAGCGACAGGAAAACCACAAACCCCGCCGCAGGCAGCGCCTCCAGCACCTGCTGGCCCAGCCAGCCCGGCATATCGGTCAACAGCAGCGCCAAGGCGATCAGCAAGACCCCCAGCGTCGGCACCAGCACCTGCCCCAGCGAGGCGACAAAGGACCAGACGCGGCGCCAATGGGTCGAATCTGCGGTGCTGTTGAGCCAGTTCGAGAAGCGCTCGATCCAGCGCCGCCCCCGCAGCACGGCGATCAGCGCCACCACCAGCATGATGCCCGAGGCGGGCAGCATCTCGTAGAACTCGGCCTGCCGCGCCGGATTGGCCCAGTTGCTGCGCGCCTCATTGCCCAGGGCCGCGACGCTATTGCCCACGGCGACCACCGCATCGCCCCAGTTGGCCGGGTTGGCCGGGGTGGGCCAAAGCCGCAGCATCTGCGCGGTCTTGCGGGTGCGCAGCGCGCTGTCGATCTCGGCGATCAGGCCATTGGCGCGGCGATAGGCCTCTTCGGCGGCGCGGCGCGGCGCCTCCAGTCTGGAGAGCTGTTCGGACAGTTCGACCCGGCGGGCCACGATCTCGTCGGCCTCGGTCGCGCCTTCGGCCGGCGCGGGGCCAAGCGCGTCGATCTGGCTGCGCAGGCTGGTGATGCGCCCGGCATTGGCATTCTGGGCGGTTTGCAGTCGCGACCGCCAATCCACCAGCTGACCGCGCAACAGCTCCAGCCCGTTATCAGAGGTATTCCCGGCACCGATGGCGCGTTCTGCCCTTTGGGCCATCGCCTCCCAGGCGGCGTAATCCACCACATCCTGAATCTCGCTGGAGGCAGACAGGGTCTTGGTGCCGCTGCCGCTGCCTGCGGTCTGCGCCTTGGTCAGGCCCGCGCCCAGCTTGGCTGGCCCCGCAGGCGCGGGCGTTGCCGGCGTTGCGGAAGCCGGAGCGGCAGGCGATGCCGGAGCCGCAGGGGCTGCGGGCGGCGCAGGGGTCTCCTGTGCCGGTGCAACCCCGCCTGCCACAAGGCCGGAAACCAGAACGAGGCTGGCAAGCCAGCCCCGCACGCGCGCCGCAGACCGCATGAGATCAGGCATCCGCATAGACTTCGGGAATGCCGCGCGGCGCCCGGTCCAGCCATTCCGGCACCGGAAGGCCCTTGCTGCGCAGGAATTCCGGGTTGAACAGTTTCGACTGATAGCGCGTGCCGTAATCGCACAGGATGGTGACGATGGTATGGCCCGGCCCCATCTCGCGCGCCAGCCGGATCGCGCCCGCCACATTCACCCCGGACGAGCCGCCAAGGCACAGCCCCTCCTCCGACAGCAGGTCAAAGACGATGGGCAGCGCCTCGGCATCGGGGATGCGATAGCTGTAATCGGGGGTGAAGCCTTCCAGATTCGCGGTGATGCGGCCCTGCCCGATCCCCTCCGTGATCGAGGAGCCGGGCGACTCGAAGGTGCCCTGGGTGTAAAAGCTGTGCAGCGCCGCGCCCTCCGGATCGGCCAGACCGATCTTCACGCCCTTGGGCTGCAAGGCCATGCCGATGCCCGCCAGCGTGCCGCCCGAGCCGACCGCGCAGATGAAGCCATCCACCTTGCCGCCGGTCTGCGCCCAGATCTCGGGGCCGGTGGTCTCGATATGGGCCTGACGGTTCGCCACATTGTCGAATTGATTGGCCCAGATGGCGCCATTCGGTTCGGTCTGGGCCAGGGCCTCGGCCAGACGGCCGGAATAGCGCACGTAATTGTTCGGGTTCTTGTAGGGCGCGGCCGGCACCTGCACCAGCTCGGCCCCGGCAAGGCGCAGCATGTCCTTCTTTTCCTGACTTTGCGTTTCAGGAATGACGATAACGGTGCGGAACCCCATCGAGGCCCCCACAAGCGCCAGGCCGATGCCGGTATTGCCCGCCGTGCCCTCCACGATGGTGCCGCCGGGTTTCAGCAGCCCGCGCGCCACCGCGTCCTTGATGATGTAAAGCGCCGCGCGATCCTTCACCGATTGCCCCGGATTGAGAAATTCGGCCTTGCCGAGGATCTCGCAGCCCGTGGCGTCGCTTGCCTTGTTCAGGCGGATGAGGGGCGTATTGCCGATCGAGGCGGCCAGATCGCGGAAAACGGGCATGGGGCATCCTTCCTTCATTGCCCAAGGTTTAGGGGCAGGCGCGCGGGAACTCAAGAACCCGCCCGCGTGGCATGGCGGGCTGGCGCCAAAGAAGACGGTTTCCCCAAGGTTTTCCTTGGTTTCCGGCGGAAAATCCGGGAAAAAGAGAGGACGCGGGAAAGAAATCCGGGAAACTGGACAAAAAAACTTACCACTTTCCGCCAAAATCAGCTAAAAGCGCGGCCAGCGCATAAGGGCACAAGGGGGGTTTTCACATGAAATCACTGCTTGCGGTCTCCTCCGGGATCGACCGCATCAATGAAATGATCGGGCGGGCGGTGGCCTGGCTCATTTTCGTCGCGGTGCTGATCAGCGCAGGCAATGCCATCGTGCGCAAAGTGTTCAACACCTCGTCGAACAGCTGGCTGGAACTGCAATGGTATCTGTTCGGCGCGGCCTTCCTGCTGGCCGCCGCCTATACGCTGAAACAGAACGAGCATGTGCGCATCGACATCGTCTACGGCCTGTGGTCGCGCCGCACCCAGCACTGGATCGACCTGTTCGGCCATGTGATGTTCCTGATGCCCTTTGTCACGCTGATGATCTGGTATTTCGTGCCGTGGGTCAGCCGGTCCTATGCCTCGGGCGAGGTTTCGACCAATGCGGGCGGGCTGATCATCTGGCCTGCCAAGGGCCTGCTGCTGATCGGCTTTACCCAGCTGTGGTTTCAGGGCCTTTCGGAAATCATCAAGAAAATCGCCGTCATGCGCGGCGTGATCGAAGATCCCAACCCCTTCGTGTCGTCCCATGCCGCGGCTGAGGCCGAGGGCGAGGCCCTGAAGGAGGAGCTGTCGAAATGATGGAATTCATCGCGACGAACCTTGCGCCGATCATGTTCGTGTCGCTGGTCGTCTTTTTGCTGATGGGGTATTCGGTCGCCTTCTCGCTGGCGGCGAATGGGCTGATGTTCTTTGTGATCGGGGTTTACCTTTCGCCCTATTCGGGTGGCACCATCACGCTGGACTGGCCGCTGCTGAACACAATGCCCAACCGGCTGTGGGGCGTGCTGTCCAACGAGACGCTGCTGGCCATCCCCTTCTTCACCTTCATGGGCATCGTGCTGGAAAGGTCCGGCATGGCCGAGGACCTGCTCGATACCATCGGCCAGCTTTTCGGCCCCATTCGCGGCGGTCTGGCCTATGCCGTGATCATCGTGGGGGCGCTGCTGGCGGCGACCACCGGCGTGGTGGCGGCCTCGGTGATCGCCATGGGTCTGATCTCGCTGCCGATCATGCTGCGCTATGGCTATGACCGCCGGATCGCCTCGGGCGTGATCGCGGCCTCGGGCACTCTGGCGCAGATCATTCCGCCCAGCCTTGTGCTGATCGTGCTGGCCGACCAGTTGGGCCGCTCGGTGGGGGATATGTATGCGGGCGCGATGCTGCCCGGCCTGATCCTGACCGGGTTCTACATGGGCTATGTGCTGGTCATGTCGATCCTGAAACCGCATCTGATGCCCGCGCTGCCGCTGGAGGCCCGCACCCTGGGCTCGGGCGTGACTTCGCTTCTGGTGGCGCTGGTGGCCTGTGTGGGCATCGCCTACGGCGCGCATCTGTGGCTGTATGAGACCCATGGCAACAATGCCGATATTCTGGGCGCAAGCGTGGGTGTGACGGTGATCTATTTCGCCGCGCTGGCCGACAAGGGGCTGAAAACCGGGTTGATGTCGCGTCTGGCCCAGCAGGTGATCATCGTGCTGATCCCGCCGCTGGCGCTGATCTTCCTTGTGCTGGGCACCATCTTCCTGGGCATTGCCACCCCCACCGAGGGCGGCGCCATGGGGGCAGTGGGCGCGCTGGGTCTGGCGGCGATGAAGGGCCGCCTGAACATGGGCGTCATCACGCAGGCGCTGACCGCCACCACGCGGCTTTCGGCCTTCGTGATGTTCATCCTGCTGGGCGCGCGGGTCTTCTCGCTGTCCTTCTATGGGGTGGATGGCCATAAATGGGTCGAGCATCTGCTGGTGGGCCTGCCGGGGGGCCAGCTGGGCTTCCTGATCGTGGTCTCCATTCTGGTGTTCCTGCTGGCCTTCTTCCTCGATTTCTTCGAGCTGGCCTTCATCATCGTGCCGCTGCTGGTGGCCCCGGCCGAGGCGCTTGGCATTGACCTGATCTGGCTGGGCGTCATTCTGGGCGTGAACATGCAGACCTCGTTCATGCACCCGCCTTTCGGCTTTTCGCTGTTCTATCTGCGATCGGTGGCGCCGCGCGTGCCCTTCATCGACAAGGTGACCGGCAAGAAGACCGAGCCGGTGACCACGGGCCAGATCTATCGCGGGGCGGTGCCCTTCGTGGTGATCCAGGTGGTGATGATCGGCGTGGTGATCGCCTTCCCGGGTCTGGTCATGCATTACAAGGGCAAGCCGGTGGATACGTCGAATGTGACGATCA
>NZ_JAEULU010000194.1 GCF_016792925.1 Gemmobacter sp.
CCAGGGTGGGGCGGGCGTCGCGCAGCGTCAGGCCGCTTTCGACGATCAGGAGGTCGGCGCCGGTTCGGGCGAGCGATTGCGCGGTGGCGCCGACAAAGCGCAGCGCATAGGAGGAAAACTGGGTCATGGCGGCCACGATAGGCCCACAGGCCATGGTTGCAAGGCTTTCCTTTCAGCCCGCCCGCCCCTATAGCGGAAGGGCGGGATACCCCCGTGACGCCCCCGCTTTTGCCTGCGGGGCCCCAGGAAAGATGCCCATGCGCACCATCACCACGACCGAAGACCTCGCCGCCTTTTGCGCGGCGGCCAAGGCCCAGCCCTATGTCACCATCGACACCGAGTTCCTGCGCGAGCGGACCTATTGGTCCAAGCTGTGCCTGATCCAGATGGCGCTGCCGGGCAAGGAGGGCGAGGCGGTGCTGGTCGACCCGATCGAGGGCGAGGACATGAGCCTGGAGCCGCTCTATGACCTGTTCCGCCACACGGCGACGGTGAAGGTGTTTCATGCCGCGCGGCAAGATCTGGAGATTTTCTTTGTGGAGGGCGGGGTCTTCCCCGAGCCGCTGTTTGACACCCAGGTGGCGGCCATGGTCTGCGGCTATGGCGAGCAGGTGGGTTATGAGACGCTGGTGAAGAAGATCGCGCGCGAAAGCCTCGACAAGACCTCGCGCTTCACCGACTGGTCGCGCCGCCCGCTCAGCACGGCGCAGAAGGAATATGCGCTGGCCGATGTGACGCATCTGCGGGTGGTCTATGAAAGCCTGGCCAAGCAGATCGCCAAATCCAAGCGCGAGGCCTGGGTGGCCGAGGAGCTGACGCTGCTGACCGACCCCGAGACCTATACGATCCGGCCCGCCGAGGCCTGGATGCGGGTGAAGACGCGCACCACCTCGGGGCGGTTTCTGGCGTTGGTGAAGGCGCTGGCCGAGTTCCGCGAGGCCTATGCCCAGCAGAACAATGTCCCGCGCAGCCGCGTGATGAAGGATGATGCGCTGCTGGAGGTGGCCTCGACCCGGCCCACCAATCACGAGGAGCTGGGGCGCTCGCGTCTGCTTTTGCGCGAGGGGCGGCGGGGCGATATTGCCGATGGCATTCTGGCGGCGGTGAAGGCCGGGCTGGAGATGAAGCCGGAGGATATGCCGAAGCCCGATCTCTCGCGCGAGCAATTGCAGGTGAACCCGGCGCTGGCCGATCTGCTGCGGGTGCTGCTGAAGGCGAAATCGGAAAGCCTGGGCGTGGCGGCCAAGCTGATCGCCTCGGCGGCGGAGCTGGATGCGATTGCGGCGGGCGAGCGGGATATTCCGGCGCTGAAGGGCTGGCGGCAGGAGGCCTTCGGGCTGGATGCGCTGCGGCTGTGCAAAGGCGAGATCGCGCTGACTGCCAAGGGCAGCATGGTGCAGGTGGTCTCGCTGGTCTGAGACCGGGAGGGCAGGGCGCTTTGGCGCCCGCCTTCTCGCCGTGGCCCCTTAACGCCGGCCCCTAGCGCCGACTGGTCAGGCCATTGGTGGCGCCCTGCACGGTGATGCTGGACACGGTTTGCAAGGCGATGTCGGAGAGATAGACCGCCGCCGTGATGCTGCGCGATTGCGGGGTGGAGACATCGGCGGGTTTGATCGGCGGGAAAACCCGGAATTCATAGACCAGCTTGCCGTCAGGCGCGTCCTTGTCTACGGGCACCAGCTCGGCATCCCACCAGCCCTGGGTCTCCATCACCGCCGTGGCGCGGATGATGGCGCCGCCGGGCATGGCGTCAACCTTCAGCGCGGTGATCTGCATGGCCAGGGCGCGCGGGTCTTCGGCATCCACCACGCTCGGTTCCGCCGGAGCCGCCACTTCGGCGCCGCCGAACCAGTTGAACGGGTTGAACCGCGATTGGCCAAAGCCACAGGCAGAGGTGAAGGTCACCAGCGTCAATGCGGCAAGCAGCGGTTTTCTCATCCCAGACCCTTTCGCGCCCAAACTGGCACCTGCCCTTGGCTAGCGCATGGCGCGGCATTTGAAAAGCGCCCCTCTGGACGTTTTGCCGCCGCAGGCTTAGCGATAGGCGAAAGAAGGAGAGAGCCATGGCCACGCCCGCATTCGAGGAAATCGTTGAAACCTTCGAATTTCTGGACGATTGGGAAGACCGCTATCGCCATGTGATCGAACTGGGCAAGGCCTTTCCCGATCTGGACCCTGCCTTTCAGGTGCCTGCCTTCAAGGTGGAAGGCTGCGCCAGTCAGGTCTGGCTGCGCCCGCTGGTGGAAAACGGGCGGTTCGAGTTTCAGGGCACTTCGGATGCGATGATCGTGCGCGGGCTGATCGCGGTGCTGCATGCGCTGTATGCGGGGCTGCCGGTGGCCGATCTGGCCAAGGTCGATGCGGCGGCCGAGCTGGCGCGGCTGGGCCTCGATGAGCATCTTTCGGCGCAGCGCTCCAACGGGGTGCGCGCCATGGTGCAGCGGATTCGCGAAACCGCCGTCGCGTGAAACGATCCTTCTGCGAAGGATCGGACCCGAGTTTTCGACGAAAACTCGGGCGCGCGCGCGGTTACCGGGCGATGGCCTCGTTCTTGACGAACATATTGGCCCAGGCGCGGTCGATCAGCTCGGGCGACATTTGATAGGGGATGCCCTCGAATTCGCAGATGGCGATCATCTGGTCGATCAGGAAGACCGGCTGATAGTTCGCGTAATTGTTGTTGATCGCCGGGTATTTGTTCTTCAGCAGATGGATGATGGCGGCCTGATCAATCGGCATCTTCTTCTTGCGCGCCACCAGCGCGAAGATTTTCAGGAAGTTTTCCTGATTGGGGCCGTCGATCTTGATCTTGAAGAAGATCCGGCGCAGCGCCGCGCCGTCGAAGATCTCGTTCGGGTGGAAGTTGGTGGAAAAGATCACCAGCGTGTCAAAAGGCACGGTGAATTTCTCGCCCGATTGCAGTTGCAGGATGTCGCGGCTTTCTTCCAGCGGCACGATCCAGCGGTTCACCAGCTTTTGCGGCGGGTCCGACTGGCGGCCGAGGTCGTCGACGATGAAGATGCCGCCATTGGATTTCATTTGCAGTGGCGCGGTATAGGTGCGGGCGGTGGTGTTGTATTTCAGGTCCAGCATGTCCAGCGTCAATTCGCCGCCGGTGATGACCGAGGGGCGGGCGCACCAGACATAGCGCTGGTCGAAGCGGTTGGAGCTGCGGCGCAGGCTGGTGGCGTCGTCGGCGATCTCGACCGCTGCCGAATGCACGATCGGGTCATAGACGGTGATGACCTGCCCCGAATATTCCACCGCGCGGGGGATATAGATGCGGTCGCCCAGCGAATCGCGGATGCCGTTGGAAATCGAGGATTTGCCGTTGCCGGGCGGGCCATACATCAGGATGGAGCGGCCCGAGCCGACGGCGGGGCCAAGATTGCCGATCAGGTCTTCGGGCAGGATCAGATGGCCCATGCCGCTCATCAGCTGGTCGCGGGTCAGCTTCATGTTGCGCACCGACTGGCGCTTGACCTGGGCGGAGTATTCCTCCAGCGGCACCGGCATGGCGCCGTAATATTCCGATACCGCCAGAGCATCCAGCGCCCGCGCCTTGCCCGCCACGGTCAGCTGATAGCCCATTTCGCCGCCCGAGGTGGCGTGCAGCGTGCCGGTGGCCTCCAGCAGGCGCTGGCCGCGCGCGAGGTCGATCAGCTCTTGCACGGCGGTGACCGGCAGGCAGACCACGCGGGAAATCTGGCTGACCTGATCCAGGTTCATGCGGAACATGGTTTTCAGCAGGATGTCGCGCATCATCACCATCGACAGCCCGGTTTCGGCCAGGCTGCGCGGGGCAGGCGGGGCGATCACGGCAGGGGCGATCGGGGTCGGGGCGACTTGCACATTCATCGGCGCGGTCCTTGGCAAGGGAACCGGGCAAAGCCGCGAAGGGCCGCCCGGTGGTCAGATGCCAGAAAACCCGATCATTGGGCCAGAATTGGGGCAAGAACGTAGAAAATCAGCGTCCCTGCGAGGGCAAGCCCAAAGGGGAAATCGCGCCGGGTCCAGCTTTCCCAGCCGGGCGTCGCGGCGCGCACCGCCGGAATGGCGCGGGCGAGGCGATGGGTGACCAGCGCCCCGATCATGGCGGCGCAGACCAGAATCGCCAGCCTGCCCGGATCGGCGGTGACAAAGACCCCGGCCATGGCGGCGGCGAATTTCGCATCCCCCGCGCCAAAAAGGCCAATGGCATTGCCCAGAATGCCGATCACCAGCGCGATGGCCATGATGGCCCAGCCCCAGCCCCAGAGCGCCAGCGGGAAGGCCATGAAGCCCAGCGTCGCCCAGGCCGCGATCATCAGGATCGAGGCCATGTTCGGAATTTTCATGCGCTGCATGTCGGACAGCGCCACCCAGAGCGCCAGCGGCACGCAGGCCGGAGCCAGCCAGTAGGCTTGAACAGCGGTCAGCATCTCGGGTCAGCCTCTCAGCGCTTCCAGGCTGCGCGCGGCGGCCTCGAAATGTTGCGGATGGGTTTCCACCGCTTCCTCCAGCAGGTTGCGCCCCACGGCCACATCGCCATGTTTCACCGCCGCCAGACCAAGCGTATAGAGCAGCTCGGCCCGCTCGGCCTGGGTCATCTCGACCACCGGCAGATCGTATTTGCGCTGCGCCCCGCGCGCCAGAACCAGGTTGTTCTTGGCGGTGAACATGGTGGGATCGTTTTTCAGCGCCTCGATGAACAGCTTTTCCGACCCGGCATATTCGCCGCGATTGAGCTTGGAATAGCCCCAGTTGTTCAGCACGCCGGCCGGTTTCGTGGTCAGGCCCGCCGCGATCTCATAGAAGCTGTCGGCCTTTTTCCACTGTTTCTTGCTGTCGGCCACCATGGCCTCCAGCCGGTAGCGGTCATAGGTCTCGTGGGTGGGCGGAACTTTCAGCAGTTCGGCCTCGGCCTCGGCCCATTTGTTCGAGCGGATCAGCGCCTCGGCATAGCCCACGCGATCCTCGTTGGTGCCCTGGCCGGAATTCACCAGCCCGACCCAGACTTTCGTGGCATCTTCGGATTTTCCGGCCCGCATCAAGGATTTGGCCAGACCGCGCTGCAAATCCGGGCGGCCCGGATTTTGTTGCAGGGTGCGGGTGAAATAGCTGACCGCCTCGTTCGGGTCGCCCACCGTCAGCATGATGTCGCTGAGATTGCTTTCATCAATGACGTTCACGTCCTTGATGGCGCGCTGCACCTCGGCATCGGAGGGGCCGCGGTTGCAGGCCGAGAGCGCGGCCGTGCCCAGAAGGCATGCCACGACGATATGGGAATGGCGCATGTCGCGTCCTTTTCACTGCTCGCTCGGGTGAGCCCGCCGGGCCTTGGGCCTAGAGCGCGGAGAGCAGGACGTATTCGCCATGTCCGCGCCGCACCAGCTTCAGGTTGGGGGCTTCTTGTTCTTGAACTTCCTCGGGGTCAGAATAGACCGGATTTTCCATTCTGGCTATGGCGAGGCGCAGATTTTCGCGGATCGAGTCCGAGGCGCCACTGTCCAGCGCGAAGGCCTGCTGAAAGACATTGCGCGCCTCGGGGATCTTGCCCTGTTCCATCAGCACGCAGCCCAGATTGTTCAGCGCGGGCACAAAGCCGGGATCGCGTTCCAGCGCGCGGCGCAGCACCTGTTCGGCCTGTCCCAGCCGCCCGAGCGCCAGATTGGCCGAGCCGATGGCCGACAGCACATCGGCATCAATGCCGGTTTCGGCGGCGGCGCGGTAATAGGCTTTCAGCGCCAGCTCGGGCTCGTTTGCCTCCATCAGGCGATGGCCGACCAGCAGCCCGTCCACGCCCCCCTTGCCCCCGGCATCGGCGGGCGGGGCAGAGTTGGCGGCAGGACGCAAACCGCCGCCCGGCAAGGTGCAGGCGGCGGTGAACAAAAGGCAAAGCACTGGCAACAGGCGAAGGGTCAAATCGGCTCCGGGGTCACTTGAACCCGCTGCTCAGCCCCACGGCGATGCTGTAGACCGAGGGGCCCACCAGCATCACCATCAAGGGTGGCAGGGTGAACACCATTGTGCCAAGGGAAAGCTTGGTGGGCAAGGTGTTCGCCTTCTCCTCGGCGCGCATGACGCGTTTGTCGCGCATCTCTGCCACATAGACCCGCAGCGCATCCGAGATCGAGGTGCCGAAGGTGGCCGACTGGATCAGCGTGGTGATGAAGGAGGAGACATCCGGCACGCCGATACGTTCGGACATGTCTTTCAGCACCACGACGCGTTCCTTGCCGGCCTTCACCTCCTGGGCGACGATCTCGAATTCCTCGGCGAGCGCCTTGTAGCCGACCTTCATTTCCTTGGCGACGCGGTTGATGCATTGATCCAGCGACTGCCCCGCCTCGACGCAGACCAGCATCAGGTCCAGCGCATCGGCAAAGCCCGAGATGATCTGCGCCTGCCGGGTCTGCAAGCGGCGCTGCACCCAGTATTGCGGCGCGTAATAGCCGATGGCGCCGGGCAGGATGGTATAGAGGATCATGGTCTTCATCGGCAGGTCGCCCTGCTGCGCCTGCAACAGCAAGGTGTAGAACAGACCGAAGGACAGCGCGCCCAGACCCAGCACGAATTTGGCGAAATAGTAGATCCGCACCGAGTTCTTGGCGCGGTAGCCCGCCCGCATCAGCATGAGCCGCACCGCAGACATGGCCTGCATGTCCTGCGGTTCCAGATATTGCGCGTATTTGTCCAGCTTGGCCGCCGCGCCGCTTTTGCTGCGCAGGCTGGCCGCCGCCTCGCCATTGGCGTTGCGGGCCTGGACTTTCAGCTTGGCCAGCGGATCGGGCTTCTTTTGCAGCATCGAGGGCAGCACGAAGGCCAGAAGCCCGGCTGCGATGCACATGATCACGATGGCCGGGCCCAAGGGGCCCAGCGTCTCGGTCAGGAGGGAGGTGATGGCTTCCATGGTCGTTCTCCCTCAGACCTTGATATTGACCATGATCTTCATGAAGATCACGTTGACGCCCAGCAGGGCACCCACCCCGATAGCGACCGGGGTAAACAGCGCGCTTTCCTTCACCTGATCGAAGTAATCGGGCTTGATGAACAGGATCATGCCAAGCGCCAGCAGCGGGAAGGCCGACAGGAACATGCCCGACCATTTCGCCTCGGCGGTGATGGCGCGCACGCGGCGGAACAGCTTGAAGCGCGAGCGGATCACGTCCGACAGGCCTTGCAGGATTTCGGCCAGGTTGCCGCCGGATTGCTGCTGGATGTTCACCGCAATGGCGAGGAAGCGCAGATCCTGATTGTCGACCCGTTCGGCGAATTCGGTCAGGCTGTCGGTGATGTCGCGGCCATAGGCGGCCTCGTCCGAGATCAGGCCGAATTCGGTGCCGATCGGATCGGGAATTTCCTTGGCGACGATGCCAAGCGCGGCCGAGAAGGGGTGACCGACGCGCAGGCTGCGCACGATCAGGTCCACCGCGTCGGGCAGCTGTTCCTCCAGCAGCGACATGCGGGTCTTGGCCTTCTTGTTGACCCAGAAATAGACGCCGCCGACCCCGGCCACCACCGCCATCACGACGCGCACCGGCACCGAGGTGGCGGTGCCGACCGTCAGGCCCACAAAGGCCAGCGCGGTCAGCGCCGCCATGATGCCCAGCAGCACCAGCGGCGGGAAGGCGATATTGGCCTGCTGCGCCTTCTTGGCCAGAATGGCGTAAAGCGGAATCGACTTGGCATTCAGATGCTGGCCCGCCTCCTTGCGGAGCTGCTCCAGCACCTGTTCCTTGCTGCCATGTTTTTCCAGCAGCGCCAGACGGCGCGACATGCGCTGGTCCAGGCTGATGGATTTGCCAAAGGCCACCCGATACACGCCCTCGATGAGGACGATGACCCCGATGAAGACGATGGCATAGACAATGAGAACCGTTTCCATGGCGCGACCTCAGTGGATGGGTTCGTAGATCGACGGCGGCAGGTTGAAGCCCCACTGCTTGAACCGCTCGGAGTAATGCGAGCGCACGCCGGTGGCGTTGAACCGCCCGATGATCTTGCCATCTGGCGCCAGCCCGAGGCGTTCATAGCGGAACACTTCCTGCATCGAGATCACCTCGCCCTCCATGCCGGTGATCTCGGTGATCGAGGTCATGCGGCGCGAGCCGTCTTGCAGACGCGAGGCCTGCACGATCAGGTTGACGGCGGAGGCGATCTGGCTGCGTACGGCTTTCAGCGGCATCTCGATCCCGGCCATGGCGACCATGTTTTCCAGACGGCTGACCCCATCGCGCGGGTTGTTGGCGTGGATCGTGGTCATCGAGCCATCGTGGCCGGTGTTCATGGCCTGCAACATGTCGATCACCTCTTCGCCGCGGGTTTCGCCCACGATGATGCGGTCGGGGCGCATCCGCAGCGCGTTGCGCAAGCAATCGCGCTGGGTGACGGCGCCCTTGCCCTCGACGTTCGGCGGGCGGCTTTCCATCCGGCCCACATGGATCTGTTGCAGTTGAAGTTCCGCCGTATCCTCGATGGTCAGCACGCGTTCGGTATTGTCGATGAAGGAGGACAGCGCGTTCAGCGTGGTGGTTTTCCCCGACCCGGTGCCGCCCGACACGATGATGTTCAGGCGGGTCGAGACGGCGGCCTCCAGATACAGCGCCATTTCTTCGGTAAAGGCGCCGAAATTCACCAGATCGCGGATGGCGAGCTTGTCTTTCTTGAATTTCCGGATGGAGACCAGCGAGCCATCCACCGCAACGGGGGGCACCATGCAGTTGAAACGCGAGCCATCCGCCAGGCGCGCGTCGCAATAGGGGTTCGATTCGTCGACCCGGCGGCCCACGGCAGACACGATCTTGTCGATGATGCGCAACAGGTGGCGCTCATCCTTGAAGGTCACGTCCGACAGGGTGAGCTTGCCGCCGCGTTCCACAAAGATGCGATGGGGGCCGTTCACCAGAATATCGCTGATGGTTTCATCCTTCAGCAGGGGTTCCAGCGGGCCAAGGCCCATCACCTCGTCATACAGTTCCTGGTGCAGGGTCGCGCGGTCCACCGCCGAAAGCGCCACCGACATCTCGTCCAGCGCCTCGGCGCTGATCGCGGCGATTTCGGATTTCAGCTGGGTCTCCGAGGCCTTTTCCAGCGCGGCAAGGTTCAGGTTTTCCAAGAGGCGCTTGTGCAGCTCGACCTTCAGCTCCTGCAAACGCTCCTTGCGCTTGCGGTCCTTGTCGGCGGCGGCCGCCTCGGCCGGGGTCTTGGGCTGGGGCGTCTTGGGCGCAGCGGGGCTGGGCGCCTTGACCACGGTTTGCGCCGAGGCCTTGGGTGCGGCCTGCGCGGCCCCCACCGGAACCAGACTGGGTTTGGCCGGGCCGGCCTCGGGCTTCTTGAAACGCGAAAACATCGTCACTCCCCCATCGGCACGGATCAGGCCTGCGCCGTCTCGGCAGATTTGCTCAGGTCAAACAAGGATTTGGCCAGTTTCGCCAATTCCTTGCGCAGCGGATTCTTCGCGGCGGTCTCGGACAGCGGCAGGCCGTGGTCATTGGATTGCGTGACCTGCGCGCCGCCATCGGGCAGCTGCATGTCCAGCGAGATGTCGAGGCTTTCGGCCAGCCGCTTCACCCGGCTTTTCGCCGTCAGATCGGTGAAGCGCGGCGCGCGGTTCAGCACGAAGCGCAGCTTTTCATGCGGCAGCCCCTCGGCCTTCAGCGCGCGCACCAGACGCAGCACATTCTGGGCCGAGCGCAGGTCCAGCTCCATCAGCGAGAAATAGACCTGCGCGCGGTTCAGCACGGTTTCGGTCCAGGCCACGATGGTCTTGGGCATGTCGATGATGACGAAATCGAAATTCGCCTGCGCCATGTCCAGCAGGCGCGAAATCTCGTTCGGGCCGATGATGTCCAGCGGCAGCATGTCGGCGGGCGCGGTGAACACATGCAGCTTGTCGTTGAAGCTGGTCATGGCTTGCAGGAACAGATCGCTGTCGCAGTTTTCCAGGTCTTGCAGCACCTCGAACACCGCCTCGCGGCGCGGCAGGTCCAGATAGGTGGCGACGGCGCCGAATTGCAGATCAAGGTCGATCAGACAGACGCGCGGTGCCTTGGTCTTGTCGGCATTGGCCAGCTCCCAGGCCAGATTGGTGGCAAAGGTCGAGGCGCCGGAGCCGCCCGCCAGCCCATGCACCGGCAGGATGACGCCATCGCGGTCGCCCTTGGCCTTGAAGCGCGGCGCGTGATGCGGCTCGTCGGTCTGGGGGGCCGGGGCAGGGGCCTCGGCGGGGGCCGCAGCGACCGGCGCGGGCTGTTTCAGCCGCTCGATCGCATCATGCAGCGCACCATCGGGCAGCGGATAGGGCACGAAATCATCGGCGCCAAGGCGCAGCAACTGATGCAGCGCCACCGGGCTGACCTGATCGGCGATCAGCACGACGCGGATATTGCGGGTCTTGGCGGTGCGGATGATGTCGGAGATGCGGGTGAGATCGACCTCATCCTCGGCATCCACCGCCACCGCCACGAATTGCAGCGCCGCGCTGTCGGGCTGATCGAGAAACAGCAGCGCATCCTCGAAGGACAGATCGCCCCAATTCTCGCCCAGCTCCTGCTCCATGTCGTCGATCAGCAGCTCGAAATTCTGCACGTCGCGCGAGATGGTGCATGCCAGAATGGGCGCGGGTTCGGGTTGAAGATTGGCCACACTCGTCATTTGCCTCAAGTCCTTCGCTGATCGTCGGACAGGGAATCACATCCCCTCCCGCCGTGCGCGGCATTTGGCCCGCGCAGTTGCGTTCAATTGACCCGAAACTGCTGCGGAACTTGGGCGATATTGGGGCTAAATCGTCGTCAAACTGGGAATTATCGCGGCGTTGGAAAAAAACGGCGGGGCGGCGCCAGAGGGAAAGGGAAAAGGCGGGCCCGCAGACCCGCCTTTTCCTGTGCCGTCTTGCAGCGGATCAGTTGCCGATCACCAGCTGCGTCACGTTGGTCGGCGGTTCGATGGAGGCGCGGGCCGAAGTGATGTATTCGCGCGCCACGATGGCGGCATATTTGCCGTTCAGCAACTGGCCATTGCCCTTCGACCAGCCCGACACTTCGGTGACGGTGCGGCGGTTGCGTTCCTCGGGCGAGAGGGTGTTGACCACCGGCTGCGTCTTGCCGAAAGACACCAGTGCATCCACCCGCGACGGCGAGATGCCGCGCGATGCCAGATAGGCCACGACAGCCTTGGCGCGGCGCTTGCCAAGCGCCTGATTATACCCATCGCCGCCCACCAGATCGGTATGGCCATAGACCGAGAAGCGCAGCTCGGGGAACTGGCGCATCCACATGGCCTGCTGGTCCAGCACGGCGCGGGCCTCGCCGGTCAGCTCGGAGGAGTTGAACGGGAAGGTGATGGTCGAGGGCACTTCGCGGGCGAAGCGCTGCGCCATGATGCCCTGCGCGTCGATGGCGCCGGTTTGCACCAGCGAATTGTTCATCGTCGCATTGCCGAACGTGCCGGCATCCACCTCGGCCCCGGCTTCGCGGTGCATGTCGCCGCAGCCAGCCAGTGCCAGAGCAGTCGAAACGGTCAGGAAAAATCGCATATGCCCCCGCATGGCCTTACTCCATCACATAGCCATAAGGGCTGGTATAATCCTGCCGGGCCACTTCGCCCGCCGCGCCCTTGCTGCCGGCGACCTTGCCGAACAGGAACAGCTCTTTCTCGGTGGGCAGGCGCACGCGGTCGGTGGGCAGGGCCAGGGCCTCGCCCCGCGTCGGCGTCACCAGATGCGGGGTCACGATGATGACCAGTTCCGATTGCGCGCGCTGATATTCGGCGCTGCGGAACAGGGTGCCCAGCACCGGAATATCGCCCAGCCACGGCACCTGACCGTTCAGGTCGCGGAAGTCATCCTGCAACAGGCCCGCAATGGCAAAGCTTTCGCCATCGCGCATCTCGACCGTGGTGGAGGTTTCGCGGCGCTTGAAGGCGTTGACGCTGAAACCACCGCTTTGCATCGTGATCGAGGTGTCGATCGAGGAGACGGCGGCGTTGATCTGAAGGTTGATCAGATCGCCATCCACCACGACCGGGGTAAAGTTCATCTCGACGCCGAAGGGCTTGTATTCGATGCTGATGCCGTCGCTGTCAACCACCGGGATCGGATATTCGCCACCCGCCAGGAACTTGGCCTCCTGCCCCGAGAGGGCGGTGAGGTTCGGTTCGGCCAGAGTGCGGGCAACGCCTTTGGATTCAAGCGCTTCCAGCAGCACGCCGAATTGCAGCGAGCCTGCGGTGAAGCCCAGCCCAAGCGCGGAATTGGCGTTGTCGCGCGGCGTGATCGTGCTGTTGGAGATGCCGTTATCCCCCTGCAACCAGGTGCCGGTCTCGCCATTGACGCCGACGGTATTGCCACCCGCGATGGCCAGCGAGGAGGACAGGTTCTTGGAGACCGAGCGCTGCATTTCGGCAAAGCGGATTTTCAGCATGACCTGCTGGGTGCCGCCCACGCTCATCAGGTTCGACACGCGCTCTGGCGCATAGCGTTCGGCCAGATCCAGCGCGCGGTCCAGCTTGGCGGCCGAGGAGACGACGCCCGACAGCACGATGCCGTCATTGGCGGTGCGGACCTCGATATTCTCACCGGGGATGATCTGGCGCAGGCGTTCCTTGAACTCGGCCACATCGGGCGAGACCTGCACCTCGACATTGGAGATCAGCTTGCCATCGGCGCCCAGCAGCGTCAGCGTGGTGCGCCCCGGCGCCTTGCCCAGCACATAGATCGACTTGTCGGTCAGCGTCGAAATATCGGCAATGCCCGGATTGGCGATCGACAGTTCGGCGAACGGAACGTCACTTTCCACCACGACGGCGCGGTTCATCGGCACGTTCAAAGGTGCCGAAGCCTTGCCTTCCAGCACGCGCAGATTTTGCGCCAGAAGGGGTGTCGTCGCGGAAGTCGCGAAGGCCAGGCCCATGAGACCCGCGCCAAAAATCGTCTTGAACTGCATGTGACCTGCCTTTCGGATCACGCCTCGGTACCGGGTCTTGATGCCCATTTTGCATGGTAAAATGCCGGATGTGGCATTTTTTTGCAAGAATCAAAGTGTTGTGGCGACAAGCTCGTGTGGATAAGTCGCAAATGCGCCGCAGTGGTCGCAAAAGACGAAGGGCGCCCCCCCAGATGATGGGGTGCGCCCGTATGGTTCGTCTATCAGTTGGTGCAGGGGATCGGGTCTTCGATGACCTCGGTGCCCACCCGCTTGCGCACGGTGCAGACTTTCGCGGTCTCCTCCACCACGGGCGCGGCCACTTCGGCGCGCTTGCCGAAGATCGAGGTGTCGATCTCGACCGGGCCGGAGGCGATGCCCTGATCGGGCTTGGCGACCAGCGAGACCGAGAGGCTGCCGGAGGCCTGGGCCTGGGTCAGACGGGCCACCTGTTCCTGGGTGACGGCGACGGTCATGGCCTTGGGGGCAGTGGCCTCCCGCTCGGCCCCCTCGCCCTTGGCGCCGGTGCGATCCACCGCGATCACCTCGACCGAGCCTTCGATCAGCATCGTCTTGTCGATGCCGTTCACATCAACGCCGGTCCAGTAGATGTCCACGAAATTCCCGGCCTGAAGCATGTTGGTGGCGCCGCCCGCATCGCCGAACTTGATGGCGAAGGCGCGCTGGCCGGGTTTGAGCATCGAGGTCAGGCCCGCCGTCTCGCCCTGTTCGGTGACCTTGATGGCCAGGATCGGCTCATAGGTCTCCATCTGGCGCAGCACATAGCGCGGGTCGCTTTTCCCTTCGGCAAAGAGCGGTGCCTCGGTGGTGAAGACCCCCTCGGGCAGGGCGCTTTTCGGCCAGTAGATCATCTGCACATCCGCAGGGGTCAGCGGGTCGCCGTAATTCACCGACTTGTTGACCACATAGACCTTTTCCAGCGGGCCGATTTCCCGGAGGGTCTGGCGGTCGCGATCCAGTTGCGCCTGCGCCTGGCCCACATATTGTTGCACCATGTAAACGGCAGCCCCGGCCAAAGCCACACCGGCCACCAGAACACCTACACGCATCGACTGCATCTTACTCATCCTTCATGTTCGGTGGGGTTTGCTGACGGTCGGCTGCACGCGAGCCCCGGTCACTGTTTCCCGGCCATGGCTTGCAGGCTGCGCCCGCGCCTTACGACCGCAGGGCTGTGGCGATCAGATCGGCGATCACTTCGCCATACATCGCGCCTTCCGAAACAATGACGCTGATCGCCCCCAATGCCATGATGGCAATGGCAGCGGTCAAGACTACAAAGTCGATCGACACTGCCCCGTCTTCACTCCGCAGGAAATGTGCAAGACTGCGTTTCATGGTCACCTGCTTCTGACTCGTCCGTTACGTCAGGTCACTTGCCTTCTGCCGGGACCTTTCATGGAACAGGCTGCGGCCCTTTCGGTGCCGCAGCCTGTCTGTCACGTTTGGATCAAACGTGGCGGCTCAGATCAGCGGCCGATCTCGCGAGCGTTCTGCATGTCGGTGGCGATCTGTGCAGCGGTCAGTTCGACCTGCGGGGTCACGGCCGAGACGATCAGGATGCCGAGGCCCACGATGCCGGCGGTCAGCACCACGAAGTCAACGGTCACGGCGCCCGACTCGTCTTTGGCGAAGTTTTTGAAGATGTTCAGGAGTTTCATGGTCTCAGTCCCTTGGTTTTCGTGTTTGCTCTGTTACTACCGCCTCGCTTCGCGTTCTGACCGGCCTCTGTTCCGATCCGCTGTTCGCTGCGGCATGGGCTCATATAGCCCCCCAATGGTGGCGGGAGTTGGGAGGCATTTGGGCCGAAAAAGTTTTCGCCGAAAAACCTGCTGAAATCGCGCAACGCTTTGAATTTGCACGATTCAAACTTTCTTAACGAAGTGGGCCGGACTGTGGCGGGGCGTGCAACCGGGGCAATCGGGGCACAATTGCGGCGAAATCGCCACGTTTGCAGGGGTGTTGGCGCTGTTTTGCTGGATCGCGGGGCGGGATTCTGCGAAGATTCTGCATAGAAAACCGGAAAACGGGCAGTGAACCCCATGGGCAGGGGACGGACCACAGGCGCTTTGCAAGGGCTGATTCTGACGGGGCTGGCGTGGGCTATCGGGCCAACGCCCTGGAATCCCTATGCTTTCGGGCAATCCTCCGCAGATTCGGCCCCCCTTCCCCCCGAGACGGACGCGCAGGCGATTCCCCTGAACGAGGCCGAAGCCGCCCCGGAGGCCGAAAAGCCGAAGCCCGCGCCCCCGCCCTTCGAGCAATTCACCTTCAAGCGCATCGGCGTGCCGGGCGCGCAGGGCGGCCCCAAGCCGGGCGCCAAACGGATCACCGTGCAGATCGACCCCGAGGAGCAGGCGCGGCGCCTCGCGGCCTCGCCCAAGGTCGACCGCGAGAAAGAGGCGGAATCGGCGCTGACCGATCCCGCCGCCGCGCCGCAGGTGCCCGCCGATCAGGCCAAGGTCGCCGCGACCTATAGCTGGTTCTGGGATGCGGTGCCCACCGCGCGCGAGGCCGTGGCCGGGCGCTACCCGCTGGCCATGGCCACGCTGTCGCAGGGGCCGAAGGGCACCCAGGTCGGCGCGCCGCGCATGCAGCACATGCAAAAGATCGCCGAGACCTATGGCACCGATATTCTGAAAGCCACCATTGGCACCGAGGTGTCGCCCGCGCTGGTGCTGGCGGTGATCGGCATTGAAAGTGCGGGCCAGCCCGATGCGGTCAGCCATGCCGGGGCACAGGGCCTCATGCAGTTGATCCCTGCCACCGCCGAACGCTTTGGTGTGGCCGACAGCACCAATCCCACGCAGAACATCAAGGGCGGCGTCGCCTATCTGGACTGGCTGATGAAGCGCTTTGACCGCGACCCGCTGATGGTGCTGGCGGCCTATAATGCGGGCGAGGGGGCGGTGGATGCCAATGCGGGCATCCCCCCTTATCCCGAAACCCGCGATTACGTGCCCAAGGTGCTGGCGGCCTGGCAGGTGGCGCAGGGCCTGTGCCAGACCCCGCCCGAGATCTTCTCGGACCCTTGCGTGTTCCGCATCATCGCTGCGGGCGGCTGATCAGACCGCGAAGACATCCGCCCATTCGGGGTGCTTCTTGCGGGTGGCATTCACGAAGGGGCACAGCGGCATGATCTTCACGCCCTCGGCCCGCGCATCCTCCACCATCCGGGTGACCAGCGCGAGCCCCGCGCCGGTGCCGCGAAAGCTGTCAGGCACGCCGGTGTGATCGGCGATGATCAGCGTGGGAGAGGTGACCGAAAACGTCACCTCGGCTTCCTCGCCATTCTGGCGGATGACATAGCGGCCCTTGGAGCCGTGGATTTCGCGGGTAATTTCAAACATGGTGACCTCCGGTGACATGAGGGCATCAGACCGCCGCAGCGGCGCAAAGTCCAGCCCGGGCCCTGTGCGGCGGCGAACAGGATTTGCGCGCCACGCGCCCCTCTTGAAACCGCCGCGCGGGCTTCCCAGATCATGCGGACCGGGCGCCATGACGGGTCCGGTTTCCATCATCGGCCCGCCCCGAACCGGGGGGCCGGACAGCATCGCTCAACGAGGATGACCATGCGCAATTTCGATCTCGCCCCGCTTTACCGTGCCACTGTCGGCTTTGACCGCATCGCCGATCTGGTGGACCGCGCGCTTTCGGCCGATGTGCCGCAGCCCGCTTACCCGCCCTACAACATCGAGAAAACCGACGAGAGCGCCTATCGCATCTCCATCGCCGTGGCCGGGTTCACCCCGGAGGAGCTGAGCGTGGAGGTGAAGGAAGGCGCGCTGTTTGTCGCCGCCCGCAAGGCGCCCGAGGAACCGGCGCGCAATTACCTGCATCGCGGCATTGCCACCCGCGCCTTCGAGCGTCGCTTCGCCTTGGCCGATCATGTGCGCGTCACCGGCGCCAGCCATGAGCATGGCATGCTGCATATCGACCTGATCCGCGAGACGCCCGAGGCGTTGAAGCCCCGCCGGATCGAGATCAGCCGCAGCGCCTCGGTGCAGGCCGATGTGGTCGAGGCCACTGCCGCCGTCAACTGACCGCGGTCAGCCGATCGGGCGCGAGGGCACCCAGGCATAGCCCTCGGGCGACAGGATCACCGCCTCGCGCAGCCCATGGCCGGGCTTGTCGCGGGGCGGGGCCAGAACCATCGCCGGTCCATTTGCATCGACCCGGGCGCAGGCTGCGTCCGGGTCGATCTCGTAAAGGCGCAGCTCCAGCCCCGCGCCGCGCGGCCCGGCCTCGGGCAGCAGGCCATGCAGCGGATGCGCGGCAAAAGAGCCGTCGGAATGCAGCTGCACCAGCACCGTGCCACTGCGCAGCAGCGCGAAATCGGCGGTCTGGCGCAGCCGCTGCATCTCCAGCACCTGCACCAGAAAGGCCACTTCGCGCGCCAGATCGCGGCACAGAAGGTTCAGCCCCAGGCCCCGCAGGGCCGGGCCGATCTGGTGCCCCTCGGCCGTGTCATACTCCATCGCCGCCCGCCTTTCCCTGCTGCCCCCTTGATCTTTTGCCCCATGCAAAGGATTGTCCACCCTATCATGACCGACCTTTTCACGCTTATTCCGCCCGCCGAGCTGGCTGCCTTTCTGGCGGCGGGCATTGTGTTGAACCTCACGCCGGGGGCGGATGTGATGTTTGCCACCGCCAGCGGCTTGCAGGGCGGCGCGCGGGCGGGTGCGGTGGCGGGGCTTGGCGTGGGTCTGGGCGGGCTGCTGCATGTGACCCTGGCCGTGCTGGGGGTCAGTGCGCTGCTGGCGGCCAGCCCGGCGGCGCTGACGGCGCTGAAATGGGCGGGGGCGGGGTATCTGCTGTATCTGGCGGTGAAAAGCTGGCGCGCGGGTGCCGCGCTGCCGGGGCAGGGCGAGGCCCGGGCAGGGCGGGCGCTGTGGCGCGGCTTTGTCACCAATGCGCTGAACCCCAAGGTGGCGCTGTTCATCCTGTCATTGCTGCCGCAATTCACCGATCCGGCGCGCGGGCCGGTCTGGCAGCAGATCCTGATCCTGGGGCTGCTGTTCATGGTCACCGGCACCATCATCACCTGCGGCTATGGCCTGTTGGCGGGCATGGCGGGGCAGGCGCTTGGCCGCCGCATGGGCGCGCTGAACAAGCTGGCGGCGCTGCTTTACGGCGCGCTGGCGCTGCGTATCGTGAGGGGCTGAGCCATGGCGCGGATCACCTTGCTGGATGGCGGCATGGGACAAGAGCTGGTGGCACGCTCGGGCGATGCGCCGACGCCCCTGTGGGCGACGCGCGTGATGCTGGATCACCCCGGCCTCGTGCGCGCGGTGCATGACGATTACTTTGCCGCCGGGGCGACCATTGCCACCACGAACACCTATGCCATCCACCATGACCGGCTGGCGCGGTTCGATCTGGATGACCAGTTCGCGGCGCTGCATCGCGCGGCCCTGACGGCGGCCCGCGAGGCCCGCGCCGCCCGTGGCGGCGGGCGGATCGCAGGTTCCATCGGCCCGCTGGTCGCCACCTATCGCGACGATGTGGTGCTGCCGGTGGCGCAGGCCGCGCCGCTGGTGGCCGAGGTGGCGCAGCTTTTGGCCCCCGAGGTGGATTTCATCCTGCTGGAAACGCTGGTGAGCCTGGAGCAGATCGAGGGCGCGCTCAAAGGGGCCACCACGGCGGGCAAGCCGGTCTGGCTTTCGGTCTCGGTCCATGACCGGAAAGGCGGGGTCTTGCGCTCGGGCGAGGCGCTGGCGGGGCTGGCGCCGCTGGTGGAACGCTACCGCCCGCAGGCGGTTCTGGCCAATTGCTCGGTCCCCGAGGCCATGGCCGATGCGCTGGCCGAACTTGGGCGTTTCGGCCTGCCCTTTGGGGCCTATGCCAATGGATTCACGCATATTTCCGATGGCTTTCTGGAAGATGCGCCCACTGTGGATCACCTGACCCACCGCCATGACCTGACGCCGGAGAAATATGCCGCCTTCGCGCTGGACTGGGTGGCGCAGGGCGCCACGATTGTCGGCGGCTGCTGTGATGTGGGCCCGGCCCATATCGCGCATCTGGCCGCCAGATTGCGCGCCGAGGGGCATGAGATCGTCTGATGCCGCCCTATGAATACAACCCGCCCGATGTGCCGCTGGACATCCTGCATCACGATTCCGCGCTGCTGATCGTGAACAAGCCCGCCGGGCTGCTGTCGGTGCCGGGCAAAGACCCCGGCAAGGAAGATTGCCTGATCGACCGTCTGCGCCGGGTCTTCCCCGAGGTGCTGCTGGTGCATCGGCTGGATTGTGACACCTCGGGCGTGATGGTCTTTGCGCTGACCAAGGCGGCGCAGGGCCATCTGGGCCAGCAATTCGAGAAACGGCAGACGAAAAAGGTGTATCTGGCAAGGCTTTGGGGGTTGCTGGAGCCGAAGGAAGGCACTGTGGACCTGCCGCTCTGCGTCGATTGGCCCAACCGCCCGCGCCAGCATGTGAACCATGAACAGGGCAAGCCCGCCATCACCGACTGGCGGGTGCAGCGCCATGATGGCAAGACCACGCGGGTGCGGCTGATGCCCCTGACCGGGCGCAGCCATCAGCTGCGGGTGCATATGCTCTCGCTCGGGCATCCGATTCTGGGCGATCCGATCTATGCCACGGGCGAGGCGCTGGACTATCCGCGCATGATGCTGCACGCCGAAAGCCTGCGGCTGCGCCATCCCGAAACCGGCAAGAGCCTGACCTATTCGGCGCCGGTGCCGTTTTGACCCCATTTTGAAACGGCATGACCGGATGGCCGAGGCCATTGCCGATGTCATGTTGAGACGGTTGCGAGGTCGGGGGTGCGAGGTCGGGCTGGTGGCGAGACGCCACCGGCCAGCGCCCGCCCTGCGGGGGGGCGGGTGCTTTGCACCCACCGGGCGGGCGCTGGCCTCTCGATCATGTGCTGAAACGGTCCTGTGGCAAGAATTCCACAGGGGCGGGGCAAGGCGGTGGGTTTCCAGGTCCGCCCCTACTTCCGCAGCTTCAAGGCCAGGATCAACCCGCCCGCAAAGGCGCCCAGCAGTGCGAGGCCCGGGGATTTGGCGATGCCCGCAGCCACGGCCTGTGGCGCTTGCTCCAGCGCGGCGAGGGCCTCAAGCTCCGCTCCCCGGTGGCGGCGCGGCTTGCGGGCGATCAGCGCGACCAGCCCGGCCAGCCCCAGAAACCCCGCGCCAAAGGCCAGCGCGGCCGTCACCGCGCCAAGCGCCTTGGCTGCGGCGATGACCCCCGCCGCCAGCAGGAAGCCCGCCCCGATCAGCGCCAGCCCCCCGGCCAGCGCCAGCAGCAGGGCGCGGCGCGCGGCGGCGGCGGCGCGGGCCTTGGCCTCGCGCGCGGCCAGACCGGCCAGCAGGCCCAGCATCAGCGCCGCCCGAACAAAAGGCCAAGGATCAGGCCCGCCCCGGCGGCAAATCCCAAGGCCTCCAAGGGCTTGGCCTTCACATAGGCGCGGGCTTCCTCCAGTTTCGGCGCGGCCTGCGCCTGCAAGGATGCCAGCTGCGCCTCGGCGGTGCCGCGCAGCTTTTCGGCCTCGCTGCCCAGACGATCCCCCAGGGCGGCGCCTTGCGATTGCGCCAGCGTGGCCAGGGTTTCAGCCATCCGGGCCAGATCGGCGCGCAGCTGCGCCAATTGCGCCTCGAGGCCCTCGGGGAGATCGGGCGCTTCGGCGGGGTCAGGCTTGCGAGCCATGGCGGTTCCTTTCATTCAACGCGATCTATCAGGTCAGACAGGGGCAGCCGCCGTGCGGCGCGCCCGGCTGCGGGCCGGTTTCTTGCGGGCGGTGAGCTCGGGCAGGGGCAGGGCCTCGGCCTCTGACAGGGCCTCGGCCACAGCGGGATCAAGGCCGGTCACCGCGAAATCGGCGCCGATCTCCAGGGCTTCGGCGGGTTTGACGGGGGACACCCGCTCCACCGGCAGGCCGCCTGCCAGCAGCGCCTCGGGCATATCCCAGATCACCACCCCCACCCGCAACCCCGGCACCGCGCGTTTCAGCCGCCGCACGTGCAGCAGCGAGGCCCGGGCGGGCGAGGGGTCCAGAAAGTTCAGCACCACGATGTCGGTGGCGCCCAGCTCCAGCGCGGCCATGCGGGCCGGGGCCAGATCGCGCGCGGTCAGGCTGCGCGTCTCGGCGCCCTCGCTGGCCAGAACCTGCGCCAGCATGGCGGCCGCCACATCATCCAGCCCCGAACGCCCGCCGATACACAAGATGCGGCGGGGCGCCGCGCGGGGCGGGTCTTCGGCGCGCTCTTCCTCGACCACGGCTTGCAGATCGGCCACCATCGCCATGGCGGTGCCCGCCAGCCGCTCTTCCTGCGGGGTGGTCAGCACACCGCGCGACCAGTCGGCCTGCGCCAGCATCAAGGCAGGCAGGGCGGTCTGGGCATAATAATCCGACAACCATTCCTCCTCCAGCGCCTCCTCGGCGCGGAAGGTGCTTTCGATCGCATCCCCGGCCAGCCAGCGCTGGTAAAGCCGGGCATGGGGCGCCAGCACCGGCTCGTCGCCGAACAGGATGTCGAACAGCTCGAATTGCGGGATGTGGCGGCCCAGAACCACAAGGCAGACGGTCAGCGGCGTGGACAGAACAAGGCCCAGCGGCCCCCAGATCCAGGTCCAGAAGATCGCTGATACGATGATCGCCAGCGGCGATACCCCGGTGCGCGAGCCGTAAAGCCAGGGCTCGATCACGTTGGAGGTCGCCAGTTCCACCACCAGAAACAGCGCCGCCGTCCAGAGCAGGGCGTTCCAGTCCGGGCTGACGGCAAAGGCCAGAAACAGCGGAAAGGCCGCCGACAGCACCGAGCCGATATAGGGCACAAAGCGCAGCACCAGCGTCAGCATGCCCCAAAGCAGCGCATTGGGCACCCCGATCAGCCAAAGGCCCAGCCCAATGGGCACGGCATAGATGACATTCACAAGCAATTGAATCAGCAGGTAATTCGCCACCCGACCGCCTGCATCCTCCAGCACCTGTGTGCTGCGGTGCAGATCGTTCGAGCCGATCAGCCGGATGAAGCGGTCGCGCAGCTCCTCGCGCTCCAGCAGCATGAAGATCACCACCACCACCACCAGACCCGCCGTGGCGATGGGGCTGATGATCGGGCCGACAAGGTTGATCAGCATGTCGAAGGGGCTTTGGCGTTCGACCACCTCGACCTGCATCGGGCCGCTGGGGGCGGGGGTGGCGGTCGCGCCGTTGCCCTCGGCGGGCAGCGCGGTGGCGATCTCGTCATTGATCGCGCTGGCCATATCGGTCAGCCGGGCCACCAGCCCGTTTTCGCCGCCCTGTTCCTGCAAGCCCTCCAGCTTGGTCAGGATGTTTTGCTGAAAGCTGGGCAGATCACGGGCGAGGCCGGACAATTGCCCCGCCACCACCAGCGAGAAGGCGGCAATGGCCGAAAAGGCCAGAAAGGCCACCACCAGCACCGAGGCGGTGAGCGGCGCGCCGCGTTTGCGAAAGGCCGAAACGGCGGGGGACAGGGCGAAGGTCAGCAGCATGGCGATGGCCAGCGGCAGAAAGACCTCTTGCCCCAGATGCAGCACCGCCGCCACGCCCACGATGGTCGCCAGTCGCGGCAGAGTGATGCGCCGGGCCTGCGGCGAATCGTCGGGTTCGGCGGCAAGCACGGGCGGGCGGGTCTGGCTGTTCGGCATGGGCAACCCTGAGCAAACTTGTGAACGACGCCAAGGCCCCGACAAACAAGGCCCCGACAAACAAGGCCCCGGCAAAGACGCTGGGCGAGGAGGCTGGTAAGCCCCAACGCGCCAGCGCGATGCCGGGTTCCCGGCGCATGTCCAGCATGGCGCGCTTTTTTGCGCTTGTCACCCGCCAGTCACCCGCCAGTCACTCGCCCGTGGCGCGCCCGCGCCGCGCTGTCAGCCCCGTGCCGCCCGCAGGATATAGGCCGCCGTCATCAGATCCAGATGCGCGCCGCCGCCATTCTTGGCAATGGTGATTTCCTCGGCGCTGCGGCGGCGGAAATGGCCTGCGGGCAAGTCATAAAAATCCGCCTGAACATCGGACTCCGAGATCACGCCGCGCGCGATCGGGTCTTTCAGCTCGCCGATATGGTGGATCGTGGTGGCGCGGGAATCGACGAAGATCGTGGCGCGCTCCAGCGCGGTATCATCCACCTCGCGCATGTCGGGGCGATAGGCGCCAATCAGATCAAGATGTTGGCCCGCGCGCAGCCACTCGCCCCGGATCACCGGCTGGGTGGACATGGTGCAGGTGCAGATGATGTCAGCCGCCGCCACTGCCTCGGCCAGATCGGGCGCGATGGTCACGCCCAGATCGCGGGCCATGGCCTCGGCCGCCGGGGCGCTGCGGTTCCAGATCGTGAAAGCGGCCCCGGGAAAGGCCGCCGCATAGGCCGCCACCATGGAGCGCGACACCGCCCCCGCGCCCACCAGCAAGATGCGGCGCGCCTCGGGCCGCGCCAGATGCCGCGCGGCCAGCAGGCTGTCACCGGCGGTTTTCCACTTGGTCACCAGATGGAAATCGACCACCGCCTCCAGAAGCCCGGTCTGATCGGCATAAAGCGTCACGGCGCCATTGATGGTGGGCAGGCTGTGCCCGGCATTGCCGGGAAAGACGGTGGCGCATTTCACCAACCCGCCCAGCCCGTCGATGAGGGCCGAACGGGTCAGCATCGTATCCTGGCCGCGATACAGGAAGGTATCGGCAATCTCGGCCCGGGGCAGGGCGTGGCCCGCCGCCAGCGCCTCGGTCAGCGCCAGCCAGTCGAGGCGCGGTTCCACCTCTGCTCCGATCATTTCCACAGTCACAACCCAGCCTCCTGTTCGCTCAGCAATCCTTCCGCAACCAAGCGCCGCGCCCAGCCCTGCCAGCCCTCGAAACGATGGCAGCGCCAGCCGCGCGCCTCTGCGGCGGCAATATTGTCAGCCCGGTCATCGGTGAACAGCAGGCTCTCGGGGGGCAGGCCGCAGCCCTGCTCCACCAGCGCATAGATGCGCGGATCGGGCTTGATCACCCCCATCTCGCCCGAGACGAAGGCCCTGTCGAATTCGGTGAAAAAGTCATATTGCGTGCGGGCATAGGCAAAGCTGTGGATGCCGAAATTCGTCAGCGCGAAGACCGGCACGCCCTTCGCACGCAAAGCCCGCAGCAAGGCGATGGAGCCCTCGATCCGCGGCGAGGCCATGTCGATCCAGTTGTGATACCACATGCGGATCTCCTCGGCCCAGTCGCGGTGACGCTCCGCCCAGTCATAGATGGTTTCCTTGAACAGGGCACCCGCGTCGATGGCATCATTCATGCCATGCAGATCGACTTCGGCGAACAGGGCCTCGCGCGCGGCCCGGCCAATCTGCCAGTCATAGAACCGCTCGGGGTTCCATTCGATCAGCACATTGCCGATGTCGAAAATCACCGCCTGAATCGTCATTGCCCTCTCCTGAGGCTGGTTTCGCGCCACAGCACATAAAGCCCGGCGCCGCAGATCAAGGCAATGCCGATCCATGCGGTGCGATCGGGGATCTGCCCGAAAAAGATCAACCCCCAGAGGATCGCCAGCGGCATGGCGGCATATTCAAACGGGGCGATGAGGGCGGCTTCGCACAGGCGATAAGCCTGGCTGACCATCAGCCCACCAATGGCGACCGACAGGCCGGTGGCCAGAAACCACGGCCAGTCGGCCATGGGCGGCCAGATCCAGCCGCGCAGCAAAAAGGCCAGCGACGGGTCGGTGGACCCCGCCAGATGCCCGTCGCCCACCGTCAGCCCCATCAGGGCGGACACAAGGATAAACCCGCAATTCACATAGAAATTCAGCGTGGCGGCGCTTTCGGTATCGCGCAAGCGCCGCGTCATCATATGGGTCGAGGCATAGGTGAAGGCCGAGATGAACACGAGGAGCGCCGCCGGCTGCAAGGCGCCGCTGCCCGGGCGCAGCATGACAATCACCCCGGCCATGCCAATCGCCACAGCGGCCCAGCGGCGCGGGCCCACCACCTCGCCCAGCACAAGCACCGAAAGCAGCGTCACCACCAGCGGGCTGACAAAGGCGATGGCCACGGCATCGGCCAAGGGCAGCGCGGCCAGACCCAGAAAATAGGTGATGTTCGACAGCATCACAAAGCCCACCCGCAACAGATGCGCGCGGGGGCGGCGGGTGAAGATCTGGCGATAGCCCCCCGCAAAACCCATGAAGCCCAGCAGAAAAAGCAAGGAGATGCTCGAACGTGTCAGGATCACCTGATGCAGCGCATAACCGCCCGACAGCGACTTGATCGCCACATCATTCACCGACAGGATCGCAGCCCCCGCCACGGCACATAAGATGCCAAGCAGGGTGGTGCGGGCGGGCGAGGCAAGCGCGGTCATGCCTCCTTGCTAGGCCAGACCGCGCCGAGGGTCTGGCCTGCGCCCGACATTTCATGCCGCTCTCGGGCTGCCGATGCTGCCAAGGGGGCGCTCGCGCCCCCTCGGGCCTGCGGCCCTCACCCCCTGAGGATATTTAGGAACAGAAAATGAAAGGAGAGGCGTCGCCGTTCCTCCATTTTCTGTTCCTAAATATCCTCGGGGGTTGTCCATTGTGCTCGCCATTGGTTCGAGAACCCATGGACGACGGGGCAGACAGCCCCCGCTGCCCGGGCAGGCTCAGCGCAGCGGCAGGGTCATGTCGCGATGCGGGATGCCCGCATCGTCATAGGCCGGGCCATGGGCGGTGAAGCCCAGTTTCTCGTAGAACCCGAGTGCGGGTTCCTGCGCCGAGAGGTAAACCGTGTCAAAGGCCGGGTCTGCGGCGAAATGCGCAATGCCCGCCCGGATCAGGGCCGCGCCGAGGCCGGTGCCGCGCGCCTCGGCCAGCACGCAGACCCGACCGATCTTGCCCGTGGCGCCTTTGCGCAGCAGCCGGGCCGTGCCGAGGGGCTGGCCGTCTTGCAGCGCCAGCAGATGCAGGGCCTCGCCATCCAGATCGTCGATCTCCTCGGCCTCGGCGATGCCTTGCTCCTCGATGAACACCGCGCGGCGAAGGGCGAGGCAGGCGGCGATGTCTGCGGTCGGGGCGATGGTCCAGCTCATGCGAAGTAATCGGTCAGGATGCGGGTATAGATCGCCTTCAACTGGTGAATCTGCGCCACCTCCACCCGCTCATCCACCTGGTGCATGGTCTTGCCGACCAGCCCGAATTCCACCACCGGGCAGTGGTTCTTCACAAAGCGCGCATCCGAGGTACCGCCGGAGGTGGAGGCTTCGGGCACCCGGCCCGTCTCGGCCTCCACCGCGCGGGCGATCATCGCCGACCAGTCGCCGGGCGGCGTCAGGAAGCTTTCGCCCGAGATCTGCACCCGCATCCCGATCTTCACGCCCGTCGCCGCCGCCACTGCCTGCGCATGGTCGCGCAGCCAATCGGTGAGGCTCGCGCCAGAATGGGCATCGTTGAAGCGGATGTTCACCGTGGCCGTGCCCCGCGCCGGGATCACGTTATTGGCAGGATTTCCACAATCAATGGTGGTGATTGCCAGGGTCGAGGCATCGAAATGTTCGGTTCCGGCATCGAGCGGCTGTGCCTCCAGCCGCGCGAGCAGGGCGACCAGCGCGCTCATCGGGTTCTTGGCGCGATGCGGATAGGCGCTGTGGCCCTGCACGCCTTCGGCGGTGAACCAGCAGGTCATCGAGCCGCGCCGCCCGATCTTCATCATCTCGCCCATCTCATTGGGGCAGGTGGGTTCGCCCACAAGGCAATGGGTCATCCGCTCGCCTTCGGCGGCCATCCAGTCCAGCAGGGCGACGGTGCCATGCTCGGCATCGCCCTCCTCATCGCCGGTGATGGCGAGGATCACCGCGCCATCCGGTGGGGTCTGCCGCACGAAATCCACCGCCGCCGCCGCAAAGGCCGCAACGCCCGACTTCATATCGGTCGCGCCGCGCCCCCAAAGCACCCCATCCACCACGTCGCCGCCGAAGGGGTCATGCGTCCAGGCGCCCGCATCGCCCACTGGCACGACATCGGTATGGCCGTTGAACCCCAGGCTGCGATTGGCCCCCTTGGCGCCCCAGCGGGCGTAAAGGTTCGACACCCCGCCGCGATCGACGCGGGTGCAGGCAAAGCCCGCCTCGGCCAGCAGCCGCTCCAGCAGCACCAACGCCCCGCCCTCGACGGGGGTGACGGAGGGGCAGCGGATCAGCGCGGCGGTCAGGTCTACAGGATCGACGGGATGCGGCATGGCGGGCTCCTTCAGGCTTGCCCTAGGGATAGACCGCGCGCCCAGTACCTTCAACGGGCACCTTCAACGGGGGCCTTCAAGCCGCGCCGTTTTCCGCATGGTCAGGGGGGGACAAGCCTGTTAACCTTTGGTTAACGCGGCCTCGGCAAGGGCTGCGAGACGAGGGGCAAAGGGCATGGGCACGGCCGCAGAGGGGGCGCGGGGCTTGGCCGGCCGGGGCCTGCTGCGCCCCGGCGGATGGCTGGCCCTGTCCGATCAGTCCGGCCCGGTGCAACTGCCGCCGGAGGCAGGGGCGCAGGGTCTGGCGCAGGGTCTGACGCAAGGGCTGACGCAGGGCGCGCTGATCTGCGAGCTGGCGCTGCCCCTGCCCGAGCCGGGGGTCGTGCTGGATCTGCGCCGCGAAAACCTCGCCTTTTCCGTGTTTTACGATCAGGGTGCCGGGGTGCGTGTGATCTTTCGTGCCGGGCCTGCACTGCTGCGCGCAAGCCTGCCGGGGCCATTGCCCGCTGCGGCGCGGGTGGCGCGCCTCACCTTTGCCTGGTCGGCGGTGCGCGGCGACTGGAGCCTGCGCCATGAATGCCCCGGCCAACCCGGCGCGCTGGAGATCACGGGGCCGCAGCCGGAGGGCCGGGCCTTGGCGCTGAGCCAGGCGGATCTGGACGCCATGTGCCGGGCCGGGGCGGGCAGTCTGCGCCATCCCGGCCTGCTGTGGTTTGGCGTGACGGCGGGCGACGCGCTGCCCGCCCATGCGCCCTGGCTGGGCCAGCGCACGGCGATTGCGACGCCGACGGGCTTTCGCCCCGCGGGCGTGCTGGCGCCGGGCGATATGGTCATGACGGCAGAGGGGCGGGCGGTGGCGCTGGCCTCGGTCCGGCGGCTGGAGCTGCCAAGCCGGGGCCATCACGCCCCCGTCCTGCTGCGCGCGCCCTATTTCAGCCCGCGCCGCGATGTGCTGGTCAGTGCCGATCAGCCGGTGCTGCTGCGCGGCGGCGAGGTGGAGTATCTGTTTGATACGGAAGAGGTTCTGGTGGCCGCCCGCCATATTGCCGATGGGCGCGCGGCGCTGTTCGATGCGCGCCGCCCGGTCAGCCATACGGTCTCTCTTGATATTGGCGCGCCCGATCTGATCGCGGGCGATGGCATCGCCTTTCTGTCGGCGCGCCATGACGGCGCGCCGGTCAGCCCGCCGCGCCAGATGCTGCACAGCTATGAGGCGGTGCCGCTTTTACTGTTGCTGGGCCGCGCGGGCGGCGGGCAACTGCGTTGATTTTCAATCGAAAAACGGCGTCATCTGCGCCACGATGACCGAGTTTTCGTCCAGCGCGCGCTGCATCAGTTCGCGCTCCTCGGCGTCGATCTCGTCGCCTGCGGCCTCGCGTTCTTCCAGCGCGCCATAGCCCGAGACGTCCAGCGGCGCGAGATCGGCCTGCTTGAGGATCGCCACGGTCTCGCGCACGGCTTCGGCCTCATCCACGCCGCTGGCATAGATCATCAGCGCGGCGCCGGTGGCCTTGTCGGGCAGGCCGTCGCCGTCCTTGCGGCCCACCTCGACCACCAGCGTATAGACTTGCTGGGGACGTTTGGCCTTGGGGGCCTTGACATCATGGCCCTCGGTGCCGGGTTCGAGATCGTCGCTGGCCATGGTTTTCCCCTGTGAATGCTGTGCCTGCTATGCCGCAAGCCGGGGAAAGCGGCAAGACGCTTTGCGGGGGCCCGGGTCAGGGCATTTCGGGGGCGACGGGATCGGAGCGGCGGCAGGCGGGGCAGGGGCCGGGCTGCGCAAGCGGGCCGCCGCACCAGCCGCAGATGGCGGCATCACCGGGGGTTGCGGTGGTATGGGGGCTGACCTCGCAGGGCGGTTCGATCCGCAAGCCGGGGCGCGGGGTCTCGGCGCGGAAGACCGACAGATGGCCCATCGGCTCCAGATAGGCGGCGCGCACCTCGCCCAGATTGCGGATGCCTTCCAGCCGCAGGAAGGCCGCAAGCTCGGTCGGCCCCATGTCGCGCGCCGCCAGCCCTTGTGGCAGCAGCGCGCCATCCCGCAAGACCTGGACCGGCTGACCATCCAACAGCCGCTTGGCATGGCGGAAATGCTGCGACAGCGCATCCAGCGCCTTCGTCAGGGTGACGATGAAAGTGACCACGGCGAGGGCGTGGAGCAGGGGCACCTCGGGGTAGAACAGGCTGTCGCCGACGGCCGAACCCAGGGCGATCACCAGCAGAAACTCCACCAGTGACAGCTGGGCGACGCTGCGCCCGCCGATCAGGCGCAGCATTCCGAGCGTGTAAAGGTAGATGACCAGCACCCGAAACAGGATTTCGGCCAGAAACAGCGGCGGGGCTTCGCCGATCAGCAGGCGCTGCCAGTCAAAGGGGGTAATGTCCATCTTGCACCTCGGGTTGTGGAGGTGCAACGCCAAGCTGTTGATTTGGTTCCGTTAAAAACCAAGCCGGGCCAAGGCCGTCTCCAGCGCCGCGCGTTCGGTGAAGCGCAGGCGGACGGGCAGGGTGAGAACCTTGGGCCGGAAGGCGGCGGGCAGGCGCACCGCGTCTTTCTCGGTGGTGACAAGCTGCGCCTGCCGCATCTGCGCCTCGGCCTCCAGCCGGGTAAGCAGGGCGGGAGTCAGCGGCTGGTGGTCATCCAGCGCGACGCTGCGCACCAGATCGGCGCCCAGATCGCGTAACGTGTTGAAAAAGCGGGACGGATCGCCAATGCCCGCAAAGGCCAGCAGGCGTTCGCCCTGCCAGTCCATGCCCATGGGCAAAGGCTCCAGCCGGGCGCGGGCCTGCGGGATGGGGCAGGAAAAGCGTTGATCCAGAAGGGCTTGCGCCGCATCGGAGCCGATCGACAGCAGCAGGTCGGCGCGGGCCAGCCCGGTGGGGACAGGCTCGCGCAGCGGGCCTGCGGGCAGGCACAGCCCATTGCCGAAACCGCGCGCGGCATCGACGGTGATAATGCTCAGGTCTTTGATAACGCTGGGGTTTTGGAAGCCGTCATCCAGCAGGATCACCTGCGCGCCCGCAGCCTCGGCGGCCTTCACCCCCGCCGCGCGGTCTTTCGCCACCCATGTGGGGGCGAAGGCGGCGAGCAGCAGCGGCTCGTCGCCGACCTCGGCGGCCAGATGGCGGGGCATGACTTGCACCGGGCCTTGCAGGCTGCCGCCATGGCCACGGGTCACGACATGGACACTTAGCCCCTGTTTCGACCCCGAAAGGGTAACGGGAGATACCGTTTGCCCCGGTCCGGCACCCGAAAGGGTAACGGGAGATACGCTTTGCAGCCGTTCGATCAGCGCGATGGCGGTGGGGGTCTTGCCAGTGCCGCCAACGGTCAGATTGCCGATGCAGATGACCGGCACCGAGGCGCGGTAACCGGGCTGCGCCACCCGCCGCGCGGTGGCGCGGGCATAGAGCGCGCCGAGGGGCGCGAGCAGCCGGGCGGTCAGGCTCGGGCGCGGCTGATACCAGAAGGCGGGGGCCTGCATGTCAGTCTTCTCCCATCATCTGCCGGAGGAGGAGGTGGGCGCGGGCGGTGACCTCGACCCCTTCGGAGGCGACGGTCCAGGCCGCTTGCGCCAGTTTGGCGGCGCGGTCGGGGGAGAGGAGTTCGCCCAGGGCCTCGGCCAGATCGGCACCGGTGGCGACCGAGCGCGTGGCGCGGGCGGCGCCCAGCCGGCCCAGCACGCTGCCGAAGGTGCCGGGGCGCGGCCCGTGGATCACCGAGGCGCCGAGGGCTGCGGCCTGCATCGGATCGGCCAGACAGCCGGTGCCCGCCAGCGAACCGCCGAGGAAGGCGATGGGGGCGAGGCGATACCACAGGCCCAGCTCGGTCGTGTCGGCGATCAGCAGCTGCGTTTCGGGTTCGGGGTCCTGATCCTCCTGCCGCAAGGCGACGCGCCAGCCCTCTTCGCGTTCCAGCTGGCGGGCGAGGGCAGGGCCGCGATGCGGGTTTTCGGGCAGCAGGATCAGCAGCAGGCGATGGGCGAGGCCGAGGGCGGCGCGATGCGCCTCGATCACGGCGGGCTCTTCGGCTTGCGGCACCTGCACGGCGGCCCAGACCGGGCGGGTGTTCATCAGATGCGCCAGCGCGGCGCGTTCGGCCTCATTGCCGGGCAGCACGGCGGAGGGTTGCTCCATCCGGCCGGTGAGGGCGAGGCCGGGGGCGCCCGCCTTGCGCAGCGCCTTCAGCGCCGGTTCATCCAGTGCCAGCACGGCCTGCATCGGGGCGAGGCTGGCGCGGATCAGGCCGGGAAACCAGCCCTCGCGGCCTTCGGGCAGGTGGGGGGCGCGGGCCTCGACCATGGCCATGG
>NZ_JAEULU010000213.1 GCF_016792925.1 Gemmobacter sp.
ATCCCGGGGTCCGGGGCAGCGCCCCGGGGCCAGCCGTCAGGATACCACCTCAGCCACTTCAAGCGCCGCATGCAGCAGCACATCCGCCCCCGCCGCTGCCCATTCCGGGCTGATCTCCTCGGCCTCGTTATGGCTGAGGCCGCCGACACAGGGGCACATCACCATGACCGTGGGCGCCACGCGGTTGATCCAGCACGCATCATGACCCGCGCCAGAGATGATATCCATATGGGAATGCCCAAGTTTTTCCGCCGCTTGCCGCACGACTTTCACCAGATCCGGGTCAAAGGTGACGGGAGCGAAATGCCCCACCGCCTCGATGCTGCATCCAAGGCCCAGCTCGGTCGCCACGGCATGTGCCGCCCGCTCCACCTCGGCGCGCATCGCGTCAAGCTTGGCCTGATCGGGGCTGCGGATGTCCACCGTGAACACCACCTTGCCGGGGATCACATTGCGCGAGTTGGGAAACACATTCACCTGCCCCACTGCGCCAACTGCGCCGGGCTGGTGGCTCATGGCGATCTGATGCACGCGCTCGGTGATCCGCGCCATGCCGAGCCCCGCATTTACCCGCATGTTCATCGGGGTCGAGCCGGTATGCGCATCCTTGCCGGTCAGGGTGATCTCCAGCCACCACAGGCCTTGCCCATGGGTCACGACGCCGATGGTCTTGCCCTCGGCCTCCAGGATCGGCCCCTGTTCAATATGCAGCTCCAGCATGGCATGCATCGTGCGCGCGCCCACCGGCTCGTCGCCGACCCAGCCGATGCGGGCCAGTTCCTCGCCAAAGACCTTCCCCTCCAGGTCTTTGCGCGACTTGGCATACTCTTCGGTATGGATGCCCGCAAACACGCCCGAGGCCAGCATGGCAGGCGCAAAGCGCGCGCCCTCCTCATTGGTCCAGTTGGTGACCACGATCGGGCGGCGGGTCTTCACCCCCAGATCGTTCATCGTGCGCACCACCTCCAGCGCGCCCAAAACCCCCAACACCCCGTCATAGCGCCCGCCGGTGGGCTGAGTATCCAGATGGCTGCCCATATAGACCGGCAGCGCGTCGGCGTCAGTCCCGGCCCGGGTCGCGAACATATTGCCCATGCTGTCCACGCCCATGGCCATGCCCGCCTCCTCGCACCAGCGCTGGAACAGGTGGCGGCCCTCATTATCCGCATCGGTCAGGGTCTGCCGGTTGCACCCGCCGGCCACACCGGGGCCAATCTGCGCCATCTGGTCAAGGCTGTCCCACAGCCGCGCAGAATTGATACGAAGGTTCTCTCCGGGTGCTGGCATCAGCTTGCTCTCCCTGTCCGCTGCCACATCTTTTGCAGGCTTGCGGCGAATCTTTTCCTGACCGTATGGTCAGATTGAAGGCTATACCTCCTGACCAACCGGTCAACAAAAATCCGCGCCCCCCGCAGGAAGGCCCGCCGCGATGCCAGAGACGCCCCCCCGTCCCCGCCGCAACCTGGCCCGCGCCCGCAATGAGGCGCTCATTTTGCAGGCAGCGGAAAAAGTCTTTGCAGAGGCGGGGTTTGGCGGCGCCACGATGCAGCTGATTGCCGATGTGGCGGGGCTGCCCAAGGCCAATCTGCACTATTATTTCGCAACCAAGGAAGAGCTTTACCGCCGCGTGGTGCAAACGATCTTCGAGATCTGGTTGCAGGCCGCCTCGGCCATGGATGGCACCGATGACCCGGCGCAGGGGATCGGCGCCTATATCGAGGCCAAGATGGAGATCTCGCGCCGCCATCCCAATGGGTCAAAAGTCTGGGCCTCCGAGGTGATGCATGGCGCGCCGGTCATTCAGGATTACCTGGAAACCACGCTGCGCGACTGGACGGCGGGGCGCGTGGCGCTGATCCACCGCTGGATCGCCAGCGGTCGCATGGCGCCGGTGGACCCGGAGAAGCTGCTCTACATGCTCTGGGCCACCACCCAGCACTACGCCGATTTCAACCACCAGATCGAAACCCTGAACGGCGGCAAACCCCTGTCTGACGCGCAATGGCAAGAGGCCACCGAGGCCGTGAAGTCCATGATCCTGCGCGGCATCGGGGCGCTGTAAGCTCCCTTCCCGCCATTCATCTTGGCAAAAATATCCTCAGGGGGTGAATTGCGCGCCTGCGCGCAAGAGGGGGCAGAATGCCCCCTTATTCCGTCGGGGTTGCCGGAACGGGTTCAGGGGCAGGCGCTGGCGCCTTCGGCACGACAGGCCCCGGCACCACGGGCACCGGCACCACGGGCACCGGCACTGCGGGCCCCGGCACTGCGGGCCCCGGCAGCGGGGTCACCGTGATGCGCGCCTCGCCTTCGGGCAGATTGGCGCCGGGGGCCACCTCGCCGGGGCGGAGTTTGGGCTCGGGGGCCAGTTCCAGCTCGGTGGCCTTGGCGCCCTCGTCCGAGCAGACATAGACCGCGCCGCCCACGGCCACCGCCGTCACCGCCACCGCGCCGATGGCTGCCCCCGCCCCCACGCCCTGCACCGTGGTGGCGCCCAGCCCCACCAATTGCTCGCCGATCACCGTCGCCGGGCCTTTCACCGACACGACGCCCGCGCCATGCAGCAGCGTTTCGGTGCCGGCATCGCGCGCCAGATTGGCCGCCGCCCCGGCCCAGCGGCCCGCCACCTGTTTCGAGGCATTGACCCGCTGGCAGAAGTGTTTCTTCGCGGTCTTGCAGACAAAGGCGCCATCGCGCGGGCCAAGATCATAACCCAGCCAAGTCTCGGCCTTGCGATCCCATTGCAGGCAGAAGGGCGCGCGGTCGGCATCGGTCAGCTCTGGCGTGAAGGCGCGCAGCACCACCAGACCAGGGCAGGCATCGCCCCCGGCGATCTTGTGGCGCAGGGTCAGGCTCTCTTTCAGCGCCGCATTCTCGGCATCATAGGCAAAGCTGATGCCCTCGCCGCGCATCGAGGTGGCGCATTGCGCCAGGTCCTGCGCCGCGGCTGGCCCGGCCAGCCCCATCACCGCCGCCAAAATCACAAACCGCATGGCACACCTCTTGACCCTCGCGGCGAAAATAGGCGCGCCTTGCGACAGCCGCAAGGCGCGCCCGGCCTCCTCACGGAAGCGTTTTCAGCACCTCGCCCAGCGTGCCGATCAGCGTGTCGATTTCCGCCTTGGAGATGATCAGCGGCGGCGACATGGCGATGATGTCGCCGGTGGTGCGGATCAGGATGCCCTTGTCATAGGCGCGCAGGAAGGCCTCGAAGGCGCGTTTGGTCGGCTCGCCGGGGATACCCTCCAGCTCCACCGCGCCGATCAGGCCCATATTGCGGATGTCGATGACATGGGGCAGCCCGCGCAGGCTGTGGATCGCATCGGCCCAATAGCCTTCCAGCTCTGCCGCGCGCTCGAACAGCCCCTCTTCCTTATAGGTGTCCAGCGTGGCGATGCCCGCCGCCGAGGCGATCGGGTTGCCGGAATAGGTATAGCCGTGGAACAGCTCGATCATATGATCGGGGCCGTTCATGAAGGCGTCATGCACCTCTGCCGTGGTCAGCACCGCCCCCATCGGGATCACGCCATTGGTCAGGCCCTTTGCGGTGGTGATCATGTCGGGCAGCACATCGAAATGCTGGGCGGCAAAGGCCGAGCCCAGACGCCCGAAGCCGGTGATCACCTCGTCAAAGATCAACAGGATGCCGTGCTTCTTGGTGATGGCACGCAGCTTTTCCAGATAGCCCTTCGGCGGCATCAACACGCCGGTCGAGCCTGCCATCGGCTCCACGATCACCGCCGCGATGGTCTCGGCGCCATGCAGCGCGACGATGCGCTCCAGATCATCGGCCAGATTGGCGCCATGCTCCGGCTGGCCCTTGGTGAAGGCATTGAGCTGCGGCAGATGGGTATGCGGCAGGTGGTCAACGCCGCCCAGCAGGGTGCCGAACATCTTGCGGTTGTTCACGATGCCGCCGACCGAGATGCCGCCGAAGTTCACGCCATGATAGCCACGCTCGCGCCCGATCAGCCGGGTCCGCGCGCCCTCGCCCCGGGCACGGTGATAGCCGATGGCCATTTTCAGCGCGGTCTCCACCGATTCCGAGCCGGAATTGGTGTAGAACACATGTTCGATCCCCTTGGGGGCGATGTCGATGATGCGATTGGCCAGTTCAAAGGCAATCGGATGGCCCATCTGGAAGGCGGGCGCATAATCCAGCTCGGCGGCCTGTTTCTGGATCGCCTCGGTGATTTTGGGTCGGCAATGACCCGCGTTGCAGCACCACAGGCCCGCCGTGCCATCCAGCACCTGACGGCCATCGGCGGTGGTATAGTGCATGTCCTTGGCGGCCACGAACATGCGCGGGTTCTTCTTGAACTGGCGGTTCGAGGTGAAGGGCATCCAGAACGCGTTGAGGTCGTTCGGCGTTGGCTTGCGATCAAGCGCCATGTGGGCTCTCCCTTTAGGCCGCTCTTGCGGGGCGGCTTGATTTAATTGACCGATAGGTCAAAATTCAGGCTGTCATGCGGGCCGCGCTGCGTCAAGCGGGGCAGAACGGCCAGCATCGGTGCGATTGCATATTGACGGATATGGCGGCTTCGCTCAATCGGGTTCCGCCTTCCCGGCAGTCTGAAAGCGACACTTTGATCAAATCCACGACGAGGGCTCCGATGCCGAACCGCCGCCCGAAAACCCGGATCCAACAAAAAAACTCCGAAGCGATTCTGGAGGCGGCGCTGGAGGTGTTCTCGCAGGCGGGGTTTCGTGGCGCCACGCTGGACCAGATCGCCGAGCGGGCGGGGCTCTCCAAGCCCAATCTGCTCTATTACTTCCCCTCGAAAGAGGCGATCCATGCCGAGCTGATCAAGGGCCTGTTGCAGGTCTGGCTTGACCCGCTGCGGGCGCTGGATGCGGGCGGTGACCCGCTGGCGGAAATTCTGGGCTATATGCGGCGCAAGCTGGAGCTGAGCCGGGATTTCCCGCGCGAAAGCCGGTTATTCGCCAATGAGGTGCTGCAAGGCGCGCCCCGGGTGGAGGGCGCCTTGCAGGAGGAGCTGAAACCGCTGGTCGACGAAAAGGCGGCGGTGATCGGGGCCTGGGTTCAGGCCGGTCGGCTGGCGCCGGTCGATCCCCATCACCTGATCTTCTCGATCTGGGCCACCACCCAGCATTACGCCGATTTCGACGTGCAGGTGCGCGCGGTGCTGGGGCCGGGGCATGACCCTTTCGCCGAGGCCGAGCGGTTTCTGACCACGCTTTACACCGGCAGCCTCTGCCCGCGCGGCTAGGCTGCGCAAAATCACATCATGCGGCTAGGCCGCGCGAAGCCATTCTGCGCGGCTAGGCTGCGCAAACCCATAGAATGCTGTGCATTTCGCAATTCCGTTAACCCGGATAGCGGGTAACAGGCCGGGCAAGCGCTGCTAAGATCGCCTTGTGGGGGCATCCTGTTTGGGGGTGTGACAAATGGAGATGTCATCAATCGGGGCGCTGTCGGCGCCCAGTGCAAGCTATGCCACGGCTGTGCCGCAGGGCGCGGAAACCGGGGCGCAGGGGCAAGCGGCCCCGGCGGAAAGCCGGTCGCAGGCCGTGCAGGTCCGCGCCGCGCGCGAGACCGAGCAGGAGCCGCGCAATCCGGCCCCGCAAATGCTGGCGCAACAGGCCGCAACCGAGGTGGTGCGGCTGGCCGTGGCGCAGGCGGCCTCGCAGGCCGCAGCACAGCGCTCTTCCGGCGAGACCGACGAGGCCAGCAGCGTGTCCGGGATCCGCAGCGACGGCTTGCGCGGCGAGGAGCTGAAAATCAAGGCTGTGCGTGCCTATGAGGAAACCAGTCAGGTGCTGGACGAGGCCAAAGCGCTGATCGACCGCATCGTGCTGCTGCCCGAAAAGGGCGACCTGTCGCTGGAGGCCTCGCAGATGCCGCCCTATGGGCCGCCTCCGGGGGCACATGCGGCGCAGCCGTCCGGCGCCCTGGCGGCCAGCGCCCCGCCTGACACGGCCGAACCCTGAGGGTCGGGCCTGACCGCGGGCAGGCAGGCACAGAAGGTCAGGGCCACAGCGCCGCCCGCAGCTTGACGCTGCGGCGCGGCGGCCCGCGTGGCGCCGCAGCAGGCTCACGCTGCATTGCAACATGATGACAAGACCGTGAGGGCGGGCTATGTGAAGGGCTTGGCGAAACCACAGCGAGTCGCATCGTGTCGCAAGCTGCCTCTGGCGCACATCTCCCCCATAGTCACGGATCGCTTGCCAAGCTGACGCTTGGTGCCATTGGCGTGGTCTATGGCGACATCGGAACCAGCCCGCTTTATGCCATGCGGGAATCGCTGCACGCCGCCAGCCGGGACGGGCTGGTGCGCGAGGATGTGCTGGGGGTGATCTCGCTGCTGGTCTGGACGCTGATGCTGATCGTGACGCTGAAATACGTCACGCTCATCATGCGCGCCGACAACAATGGCGAGGGCGGCACGCTGTCGCTGATCGCATTGGTGCAACGCGCGCTGAAACGCCGCCCCACGGCGCTGATCGCGCTTGGCGCTGTCGGGATTTCGCTGTTTTTCGGCGATGCCATCATCACCCCCGCCATGTCGGTGCTGTCTGCCGTCGAGGGCAGCGCGCTGGTGGCGCCGGGGTTGCAACCCTATGTGGTGCCGATGGTGCTGGGCATCATCGTGGCGCTGTTTGCCGTGCAATCGCGCGGGACGGAAGCCGTCTCGGTCATGTTCGGGCCGATCATGGTGGTGTGGTTCGTCGTGATGGCGGTCATGGGCATCGTGCATATCTTTGACGACCCGACGATCTTTGCCGCGCTGAACCCGATGCATGCGCTTGGTTTTCTGGTGGAGAACGGGCTGGCCTCCTTCATCGTGCTGGGCTCGGTGTTTCTGGCGGTGACCGGGGGCGAGGCGCTTTACACCGATATGGGCCATTTCGGCCGCCGCCCGATCCGGCTGGCCTGGGGCATTCTGGTCTTCCCGGCGCTGACCCTGTCTTATCTGGGTCAGGGCGCCATGGTGCTGGCGCGTCCTGAAACCGCCCATAACCCCTTCTTCCTGATGGCCCCCGACTGGGCCTTGCCCTGGCTGGTGCTGCTGGCCACGGCGGCGACGGTCATTGCCAGCCAGGCGGTGATTTCGGGCGCGTTTTCGGTGGCCAAACAGGCGGTGCAGATGGGGCTGCTGCCCCGGATGGAGATCCGCCACACCTCGGAAACCCAATACGGCCAGATCTACATGCCCAAGATCAACACGATCCTCGCCATGGGCGTGGTGGCGCTGGTGCTGGCTTTCGGCTCGTCCTCCAATCTGGCCTCGGCCTATGGGATCGCGGTGACGGGGGATATGGTGATCACCTCGATCCTCGCGGTGTTCCTGCTGAACCGGGCCTGGAAATGGCCTCTGGCGCTGACGCTGGCGGTGATGGTGCCGCTTCTGGTGCTGGAGGGGCTGTTCCTTGCGGCCAACCTGACCAAGGTCGCGGATGGCGGCTATATCCCGATCCTGTTTGCGGCCCTGCTGTGTCTTGTGATGTGGACCTGGGTGCGCGGCTCGGCCCATGTGAAGCGCAAGTCGCGCGACAGCTCGATCGACTTTGACAGCCTGATCCGCATGCTGGAAAAATCGCATCCGGTGGAGGTGCCCGGCACTGCCGTCTTCCTGACGGCCGAGCCGGATACCGCGCCCCCTGCCCTGCTGCACAACCTCAAGCACAACCGGGTGTTGCACAAGCTGAACTTCATCGTCACCGTCACCGTAGCCCCGGTGCCCGAGGTGCCCGAGGCCGAGCGGCTGGAGCTGGTGCGGGTGAATGATCGCTTTGTGAAGGCCAGCCTGACGTTTGGGTATATGGATGACCAGAACGTGCCCAAGGGCCTCGCGCTGGCCCGCAAGCAGGGCGAGAAGTTCGACATCATGACGACCTCGTTCTTCCTCAACCATCGCAGCTATCGCTCGGCCCGGGATGAGGGGCTGCCGGTTTGGCAGGAGCGACTGTTCATCAGCCTGGCGCGCGGCGCGACCAATGCGACCGAGTTCTACCGCCTGCCCTCGAACCGGGTGCTGGAGCTGGGCCAGCAGCTGACGATCTGACGCGCGGAATGAAGGCAGGATTGCGGCGCATCGCTGCAATCCGAGATGTAAGGGCCAAGCGGTCACGGGGGGTCTGTGATATGTCCAGGGGTGGGGGCCTATCACGGACGTATCATTGACCGTTCATTCAAGGAGAGAGTCTTGGTCCTTTCCCAAATCAGCACGCCCGCAGCCGTGCGGGCTGCCGTCGGCCAGCCCCCGCTGAGCCAGCACGCCGCGCAGCTTCCGGGCGCACAGGCCGCCGGTGCGAATGCAGCCGCCCCGCAGCCCCCGCAAAGCGAGGCGCCGCCTCCGCCACCGCCCGCGCCGTCGGCCAGCAGCGAGGCAGTGGTGCAGACCCTTGCCGAAGAGGCAGCGGCTGACCCGGAGCCGCCCGCTTCTGAGGAACCCGATCCCCAAGCCTCCGATCCACAGGAGACAGGCGCCGCGCTATCCACAAGTGCGGCCTTTGACGCGCTGGAGGCCGCCGGGCTTGATCTGGACGGGCTGGGCGGGCTGGATGGCGCTGCGCCACTGGCCGACAATCAGCCCGCCCCCGAAGATACCGCCCCGCCCGAAGATGCGGCCCCGCCGGAGGATACTGGCCCGTCCGCAGAGACCGAACCGCCCGAAGGCGCGGGCGAAGGCGAAGCCAGCAGCGCGGCCGAGGGAGATCCGCCCACCTCGGGCAGCGGCGCGACCGCTGGCGCCTCCGGCACGGAGGCCAGTGCGGCCAGCCAGACGGCCGCAGGCACCGCCGCCGCCAGCGCAGCCGCCGCCAGCACGGCGGGAAGCGGCTCGGCCACCGGCAGCCCGGCGGGCACTAGCCCCACCGGCGTTGCGATCACCGCCACCCCCGCCGAGAGCGCCGCCGAGGAGGCCGCCGCCCGCCTTGCCGCAAGGCAGGCTCAGGCCGCCTATCGCGACGAACAGATCCTGCAATCGCTGCGCAATCCGGCCAGCAGCCATGTCGTCGACATGCTGAAAGACATGGCCTCGACCCGCGCCAAAGAGGCCAAGCTGGCCGATGAGGCCGCAGCGGGCAAGGAGGGCGACAAGACGCCGGACCGCGAAACCGACAGCGCGGGCTTTGGCACGGCGGGCGCGGGCGGCAGCGATGCCAACAGCACCGCCCCGGCGGCCCTGGTGCCAGAGCGCATGGCGGCAAGCGACAAGCGCAGCACCGCGCAAACCCTGTCGCGCACCGTCTGAGGCGGATCGGGATCACCGGCAAAATGGGCAATTTGCCCGGCGGGCGGCCTCGTGCCGCCCGTTTCCACATCATGCCGGGCCCGGCCTGCCACCAGAACAGGCAGCCGCCGCGCCCCGTGGAAAAATCCGCGCTCCCGTAAAATTTACCGATTGATAAAAAAACCGGCTGTGGCAGAGTGAGGGCAATCAAAGAAAACAACGGGAGGTTCCGACCTTGTCCAACAGCCAGCTCACGCCCGGCATCGTGCCCGGCCGTCTGCCCGCCTCGGCCTATCGTGACAATTTTACCGATCACGAACCGCCGCTGGATCGCCACGAGGCGCGGGTGGCGGCGGATCGCTGTTACTTCTGCCATGATGCCCCCTGCATGACGGCCTGCCCGACCTCGATCGACATTCCGCTGTTCATCCGCCAGATCGCGACGGGCACGCCCGAGGCGGCGGCAAAAACCATTCTCAGCCAGAACATCATGGGCGGCATGTGCGCCCGCGTCTGCCCGACCGAGACGCTGTGCGAGGAGGTCTGCGTGCGCGAGGTGGCCGAGGGCAAGCCGGTCGAGATTGGCCGCCTGCAACGCTATGCCACCGATACGCTGATGGAAAAGGGCCTGCATCCCTTCACCCGCGCGGCCCTCACGGGCAAGCGCGTGGCGGTGGTGGGCGCCGGGCCTGCGGGCCTCGCCTGCGCGCATCGGCTGGCGATGAAGGGCCATGAGGTGACGGTGTTCGAGCGGCGCCCCAAGGCGGGGGGCCTGAACGAATACGGCATCGCCACCTACAAGGCCGCCAATGATTTCGCCGCGCGCGAGGTGGACTGGCTGCTGAAAATCGGCGGCATCACCCTGCGCAACGGGGTGACTCTGGGCAAGGATGTGGCGCTGGCCGATCTGCTGGCCGATTACGACGCGGTGTTTCTGGGCATCGGTCTGGCGGGCGTGAATGCGCTGCGCGCGGCAGGCGAAGAACTGGCGGGCGTGCAGAACGCGGTCGATTTCATCGCGGGCCTGCGTCAGGCGAGCGACCGCAGCACCGTCGCCGTGGGGCGCGATGTGGTGGTGATCGGCGGCGGCATGACGGCGGTGGACGCGGCCGTGCAGTCGAAGCTGCTGGGGGCTGAAAACGTCACCATCGTCTATCGCCGGGGCCGCGAGAAGATGAGCGCCTCGGGCTATGAGCAGGAACACGCCACGCAAACCGGCGTCCGCATCATCTATGGCGCAGCGCCGGTGAAGGTGGCCGGTGTCACCCAGGCCGAGGCGGTGGAATTCGCCTATACCGAAGACACCGCCGAGGGCCTGAAACTGCGCCCCGAGGGCTTCACCCTCAAGGCCGATCAGGTGTTCAAGGCCATCGGCCAGACCCTCGCCGGCCTGCCCGAAGGCCTCACGGTGGTGGCGGGCAAGCTGCCCAAACGCGCCGGCGACAGGCTGTGGTGCGGCGGCGATTGCGCGCTTGGCGGCGAGGATCTGACCGTGACCGCCGTGGCCGAAGGCCGCGACGCCGCCGAAGACATTCACGCCTATCTGACGGGGGCAGCGGGCTGAGGCCCGCGACAGGAGACCAGCACAATGGCCAATCTCACCACCAATTTCATCGGCATCAAATCCCCCAACCCGTTCTGGCTGGCAAGCGCCCCTCCCACCGACAAGAAGGTGAATGTGGAACGCGCCTATGAGGCAGGCTGGGGCGGCGTGGTCTGGAAGACCCTCGGGTCGGAAGGGCCGCCGGTCGTCAATGTCTCGGGGCCGCGCTATGGCGCGATCTGGGGCGCCGACCGCCGCCTGCTGGGGCTGAACAATATCGAACTGATCACCGACCGCCCGCTGGAGGTGAACCTGCAAGAGATCAAGGAGGTGAAGCGCAAATGGCGCGACCGCGCCCTGATCATCTCGCTGATGGTGCCCTGCGATGAAGACTCATGGCGCGACATCCTCGCCCGGATCGAGGATACCGAGGCGGATGGGGTAGAGCTGAATTTCGGCTGCCCGCATGGCATGGCCGAACGCGGCATGGGCAGCGCCGTGGGGCAAGTGCCGGAATATATTGAAATGGTCACCCGCTGGGTGAAGCAGTATTCCCGCATGCCCTGCATCGTGAAACTGACCCCCAATATCACCGATGTGCGGAAGCCCGCCGAGGCCGCCCGGCGCGGCGGCGCCGATGCGGTCAGCCTCATCAACACCATCAACTCGATCACCTCGGTCGATCTGGATGATTTCGCGCCCGAACCCACCATCGACGGCAAGGGCACCCATGGCGGCTATTGCGGCCCGGCGGTGAAACCCATCGCGCTGAACATGGTGGCCGAAATCGCCCGCTCGCCCGCCACCCATGGCCTGCCGATCTCGGGCATCGGCGGGGTGACCACCTGGCGGGACGCGGCCGAATTCATGGCACTTGGCGCGGGCAATGTGCAGGTCTGCACCGCGGCCATGACCTATGGGTTCAAGGTGGTGCAGGAGATGATCTCGGGCCTCAGCGATTACATGGACCGCAAGGGCTTCACCGACACGTCGGAACTGGTGGGCCGCGCGGTGCCCAATGTGACCGACTGGCAGTTCCTGAACCTCAACTATGTCACCAAGGCCCATATCAGCCAGGATGACTGCATCAAATGCGGGCGCTGCTATATTGCCTGCGAGGATACCAGCCACCAGGCCATCGCCATGAGCGCAGATCGCACCTTCACCGTGAAGGATGACGAATGCGTGGCCTGCAACCTCTGCGTCAATGTCTGCCCGGTGGAAAACTGCATCACCATGGTGGAAATGCCCAAGGGCATGGTGGACCCCCGCACCGGGCGCGCGGTGACCGACTATGCCAACTGGACCCAGCACCCCAACAACCCCTCGGCGCGCGCGGCGGAATGAGAAGAAAGGGGGCGCTCGCGCCACCTCGCCCGTTCCGGTCTCCCCGCAAGGGGGGCGTGCAACGCCCGCCCGGTCCTGCGGATGGTCAAGCACAGAAAAGAACAATGGCCCCTCATTTTCTGTTCAAAAATATCCTCAGGGGGGTGAATTGGCCGTCAGGCCAAGAGGGGGGCGCGAGCGCCCCCTTTGCTTTGGCTGCCGCCACGACACGCAAAGGCTTTTCACCCCGGCAGGCCTGACGTATAAGGGCAGCCAGCCATGGCGGGGGGCCTGCTTGCGCAAACACGGCGCCGCCCCCATCTGCCAAACGAAACCAATGAGGATGGCATGAGCAAACACTCCCCCGACGCCGATGTGGCCTTCATTCAGGCGCTGGCCGAGCTTCTGAACAAGAACGACCTGACCGAGCTGTCGGTGAAGCGCGAATATGGCGAGGATGACAGCCTGGACGTGCGCGTGGTGAAACAGGCGAATATCGTCACCACCACGCTGGCGGCGCCGATGGCCGCCCCGATGGCGATGGCCGCAGCGCCCGCAGCCGCCGCCGCCCCGGCTGCCGCCCCCGCCGCGCCGGAAGACCCGGCGCAGCACCCCGGCGCCGTGACCTCGCCCATGGTCGGCACCGCCTATCTGGCCGCCGAGCCGGGCGCCACGCCCTTCATCACCATCGGCGCCACCGTGGCCGAAGGGCAGACCGTCCTCATCATCGAGGCGATGAAGACCATGAACCACATCCCCGCCCCGCGCGCGGGCACGGTGAAGCGCATTCTGGTGTCGGACGGCACCCCCGTCGAATTCGGCGCCCCCCTGCTGATCATCGAGTGAGGCTGCGCCCTTGACCCAGATGTTCGAGAAAATCCTGATCGCCAACCGGGGCGAGATCGCCCTGCGGGTGATCCGCGCCTGTCGCGAGATGGGGATCAAATCGGTGGCGGTGCATTCCACTGCCGATGCCGATGCGATGCATGTGCGCATGGCCGACGAGTCGGTCTGCATCGGGCCTGCCCCCTCGGGGCAAAGCTATCTGAACAAGGCGGCCATCATCTCGGCCTGCGAGATCACCGGCGCGCAGGCGGTGCATCCGGGCTATGGCTTCCTGTCGGAAAACGCGAGTTTCGCGCAGGCCTTGCAGGATCATGGCCTGACCTTCATCGGCCCCACCGCCGAGCATATCCGCATCATGGGTGACAAGATCACCGCCAAGGAAACCGCCAAGGAACTGGGCATTCCGGTGGTGCCGGGGTCGGATGGCGGCGTGCCGGATGTGGAGGCCGCGCTGAAAGTCGCGCTGGAGATCGGCTATCCGGTCATCATCAAGGCCACTGCCGGGGGCGGCGGGCGCGGCATGAAGGTCGCCAAATCGCCCGAGGATCTGGAGATCGCCTTCCGCACCGCGCGCAGCGAATCCAAGGCGGCCTTCGGCAATGACGAGGTCTATATCGAGAAATACCTGCAAAAGCCGCGTCACATCGAGATTCAGGTCTTTGGCGACGGGCGCGGCAATGCGGTGCATCTGGGCGAGCGCGATTGCTCGTTGCAGCGCCGTCACCAGAAGGTGTTCGAGGAGGCCCCCGGCCCCTGCATCACGCCCGCCATGCGCGCCGAGATCGGCGAGGTTTGCGCCAGCGCGATGCGCAAGCTGAAATATATCGGCGCGGGCACCATCGAGTTCCTCTATGAGGACGGCAAGTTCTATTTCATCGAGATGAACACCCGCCTTCAGGTGGAGCATCCGGTGACCGAAGGCATCTTTGGCGTCGATCTGGTGCGCGAGCAGATCCGCGTCGCCTCGGGCTTGTCGATGTCCTTTGGCCAGCAGGATCTGGAGATCAACGGCCATTGCATCGAAGTGCGGATCAATGCTGAGCGCCTGCCCAATTTCGCCCCCTGCCCCGGCAAGGTGAAGGTGTTCCACGCCCCCGGCGGCCTGGGCGTGCGGATGGATTCGGCGCTGTATGGCGGCTATTCGATCCCGCCCTATTATGACAGCCTGATCGGCAAGCTGATCGTGCATGGCCGCGACCGGCCCGAGGCGCTGGCGCGTCTGAAACGGGCATTGTCAGAGCTGATCATCGACGGGGTGGAAACCTCGGTGCCGCTGTTCCACATGCTGTTGGCCGAGCCGGATATTCAAAGCGGTGAGTATAACATTCACTGGCTGGAAAAATGGCTGGCAGAGCAGTTTGCCTGATCCTTTCCCCGGTGGTTTTGCTGAACCCGCCGGGGGTTTCACACCCCCAAGGCGCCGCGCAAGCGGAAATGTCCGGGGGTTTCACACCCCCGGCCCCCCGTGGGATATTTTTGAACAGAAAATGAAGGGGGCTCGGGTTTGACCGGAGCCTCCTTTTGTCATCTGAGATCACGCCAGAGCTGTTGTTGCGCGCCTATGCGATGGGGGTGTTTCCCATGGCGGACAGTGCGGGCGCGGAAGGGCTGCATTGGGTGGAGCCGCGGCGGCGCGGGGTCTTGCCGCTGGACGGGTTTCACGTCTCGCGCTCCCTCGCCAAGGAGATGCGGCACGGTGGGTTCGAGATCGTGGCGAACCGCGATTTCGCGGGCGTGGTGGCGGGCTGTGCCGACCGGCCCGAGACGTGGATCAACGGGCAGATCTTTCAGCTCTATCTGGCGCTGCACCAGATGGGTCATGCGCATAGTCTGGAGCTGTGGGAGGATGGCGCGTTGAAAGGCGGCACCTATGGCGTGACGCTAGGGCGGGCCTTCTTTGCCGAAAGCATGTTCTCGCGCCGCCGTTCCGCCTCCAAGATCGTGCTGGCGCATCTGGTGGCGCGGTTGCGGGCGCGCGGCTTCGTGTTGCTGGACACCCAGTTCCTGACGCCGCATCTGGCGAGCCTCGGCGGGGTGGAGATCAGCCGCGCGGCCTATCAGGCCCGGCTGGCCGAGGCCTTGCAGGGCGAGGCGGCCTTCGCTTAACCCTCTTGCGGGGCCTCGAAATCCTCGTCGGTGGCGGGGGGCGGCGTGATCTCCAGCTCGGGCTGGTCTGGCGTCAGGCAGCGCAGCACCCAGACATCGTAGCGCGGATGTTCCAGCGCCGAAAGCGCGGGGCTGGAGGCCACCATCCAGCCAGAGAAGGCAGGCGCGCCCTGCCCTTCCTCCATCACCGTCAGATGCGCGAAAGCATCGGAGGCGGGGTTGGCGGTGGGATAGCGGCATTCGTCGAGTTGGATGGTCAGGCGGCCCGACAGCGCCGATTGACCATCGGCCAGTTCGATATCTGCGGTTTCGCCCGTCACCTTGTCCAGCCAGCGCAGGATGCCGCCGGGGGCCGAGGTGACCTCTTGTGCCATGGCGGGCGCCGCCACCAGCATCAGGGCAAGCGCGCCAAGGGCCTTCATTGCTGCAACGCGTCTTCGGCGCTGCTGCCGACGAACTTCATCAAGAGGCCGATCAGGCTGACAGAGCCTTGGGTGTCCTCGATCTCGGAGCCTGCCGCCAGCACCTCGACCGCGCCGCCGGGCCGCAATTCGACGTAATTGCCGCCCAGCAGGCCTTCGGAGGAGACCAGCGCCGCCGAATCCTGCGGCAGCTGCACCGCCTCGCGCAGGGTCAGCGTGGCATCGGCGTAAAAGGTTTGCGGGTTGAGATCGAGTTTGGAAATCGTGCCGACCTTCACCCCGGCCAGCCGCACATCGGTGCCGACCTTGATGCCTTCCGCCGATTGGAACGAGGCGGTCAGGTCATAGGTGCCGCCGCTGCCGCCAAGGCCCATGCCCTGCGCCGCAAAGGCCAGAAAGCCGATGGCGACGGCCAGAACCGCACCGCCCGCCAGAATTTCGGTGGTATTTTCCGACATGATGCCCCCTGAGGCCAGCTTATTCCGGCTGCCAGGCTTCGTAATCCGTGCGCGCGACCGGCGCGCCCTTGCGGATCGAGCCGGCAGGCGCATAGGCGGCCAGCGTGCCGGTCAGGTTTTCCTGATGCGGCTGCTCCCAGGACTTATGCGCCAGCGGCGCCTGGGTCGGCGGCTGATCCCAGGTGAAATGCAGCCAGCCATGCCAGTCGGGCGCCACGCGGCTGGCCTCGGCCTCGCCATTGAAGATCACCCAGCGGCGCTTGCGGTCGCGGGTCTCGTAATAGATGTTGCCCTGATCGTCCTCGCCGACCTTCACCCCCTTGCGGGCCGTGAAAATCTGGGTGCCGAGCGTCTGGCTGTTCCACCAGGTGACAAGACGCTTGAGGAAATACATGGGCAAGCTCCGCAGGGTGTTTGCCTTTCTATGACCGATCGGGGCGCGAAGGTCCAGTGCCAAGGCGGCCCGATGCGCGCCGCTTCGCCGGTTACCAATGCTTAAGGGTTTCGTGTTTCCCTGCCCGCGTCAGGACAGGAGACGCAGGATGCCCGGCCCTTCGCTTGGAACCAATCTGCACGGTCTGGTGGATTGGACCACCGCATTCCCTTTTGTGAATCTGTTCCGCCAGTCGCGGCCCTGGTATACGCAAAGCGAGGGCGCCTTTGATACCGGTCAGGCCGAGCTGCTGGATCTGGACGCGGCAGGCTGGGTGCGTGGCTTCACGCAAGATGGCAGCACCGCCCCGTTCGAGCGGGTCTCTACCATCCTGTTCACCGGCGGCCATGTGCCGGCGGGCACCTATGTGCTGGATTGGCAGGGCGCGGGCGAGATCGAACTGGGCTTCATCGGCGCCGATCAGATCCTGTCGCAGGAGGAGGGCCGCATCACCTTCCGGCTGGAGGCGGGGCAGATGCTGCAAATCTCGATCCTCTCCACTGATCCGGCGGGCAGCGGCGATTACCTGCGCGACATCCGGCTTTACAATGAACAGGACAGCGAGCTGATCGAGGCCGGGGCGATCTTCACCCCCGAGTTTATTGAAAAGATTGATGATTTTCGCGCGCTGCGCTTCATGGACTGGATGGCCACCAACAATTCCACCATCGTGGATTGGGAGGACCGACGCCCCCTTGATGCCGCGCGCGACACGGTGATGGGCGAGGATGATCGCGGCGCCTCGGTCGAGGTGATGGTGGCGCTGGCGAACGCGACCCGCGCTGATCCATGGTTCACCCTGCCCCATATGGCCAGCGACGACTACATCCGCCAGTTCGTCACCTATGTGCGCGACCATCTGGACCCCGGTCTGGTGGCGCGGTTCGAGCTGTCGAACGAGGTGTGGAACTGGGGCTTTGATCAGGCGCATTTTGCCCAGGCAGAGGCCGCACGGCTTTGGGGCGCCGAGGCCGAGGGCGGCTGGATGCAATGGTATGGCATGCGGGCCGCCCAGATGGCCGGGATCGTGGCCGAGGTCTTTGGCGAGGAGACCGGCACACGCGCGCTGAATGTGTTTGCGACTCAGGCCGGGTGGCAGGGGCTGGAGCAGTACGCTTTGGATGCGCCGGACTATGTGGCGGCGGGCGGCACCCCGCCCCGCGACGCTCCCTTCCATATTTATGCAATTGCGCCCTATTTTGGCGGATCGCTGGCCAGCGAGGCGATGGAGGCGCAGGTGGCCGACTGGATTGCTGCCGGTGAGGCGGGCTTTACGGCCGCGATTGCCTGGCTGCGCACCGGCGATGGCTTTGACACCCTTGCCAATCTGGGCGCGATCATCGCCTATCACGCACAGATGGCCGAAGATCTGGGCTGGCAGCTGGAGGCCTATGAGGGCGGCCAGCATATCGTCGATCTGGACGGCCTGTTTGGCGGGGCGCAAGACCCGGCGCAGACCGCCTTTTTCACCGAACTGGTGCGCCATCCCGGTTTCGAGGCGCTTTATGCCGAATATTTCGCACTTTGGCGCGAGAATGGCGGCGGGCTTCTGGCGCATTTCTCCGACTTTGGCGAGGGCGGGCGCTATGGCAGCTGGGGCATCTGGGACAGTGCCTATGCCGAAGACAGCGCCCGCGCCCGCGCGGTGGAGGCGTTTCGGGATGGCACAGAGGCCTGGTGGGCCGATGACCGCGACCCCGGCACCTTCCTGAATGGCGCGACGCTGGTGGATCGGGCGGGGCAGGATCGCCTGCATGGCACGGCATTGGCCGATCTGCTCTCCGGGCTGGACGGCAACAACCGTCTGTTCGGTGCGGCGGGCGATGACCGGCTGATGGCGCGCGACGGGCAGGACAGCCTGTCGGGCGGCCGCGGCAAGGATGCGCTGAGCGGTGGTGGCGGCGATGACCGGCTGCAAGGCGGCACGGGCCGCGATGTGCTGAATGGCGACGCGGGGGATGATGTGCTGCTGGGGGGCTGGGGCTCTGACCTGCTGACCGGCGGCGCAGGGGCGGACAGGTTTGTCTTCACGCCCGGCCAAGGCGGGCGCGACATCATCACCGATTTCCAGCGCGGCGAGGACCGGATCGACCTGTCTGGCCTTGGGCTGGAGCAATCGGCCTGGCATGGCCAGCGCGGGTTGAGCCGTGATGGCGAGGCCGAACTGGTGCTGCGGGTCTTTGCGAATGGCACTCTGGCGCTGCGCATCGACCTGCAAGGCGATGGCCGGGCCGATGTGGTGATCCGCCTCGCGGGCCTGGATCAGATCGACCTCGGCGATCTGATCCTTTGAACGCAAAGCCCCGCCCGGCAGCACGCCGGGCGGGGCTTTGATATTCCGGGAACAGCGCGCGCTTCGGGGCCGTCAGGCCTCAGCCCGCCGCTGCCGGCTCTTTCTTCTTCGGCTCGCTATGCACCAGCAAGGGCTTGGCGCCGGCATTCACCGCCTCGTCATTCACCACCACTTCCGACACATTGCCCATGCCGGGCAGCTCGAACATGGTGTCGAGCAGGATGTCTTCCATGATCGAGCGCAGCCCCCGCGCGCCGGTCTTGCGCTTGATGGCGCGTTTGGCGATCGACACCAGCGCCTCGGGGGTGAAGGTCAGCTTCACGCTCTCGATCTCGAACAGACGCTGGTATTGCTTCACCAGCGCGTTCTTCGGCTCGGTCAGGATGGTGACCAGCGCCGCCTCGTCGAGATCGGCAAGGGTCGCAATCACCGGCAGACGGCCGACGAATTCCGGGATCAGACCGAATTTCAACAGGTCTTCCGGCTCCAGCTCGCGGAACAGCTCGCCCACGCCGCGCTCGTCGGGGCCCTTGACCGAGGCGCCAAAGCCGATGCCCGAGCCCTTGCCACGCTGCGCGATGATCTTGTCCAGCCCGGCAAAAGCCCCGCCGCAGATGAACAGGATGTTCGTCGTATCCACTTGCAGGAATTCCTGCTGCGGATGCTTGCGCCCGCCCTGCGGCGGCACGCTTGCGACGGTGCCCTCCATGATCTTCAGCAGCGCCTGCTGCACCCCCTCGCCCGACACGTCGCGGGTGATCGAGGGGTTGTCCGACTTGCGGGTGATCTTGTCGACCTCGTCGATATAGACGATGCCGCGCTGCGCCCGCTCCACATTGTATTCGCTGGCCTGCAACAGCTTGAGGATGATGTTCTCCACATCCTCGCCCACATAACCGGCCTCGGTCAGCGTGGTGGCATCGGCCATGGTGAAAGGCACATCCAGAATCCGCGCCAGCGTTTGCGCCAGCAGGGTCTTGCCGGTGCCGGTGGGGCCGATCAGCAGGATGTTCGACTTTGCCAGTTCGATATCCTGTTTGGAGGAATGGTTCAGCCGCTTGTAGTGGTTGTGAACCGCCACGGACAGCACGCGCTTGGCATGTTCCTGGCCCACGACATAATCGTCCAGAACCTTGCAGATCTCGCGCGGGGTCGGCACGCCATCGGTGGTTTTCAGCCCGCTGGCCTTGGTTTCCTCGCGGATGATGTCCATGCACAGCTCGACGCATTCGTCACAGATGAACACGGTCGGGCCTGCAATCAGCTTGCGCACCTCATGCTGGCTCTTGCCGCAGAACGAGCAATAGAGGGTGTTCTTGCTGTCGCTGCCGGTATTCGTCGCCATTGTCATCCTCTGCCGTGCGCCCCTTCGGGGCCATGTCGAAAGCCTAGGCCAAAGCCGCGGCCGCCACAATGCGAAAACGCCCCCGGCCAGACGGGCCGGACGGGGGCGCGGCGATCACTTGGCCTCGTCGTCACCCGACTTGCCGCGGCTTTCCAGAATGGCGTCGATCAGACCCCAATCCTTGGCCTGTTCGGCAGACATGAAATTGTCGCGCTCCAGCGCGGCTTCCACGGTGTCATAGTCGTTGCCGGTATGTTTCACGTAGATTTCATTCAGCCGGCGCTTCAGCTTTTCGGTCTCGCGGGCGTGGATCATGATGTCCGTGGCCTGCCCCTGATAGCCGCCCGAGGGTTGGTGAACCATGACGCGGCTGTTCGGCAGCGAGAAGCGCATGCCCTTTTCGCCCGCCGTCAAGAGCAGCGACCCCATCGAGGCCGCCTGCCCGATCACCAGCGTGGAGACCTTGGGCCGGATGTATTGCATCGTGTCATAGATCGACAGGCCCGAGGTCACGACACCGCCGGGGCTGTTGATATACATGGAGATTTCCTTGTTCGGATTCTCCGCCTCCAGGAACAGAAGCTGCGCGCAGATCAGCGAGGACATGCCGTCATGCACCGGACCGGACATGAAGATGATCCGTTCTTTCAGCATGCGCGAATAGATGTCATAGGCGCGTTCGCCCCGGCTGGTCTGTTCGACGACCATGGGCACAAGGGTGTTCATGTAGAATTCGACCGGATCTCTCATATCTCGCCTGCCTGTAACCTGTTGATTGAGCCATAACGCCGAGGTGTTACCCAAGTCTTAGTGTCGCGCGACGGGGGCTGCAAGGGCACCTTGCCTTTTCCCCACCCGCAGAGGTAGCACGGTCTTGCCCCATCAGGAGAGCTGCCATGACCCGCATTGCCCTGCTGCTTGCCAGCTTTGCCCTTACCGGCTGCATCGTGATTCCGGTGCCCGAATCCACGGCGGCCAAGCTGCCGCTGGCGGTGCGGATCGGCGGGGGCAGTGCGGATGCCGCGCCCGAGCCGCGCGCCCTGCCCGCCTCGGCCCGCTGCACGCCCTCGCCCGAACGCGCGGCCTATGGCGCCACGGTGATCGCGGGCGCCAATGCGCTGCGGGCCGCGCAGGGCCTGCCCGCGCTGCGCCGCTCGGCGCTGCTGGATGCCGCCGCGCAGGCGCAGGCCTGCGACAATGCCGCGCGCAATGCCCTGACGCATCGCGGCTCGGATGGCAGCACCGTCCTCACGCGGGTGCGCGGCACCGGCTATCCGGCGGCGCGGGCGACCGAGAATGCCGGGCAAGGCTTTGCAGGCGGGCCAGAGCAGATGCTGGCCTTCTGGAATGCCTCGCCCGGTCACCGCGCCAATCTGCTGGACCCTGCGGTCACCGAAATCGGTTTTGGCCTGGCGCAGGGCGCAAAGCCCGCCTGGATTCTGGTGGCCGCCCGTCCAAGATAACCCTGTCCGCGCTGAAGCCCGGAAGGGGCATGCGCAGCGCGCGGCCTGCGTCACCGCGCCAGCGCCAATTCGGCCCGCAAGCCGCCAAGCGCCTCGCTTTCGCCCAGCCACAGCGCGCCGCCATGGCTGCGCGCAATATCGGCGGTGATCGACAGGCCCAGCCCGACCCCGCCGCCCCGGTTGGGATCGCGCGCGCCATCCAGCCGGGCAAAGGGTTGCACCGCCTCGTCGCGCCGCTCCATCGGGATGCCCGGCCCGTCATCCTCGACCACGATCCGCACGAAGCGGTCACCATCCATCAGCGTCACCCGCGCCCGATCACCAAAGCGGTTGGCATTGCCGATCAGGTTTTCCAGCGCCCGGGTGATCGCCTGAGGCCGCAGCCGCAGCCGCACCACCATCGCGCCCTGCACCTGCACATTCTGCCCGCCACGCACCGCCTTTTCCACCACACGCTGCACCAGCGCGGCCAAATCGGTCTCCACCGCCTCCTCGGTGGCATCGCCGCGCGCGAAGGCCAGAAACTCGTCCACCAGCCGCTCCATATCGGCCACATCGCCCAGCAGAGCCTCGGTCTCGTCATCCTCGGGCAAGAGCGACAGGCCCAGTTTCAGCCGGGTCAGCGGCGTGCGCAGATCATGGCTCACCCCCGACAGCATCCGCGTCCGGCTTTCCAGTGCCCGCTCGATCCGCGCCCGCATGTCGATGAAGGCCGCCCCCGCCGCCCGCACCTCGGCCGCACCGCGCGGGCGATAGGGCATGTGCTGCCCCTTGCCGAACGCCTCCGCCGCCTGGGCCAGCCGGGTGATCGGCGCCACCTGATTGCGCAGGAACAAGTAAGAAATCACCGTCATCAGCGCCGAGGTCATGATCATCAACACCAAAAGCTGATGCGGATTGGTGGCCGACATCCGCCGCCGGTCGATCCCCACCCGCAGCACCTCCGCTCCTTGCCGGAAATCGGCCAGAACGCGGTTGTCCTCGCTTTTCATATCGGCGCCCAGAAAGCCCGGCACCGCCTCGCGCAGCGTGCCCGCCACCACTGCGCCGGTCAGATCGGCCCAATCGCGCGCCACACCCTCCAGGGGCGCACTGACCGGCGCGAGGTCCAGCCCCAGCCCCTCGGCCACCGCCTGCGCCCCGGCCCGGTCTCCCGCGCCCCGGCGCGCCAGCACATAGCGGATCTCGCTGGCCACGGCACCGGTCATCTGCTGCGTCACCCGCTCGAAATGCCGCTGGATGAAAGCTATGGACACGACAAGCTGGATCGTGACGATAGGCACGACCAGAATGAGCAAGGCGCGGCCGTAAAGCCCGCGCGGCAACAGATATTTGAGACGGAACGCCATGGCGCCGACCCTAGCGCGCCGCAGCGAAAGAGCAAGCGATGAAACCTGAACCGGGCGTGATGCAGCAGATCGAACCCGGCCTGCGCAAGGTGCTGGCCCCCAACCCCTCGCCCATGACCCATTGGGGCACCAATACCTTCCTGCTGGGCGAGGGAGAGGTGGCTGTGATCGACCCCGGCCCTGCCCTGCCCGCCCATCTGGCGGCGATTCTCGCGGCGCTGCGCCCCGGCGAGCGGATCAGCCATATTATCGTCACCCATGCACATCTCGACCACTCCCCCCTCGCCCGCCCGCTGGCCGAGGCGACCGGGGCCGAGGTGCTGGCCTTTGGCGACGCCCATGCCGGTCTCTCGCCCCGGATGGCCGGCGTGCAGGGGTTGGGCGGTGGCGAGGGGCTTGATCTGGCCTTCACCCCGGATCGCTGCCTGCAAGATGGCGAGGTGGTGACAGGGCACCGTTGGGCGCTGGAGGTGCTGCACACGCCCGGCCACCTCGGCAGCCATATCTGCCTTGGCTGGGGCGCGCGGCTGTTCACCGGCGATCACGTCATGGGCTGGGCCCCTTCGCTGGTCTCGCCGCCCGAGGGCGACATGACCGATTACATGGCCTCGCTGGCGCAGCTGTCCAGGCGGCCCTGGCAGCGCTTTTACCCCGCCCATGGCGCGGCGATCGAGACCCCCGCCGCACGGCTGCAAGAGCTGATCACCCATCGGCGCCACCGCGAAGCCCTGATCTTGCAGGCCCTGACCCGTCCGCGCGATCTGGAGGGGCTGCTGGCCGAGGTCTACCACGACACCGCCCCCGCCCTCCTCCCCGCCGCCCGCCGCAACCTTCTGGCCCATCTCCTTGATCTGCTTCACAGAAACGAAATCACCCAGGAAAATAAGCCCCTGACCCAAGCCCTGTTCCACCGCCCCGGACCCACCCCCCCCCAACACACCAAAAAAAAATAAACAACCCCCTTTTTTTCGCCCCAGCCCCCCAATGCACCCCCCAAACCCCCC
>NZ_JAEULU010000067.1 GCF_016792925.1 Gemmobacter sp.
CGAGAACGGGCCTGCGCCCCGGGTCCAGGCCTCGGTAAGCACGGGGTCCATCACAAACCAGGTCAGGAACATGGCAAGGCTCACGATCACCATATTGGGCGGTGCCGTTTGCAGGCCAAGCGCCTGGCGCAGGATCGACAGCACGGTGACGATGAACGGAAAGCACGTCACCATCACTGCAATTCCCGGCACGATGCTGAGGATGGTGATCAATGCGATCAGTTGCACCGATCTGCTTGCCAGATCAGGGCCTTGCAGAGCATCCAACGGCACATCCTGCGCCAGTGCCGGTGCTGTCAGCACCAGAAACAGGGCCAAAACCCCCAGCAGATGCCGCATCAAAGACCGCCCTTGAGGCTGGCCACTTCGATCAGTCGCACGGCGAGTTGCCCGGCCTGATCGCCTTCCAGCTCCTGCAATTCGCCGCGGGCAATCAGCCGGTCCCCGACATACAGCTCGACCGGGTCATCGACGCGGCGATCCAGGGGCAGCACCGCATCGCGCTGAAGGCGCAAAAGATCGCGCACCTGCGGCCGCGCCTTCCCCACCGAGATGAGAATTTCGATGGGCACCTGGCCGAAAGGGCTTTGGTCAACCATGTCTTCCATAGCTCATTCCTTTTCCGAAAATCCAAAGAAGCCCCGCACGGCGGCGGCGATTTCAGCCGTGGCGCGGGCAAGATCGATATGCACTTCCTGCAAGCCCAGACGCAGGAAGGCCTGCCCTTCGCTCAGGGTTGCTTCCTCGACGATGGTCACGGGCAGGCCCGTCGCCTGTTCCAGCAATTCTTCAATTGCCTTGCGATCATTGGCATTCACCACCAGCGTCACGGGTTCGTCTGCCAGCTGTTCGGCCAGCGGCATCAAGGTTTCCAATACGGTGGGGGCCAACGCTTCCCGCGCCATTTCGGGCAAAAGCTTGCCCACCATATCCTGCATCAAGGGCGCCAGCGATTTCAGCACATGCGCGCGCGCCTCCTGATAGGTGAAGCCAAGGGCCTGAAGGCTCCGTGCAAGATCCACGCGGATGCGCCGCTGATCCTCGGCATGGGCCGCTGCCGCATCTTCCCAGCCCGCGCGATACCCCTGCTCATAGGCCTCCAGTCGGCTCTCCTGATCCGCACCTGCGGCAGAGGGGGCAACTGGCTCCTGTGCGGGGTCGGCAGATTCAAAGACCTCAAGCCGTAGCATGGCCATCATGCACGCTCCTCTTCCGCTTCAAGCCATCCGCGCAGAATTTCGACCGATTCGGCCTGCCGCTCGTCAATCAGGCGGCGCAGGCGCTCCACCGGGTCATCGGGCAATTCCGTGGCTTCGCCATAAACCGGCATGCCGGAATATTCGCCAATGTCATCAATCTCTCCGCTGACCACGCGGGGCGACAGATCGCCAGTGCCACTCTCGGCGCCGGGAAGTGCCAGCGGGGCCGTCGCGGCTGGCAGGCTTGCAACCGGGTTGGAGGATGATGTGAGGATCGGGCGCAGCACAAACAGCCCCAGAACCAGCGCCACCAGCGCCAGAACTGCAACCTGGACCAGCGACATGACATCCAGCTGGCCCAAGCCCGACAGCAGGCTTGCCTCCGCCAGTGTTCCGGCCTCGGGGGTGGCCTCAAAGGCGAGGGACTTGAGCGTCAGCACGTCGCCCCGGCTTTCATCAAGACCGACCGCCGAGGCCACGAGTTCGCGCAGCACCGCAAGCTCCTCCTCCGGGCGCGGCTGCCAGGTGATCGCCCCCTCCGCGTCGGCCACGCGCAATCCGTCAACCAGCACGGCAACCGTCAGACGACGCACCGTGCCGGGGCCCCGGACCACCTCGCGCTGCGTCTCCGAGACCTCGAAATTGACCCGTTCCCGGGTTTCCGAATTCTGGCTTTGAGTGCCACTTCCGGCAGCGGCGTCGCCTTCCGGCAGGTTGGAGGCCACGCTCACATCCTGAGCCGATTCGCTGCTGGTGCCCGATTTTTCCTGCGTTTCCGTAGAGATGGCCACCCGGCTTTGCGGATCGAACTTGCGCTCGGTGATCTGCTCGCGATCATTGACCACATCAAGGCTGACCTCGACCACCGCCTTGCCATGGCCGACCCGTGCCTCCAGCAACCGCTCCACATTGCGGCGCAGTTCAGCGGCCCGATCATTGCCAGCGGGATCTGCGCCCGCCTCATCGCTTCCGGTCTGGATCAGCCCGCCCTGGGCGTCGATGACCGAGACATCTTCCGGCGCCATCCCGCTGACGGCCGAGGCCACAAGGTGCTTGAACGCACGCGCCTGCGCCACGGACATCGACCCGCTGGCCATCGTGACCGTGACAGAAGCCGAGGCCTGCGAATCGCGCTGAAACAGCTGTGGCCCCGGCTGCGCCAGATGCACCCGCGCAGCCTTGACGCCGGGGGTTGCAAGAATGGTGCGCGCAAGCTCGCCCTCCTTGGCGCGCCAATAGGCGGCATCGAACATCTGCGACGTCGTGCCAAAGCCGGACAGGCCGTCCAAGAGTTCGTACCCCTCGCCGCT